>JAISZO010000293.1 GCA_031269105.1 Planctomycetaceae bacterium | reverse complement strand
GGTGAAGACCCAAATATCGTTACCATTCCGCAACGCGACGCCAAACAACAAGCAAAGTATGATTTCCTCCAAAATGTCGAACGCCAAATGCGTGAAGCTGTTGTCAACAAAGAAAAATTATTCGATAAAAATATCAAATAATAATTTTTGTACTTCCAACAGTCATTCGGCAAGTAACAAATATTTATTTCCTGACGCGGTCAAAATTGGAATACTCGATTTTTATTGATATTTTGAGTATTTTACGATTCACTATTAACGAATTGTTATTCATTATATTAGATGAAAACCGAATATTTTCACGAACAATGCGACTTCGTAAATCGCTGGAATTTAAGCGGGTATTTGATGCTCGTTGTTTGGCATCGAACAATATTCTGATTATTTTTGCGGTTTCCAATGGTTTGCAACACAGCCGGCTGTGACTTTCTGTTTCACGAAAAACCGGCAATACGGTTATTCGTAACCGGCTCGATAGCCAAATCAATCTCAATCACGAACTCGTCATTCTCGCAAACCAAATTAAGAGTATGTCTAAAAAATTATTTTTAGACAGGATTGACAAGATTTTTTATTCCAATCTCTCCTGTCAATCATGTTAATCCTGTCGAAAGAATATTTATTGAATGTTTTGAGAAGTTCCCTTCATTGGTCTCGTTTTGAGCGCGAATTCGCCGACTTGTTTTACAAAACGTTCTTTCAAACTCAAGCGGTCTTTCCTAGTACGTCGCTTGCGAAATGGCGTGATCGAATTGGCGAAGAAAAAATGAAAACGCTTATCGCCGAAACAATCCGCCCGGAGCGTTGGTCATAAATCTGCGACGAAAAAATACAAGAACGATTTTTACGAAAATTTATTATAAGGAATAAAAATCTCCGTGACTTTGCGCCTTTGTGTGAGAAATGTTTTCACACGGAGGCGCTAAGGCGCAGAGAAGTTAAAAATTAAAAACTAAAATCCCAATTGTTTTTCGGCGTTTTTTCCGCCGAACCCGTTCGCAGGCGAATGAAATTTCTGAAAAGACAACTCGTTTCCTAATATTTTCCAACGTTTCTACGAGATTTTGCCGTAATTTTGGGGGATTTTTCTTCTCCTTTGAGAGACCTGCCAAAATGACGGTTTTGCAAGCGCTTTTAAGCTTTCGGTAGCTACCTTTAAGCCGGAAGTAGCTACCGTTGAGTCAAAAGTAGTTCTCTTTGAGTCGGAAGGAGCTACGAGTTCAGAGGGGGAGGAATTAGTTTTTCAAAATAGGCGTAAAATTAAAAATCTAGAAAGTTGAAAACGCTGTCCGCACGAGAAATTTCAGGACAAAATGAAGCGACGCCAACTCTAGAATCGCGACAGATACAGCAAATCCCTTTCAATAGGACGATTAGCATACATGTCGCTGGAAGCGCCGGCTTTTTTGTTCAATTGGGGCGTAAAGAACGCGCCCCGACAAAATACTTTTCCGACTTTTTCAAAAAACGTTGCGCCAAAATATAAGCGCTCGGAAAAATCTTATTCCACAACGTATTCCGACGCAATTTCCATAAACGTATCGACTTGTTCGTCGGTCAGCGCGCCTTTGCGTTCGATTTCAATGTTGGCTTCTTGATTCGATACTTTTTCGCGCGCGCTGACGGAAATACGTCCCGATTTGTCAAAGGAATACGTTACTTCAACCGGCGTTCCTTTCGCCAATTCGTCGGGCAGTCCGGTAATGCGGCACTTTCCAAGTAACGAACACGCAATCGGATCGGGTGCGTCGCCTTCCAAAACCTGAACGCTAATACGCGACTGATTCGGTTTGTTCGTTTGGAACGTTTGCGATTTGGAATATGGCAGCGTCGTGTTGCGCGGAATCATAATGTGATTGACCGCTTTTCCCGATTTCGGATCAATGGCGACAATTCCTAATCCGTGCGAGTTGACGTCTTCCTGATGGATTCCTTCAAACATGCGGCGTAGTTTTTCGTTGCTTTCCGTATTGTTGGATCGGTATTTTGCCTCAAGAATTGCGGCGTGAATCGACGCGCCTTTTGCAACCGCCGTATGCGGATCGAGTTCCGTATAAGGATCAAGTCCGGTCAATTCTTTAAGCATTCGCGGCACTTGCGGCATTAACGTTGAACCGCCGATAAGCACAATCGCATCTAATTGACCAAATTCCAAATCCGCTTGTTCAAGAACAAATTCCGTCGTATCGGCGGTTCGCTGCAATAAATCGGCGGTCAAGCGGTCAAATTCGTCCCGCGTTATTCGCACCATAATCGACTTGCTTTCGTGACGAAAACTGATGGTCGTTTCCGTTTCTTTCGTGAGCCGAATTTTTGCGAGGTCGCAATCGTTTCGTAAAACCTGAAGCGCTTTTGCGGAAGCGGACGCGTCAATTCCGTATTTTTCCTGAAACGCTTTTAACACATGATCAGCGAGCCGGTCGTTCCAATCCACGCCGCCGAGTTTGACGTCGCCGTCGGTTGCGAGAACGTGAAAATGCGTCGGCGTATATTCCACAATCGTCGAGTCGAATGTTCCGCCGCCGAGATCATAAACGAGAATACGTCGCGGCTTGTCCATTTTCACGTGAGTCACGCCAAGTTCGCCGCGATGCCACGCGTACGTCAACGTCGCGGCAGTCGGTTCGTTGATAATGTCAATAACGTTAAAACCGGCGATTTTTCCCGCGTCTTGCGTTGATTTGCGGCGGGAGTCGTTGAAATAATACGGCACCGTGATGACTGCGTTGCTTATTGCGCCGATCCGCTTTTCTGCGTCTTGTTTGAGTTTTTTTAAGATGAGCGCGGAGATAAATTCCGGCGTAATTTCGCGTCCGTCAAACGTGCGTTTATAAGAAGAAACGCCCATGTGACGTTTGATTCGCTCAACCACGTTTTCCGGGTCTTCCATTGCGGCGCGGTTGCGGTTGGGACCGACAATCACATGTCCCGATTCCGCCAATAAAATCAAACTGGCGGTTTCCACATCGTCGTCTTCGTTTTCAATCGGCGTCGGCTCTCCGTTTTCATTGACTTGCGCAATAGACGAAAATGTTGTTCCAAGATCGATTCCGACCGTATTTCCTTTTTCAAAGTTCATGACTGTCACTTTCCACAAATTGTTCGTATTAAAGGAATCTCGTAGGTTTCAGAGACGCCCGCAAAATTTCCATAACGGCTCTAAAATGACTATTATACTCATAAGTTTCTGGATTTTCTACTCAAAATTTCTCATAAAAAGCAAAAACGACGTCAAATTAACTAAAATAGATAAAAATAATGTTTTTGCTTTCATTTTTAACAAAAATCGCGGAAAAAAACTGAAATCAATGATGTTTTTTCAAAGTATTTTGTTTTTAATTACAAATCTTAATACTAAAGTATCTATTGTGATACGTCAACGATATTGAAAAACAACGCTGACGTCCGTTTTTTGAAATCTGTTTCTATGATTATTTGAGTTAACGTATGATTATTTCTTCGCAGGCAATCGATACTATTTATCAAAAAGTATTAGAACTTCTTTCGCAGCATGGCGTTGTGGAAAACGAGCCGTTTCATCAAAGCGTGCTTTCGAGAAATCTTCATTTTGCGGGCTACCGTTTTATTGGAAAAGATATTCAAGTGGAATGGTTAGCGCAGCAATTTTTAATTATTGTCCGTAACAACGAAGGAAAAATTATTTTCGAGCATAAATTGCCGGAAGCATTATTGCAATGCACATCGTCAGACGTTTTACAATTCAATAATGCCAAATCGTCTGTTGTTGCGGTGTAAAAATTTCGAGAACGCTAAGCGTTGCAAAGACGGCGGTAAATTTTCGGATCGTGCGAATCCATCGGAGAAAATGAGGATTGCAAGAAAAGATGCGGTTGTTAGAGGCACCCTATATTGTTTTTATTCTGCTTTTATGTTTTTTAATATTGATATTATCCTATTCAAATTCTCTCAACCGCAACGAAACCGGTTACATCGGCGCGTCCGTTTATTTTTATGAAGCATTTCGTTACGACGTTTTTCACGTCAATCCGCCGTTGACTCGCTATATTGTCGGCTTGCCGATTTTACTTTCCACTCCGCAATACGATTGAAAATCTTACTCGGCGCGAAACGAAATTATTGAAGATCGAAGGGAAAGCGCAGTCCTATTCATGACGCCTTAAAATTCGATTTTTCGTTTTTATTGTCTTGAACACGGAAATCTCGGAATAACATGAAATTTTTAGTAAAAAATTTTTGCGTTCCGCGTTCAAAAACCGAAAATTCAAATGTGAAGGGTATATTTGCTTACGCTACGCGCTTTAATTGGAACGTATTATCGTTTTTATTTTTTCTTGCGTGCGGAAGGATTATCGCAAGCCGCAAGGAATACGCGCATCGAAATGGATTCGAGCGTTAGCGGTTTATTGACGTTAGCAAGCGGACCGTCAAGATTCGGATAAATGTCGTTTGGCGGCTGCGCGGACGTATCGAGAAACAGTTGCCATCGAAATTTTTTCGCCGCGTCGGGGAATCGAAATTCCTGCGGTTCCGTGCCAGCATGACACATCATTAATAAATGACGCTGCGACGGCGTATTTTCTTCCGCGTCTTGCATCGCCGAGAGCAAACAGATTAAACTTCGTTCTAATCCGTTGCCCCAATTCACGTTGCCGCCGGATGGTCCATACCAACTGACGTCGGGAAGACGTCCCGTTTTCGGCGGTTGTCCGGTCAGGAAATGACGTTGACGCACAATGGGTTCCTGGCGACGAAACATAATCAAAGAACGGCAAAAACGTAAAATATCTTCATGTTTTCGCGGCAATTTCCAATCGAACCACGAAATAATATTATTTTGACAGTAGGCGTTGTTGTTGCCGCGCTGCGTTCTGCGACATTCATCGCCGGAAACAAGCATCGGAACGCCTTGACTCAAAAGGAGCGTTGCCAGCATGTTTTTGATTTGCCGAATCCGCGCCGCTTCAACGTCGCGCTTCCATGTCGGACCTTCAACGCCGTAATTGCAACTGTAATTGTTGTTGTCGCCGTCGCGATTATTTTCGCCGTTTGCTTCGTTGTGTTTCCCGTTGTAACTGACTAAATCGTTCAGCGTAAATCCGTCGTGCGACGTAATCAAATTGATACTACAAAACGGCGACCGATTATTATGCTGATACAAGTCGCTCGAACCGGAAAGCCGCGTTGCCATCGCACCGGTCATGTGCGGATCGCAGCGCCAGAATTTCCGCACGTCGTCGCGGTATTTACCGTTCCATTCCGCCCAACGCCGGTTGCCGAAAGAGCCGACTTGATACGCTCCCGCAGCGTCCCACGCTTCGGCAATGATCTTGGTGTCCGCTAAAAGCGGGTCTTCCTGAATCGTTTCTACCGTCGGCGGATTGGGAATGATACTTCCCGATTGATCGCGGCTGAAAATCGACGCAAGATCGAACCGAAAACCGTCAATATGATAATTATGAACCCAATGTCGCAAACTGTTGAAAATCATTTCGCGCACAATGGGATGATTGCCGTTGACCGTATTGCCGCAACCGGAATAATTTTTGTAATACATACCGTTTTCCAGCATGTAATAGACGCGGTTTTCAAGTCCTTTGAAACTAAGCGTCGGACCGTGTTCGTTTCCTTCGCAGGTATGATTATAAACGACGTCGAGAATGACTTCGATTCCCGCCTGATGCAGTGCGCGCACCATTTCTTTAAATTCGCGGACTTGCGAACCTGGTTCGCCGCCGCTTGCGTAACCGCGATGCGGCGAGAAAAACGCCATCGTGTCGTAACCCCAATAATTGGCGTTGATTTTTTTCTGACCGTTTGTGTCGAGAATCGGAAATTCGTGAATCGGCATCAGTTCTACCGCCGTCACGCCGAGCGATTGCAAATACGGAATTTTTTCAATCACGCCGAGATACGTTCCGGGAGATTTGACGCCGCTGTTTTTCGATTGCGTAAATCCATGAACATGCATCTCATAAATGATTGTTTCGGAGAGGTCGCGTTTGATGTGGCGGTCGTCGTGCCAATTGAAATTGTCGTCGTCGATCACCACGCATTTCGGCGGACGCAAAACACCGTCGCGAGGCGGCAAAAAATCTCCGGCAAGCGCTTTGGCGTAAGGATCAATGAGACGCGCTTTTCCGTCGAACCGTTGCCCTTTCTGCGGATCGAAAGGACCGTCGGCTTGATAATGGTACAATTGTCCCGCGCCGATTCCCGGCACAAAAATACTCCAGACGTCTCCCCAACGGTTTTCTTCACGGTCAAACGCAATGATTTCCGAGGGATCGGAGTCCTTCACGTCGTCGTAAAGTAATAATTTCATGGATGTCGCGGAGCGGCTCATAACGACAAACTGCACGCCGTTCTCGCGGAGAATCGCGCCGTAAGGTAACGAGTACGTAAATCGCAACGCATGGGGACGCTCGAACATTCCTGAATGTTCCCAGTGAGGATTTGCCAAAATAATTGTGTCGCCTGTTGAATAAATCTGTTGTTCTGTGGACATAAATTCCGATATGTTCAAATGATCATGATTATTGTTCCGAGAAGATTGTTTAAAACAATTAATCTCCTCAAAAAACAATCATACTTGAATTTAACTTATGATGAATAGATGATAGTAAATATTTTGGAGAAACAAGTAAAAAATTATAGGAAATTCTCAACTCAATTTCAAAACGACGCTAAAACACGTATTCGTACATCTCGACTATCGGCGGCTAAAAATCCAAAAGAAACGTCTTTCGACGTACCGTAAAAACGACCCTTGCGACTTCTACGACCCGAATAACACAAAAAATAAGAAGGATTGGCATGAAATATACTCCATTCGCCAACGATACGGCTATTTTGAACGATTGGAATTTAGGATTTAACAGCGATGCCAACTTGATAAGCGCTGTTTCGTTAGCGAAAAGAGTATATCTTTACTTTTTGATACGTTTTTCGGCGTCATTCGATTGATATTTTTGAACAAATATATCGATAATTCCGATAACTATACTCATTTCGCTAACGACCCCGTTCTTTACAAAGTTTCATAAAACCTTATAATACGAATAATAGATTTTTCTAAAATTTTGTCAAGGACGACCTCCCTGCTCCCCCTAACTTTATC
>JAISZO010000277.1 GCA_031269105.1 Planctomycetaceae bacterium | reverse complement strand
TCCACTCCCACCCCCCCCCCCCCCCCCCCCCCCCCCCCCCCCCCCCCCCCGCGGGCCCCCCCCCCCCCCCCCCCCAGGAAATATGCAGCGACATACAAGTATCAGCGCTTTTTTCCTGATTTTGTTCTGTTACTAAATGAAGCGTTTCCATTTTATAAAACTCCTTTAATGATTCATTACTAATTTTGAAAATTTGTTTTTATTGTTTTCGGTAACTTGTAGTCCGTCGTCCAAAGTCTCCGCAAGAATTTCATCGTCGCGTTGTACGAGCGATTTTTGCTTGCGTCATTTTCGGACTCTTGAAAATCGCCGCAAACATACGACAACTTTTTGCAATATCTCAATCCCCAAACGAGGATAACGCCGAAAACTTTATAATGTCTTACTATTATTCCACGCAACGATTTTCGCTTCTTTTCGTATTTTATTTTCTTCTCCGCCGTAAATGAGAAACGGTATCGTCGTTTCGTTCAAATTCTTATAAAATTTTAATCCCTTGAAAAAATCGGCGGAAATCGTTGTCGAAGATTTTATTTCAACGCTTTTAATTTTGTTGGTTTCATCAATTAAACAATCAATTTCATTTCCCGTGTTATCTCGCCAAAAATACAAAGGCGGAATTTTAACGCAGTTCCAGTAATTTTTCATCAGGTCGGCAATTATCATATTTTCAAAAAGCGATCCTTTTGCCCAATGAGATTCCAAATCTTCTTTTTCACGAATCCCTAACAAACTGCAAACAAGTCCCGTATCGTAAAAATATAATTTCGGAGTTTTGATAAGACGTTTGGAAAAGTTCTGATGGTGCGGTTGAAGGAAAAAAATAATAAAACTCGTTTCTAAAATAGAAAACCATGATTTTACAGTTTTCAAATCAACTCCCAATTCGCTGGCAATATTATTATAGTTGAGTAATTGTCCAATTCGTCCTGCCGCAAGCCGCATGAATTTCTGAAACAAAAACGAGTTGGAAACATTGACAATTTGCCGCAAATCCCGTTCCGTATATGTTTGAATATAGGAAGGATAAAACAAATTCGGTTCAATGTCTTTATCATAAATTCGCGGATAAAATCCTTTCAAAATATAATCCGCATAATCTTCCATTGGAAAATCTGCCGATTTTAATTCAGATATACTAAACGGCAACAAATGAGCGACAAAGACGCGTCCCGCCAAACTTTGTGAAATCTTTGCCGACAATAAAAAATTTTGCGAACCGGTTAAAATAAATTCTCCTGTGCGGTTATGTTCGTCGCTGATTGTTTGAACGTAGGAAAATAATTCGGGAAACCGTTGAATTTCATCAAGGATTAAGCCGGTTCGAAAACAGCAAGAACCTTTCCTTTCATTTCCAAAAAGTTGAATTTCATCAAGGATTAAGCCGGTTCGAAAACGTGTCAGAAAAAGACGCGGGTCGGACTTTGCCTCTTCCAATACATCAGGATTTTCCAAATTGACATAATCGTAATGGGGAAAACACATCTTTGCAAGCGTGGTCTTTCCCGATTGACGCGGTCCCGTAATTGATATGACCGGCATTTTAGCCGACGTTAGTTTGATATACTCAATAATTTCCCGATTTATCATATCAAATATGTTCCATGATGTATAAACTTCTAAAATTCTTTACAAATCTGGAATTCAATTCCTTATTTGTAAAACATTATCCCGCTTTTTTCTTTTCCGCCGTTTGCGGCACGTTCCAAACAACATTGGAGTTTGCCGCGTTTTCGATAAACAAGTCTAATTGTTTTTCCGTGAGAATTTCTCCCGCATGATAATAATGTTTATACCATCGGATTGTTTGCGCGACGGTTTCTTCGATATTCCAAATAGGTTTCCAATGTAACAATTGACGGGCTTTAGAACTGTCGAGCGTCAAATACGAAGTTTCATGATACGGCGTTTTCGCGGCGGATTTCATCGACGATTCCACGCGAATCTGTTTCCAATGTTTGGATGCAAGCCGCGTTATTTCTCCGACCGAAACATTTGATTCCGTATCGGGACCGAAATTCCATGCGTCGGCAAATGTTTTTTCGGTTTCCAATAATTTTTGTCCGACAAGCAAATATCCCGCCAACGGTTCCAAAACATGCTGCCAAGGACGAACCGCCTGCGGCGTCCGAATCGGCGTGATTTTTTCTTTTGCCGCCGCGCGGACAAGGTCGGGAATCAATCGGTCTTCGCCCCAATCGCCGCCGCCGATAACGTTACCCGCCCGACAAGTCGCCAGCAATATATTTTTTTCTTCTAAAAACGAACGGCGGAAACTTGCCGCAATAATTTCCGTACATGCTTTTGACGCCGCGTAAGGATCGTAACCGCCGAGCGAATCATTTTCACGATAACCCCAATGCCATTCTCGATTTTCATAAACTTTATCGGTCGTGACAACAACAATCGCTTTCACCGACGGCGTTTGACAACATGCCTGAAGTAAATTCGCCGTACCAAGAATATTGGTCGAAAACGTCTCCAACGGATCGCGATAGGAACGTCGAACGAGCGGTTGCGCCGCCAGATGAAATACAATATCCGGCGAGAAATTTCCCAACACATCCACAAGCCAATCACAGTCGCGAATATCGCCGCATTCGTCGCGGATATTCGGATTCAACAAAGCGTAATGGCATGGTTCCGTATATCGTTGGTCGGAAAAGCCGCAAATTTCAGCGCCAAGACGAAATAACCATGCCGTCAGCCAGCTTCCTTTGAATCCCGTATGTCCCGTAATGAAAACCCGCGATTTGTCGTAAATATTTTGAAATAACATAACGTCCTTGATTGTTTTTTGGCTGAAGGCAAGAGACCGAAAGGGTGATTTGCAATATTTTTAGGATATTGCAAAGTTTCTCTATGCTCTTCTAGTTTGACTCGAATTATCCTTAAACTGTAAACAAAATCGATTGTTCCCCGCAGACTTACAGAGTTATTTTTACCGTCTATTTCAATTTACTTGTAAATTCTTCAAGTGACTGACATTTAACAATAAATTTAGCTAATGCGTCAAGTTTAGTAGGACTCTTAATCGACGTAATTTTTTGAATAATTTCTTTCGGTACATCATTGAAACGTGCTTTGAGAAATACAATAATGGTCTTTGCTTGCCCTCTGGCTTCAACATCTTTAAACATAACATTCGTCATAATTTTCACCTCATTTTTGGGAAAGATAAATTTTAACGCTTCCTGCACGGTATCCGTATCAAGTTCGTCAACAGATTCCGCGTAGGTTAAAACGTCTTGGGTATTTTCTTTAATTTCCTCATTGACCGGTAAATCTTTGAACGGTTCAAAAATTTCCGGCAAGCGTTTTGCGATAGTTCCTTCGCCGCCGTATTTAAGAGCAAGTAAATTTGCCCGCGTGAAAGGAGTTCCTTTCATACCTTCGGGCAGAATCTTTGATAAATCAACGACCCAGATTTCAAAATCGGGAACAAAGATTTCGAGTCCTTTAATTTTCGCAACAAGGTCGCGAAACCGAAAGAGGTTAAAGGGTTCTTTTCCGTTGTATAAAATAAAGAGAATCGGACCGGGTAACGGATGAATTCTCAAATTCGGTCTTCCTTTAAATATCCACCATGTTCTCCAACCGGCGAATAAATCGATACCAACTTGAAAACTCACATTATCATCTTGATAACTTTTATGTTCGGTAAGAATCATCGCCATTGCTTCATTTTTCCCGTCTTTTGTCGGCGCTATGAACCGCAAATCCGTGATATGTTCGTCTAAACTCGTTCCAAAATCGTTGTTCGGCAACGGCTGTATCTTTTTAAAATTGATTGGCGACGACATATCTGCCGGAAGATATTCCTGTATCAGGTTTGCGGCGTTTTCTTTTTTTCCAAATACTTTTCGGAAAAGTTTGTCGTGTTGCGCTTGAATAAGTTTAGACATTGCGTTTTCTCTTTTCTCTATTTTACGTTTATTTTACCTTTGCAACCGGTCTTTGGGAAGTGTTGATCGCAATAAAATGTTTCGCGATCCTTCGTAGATAAAAATAATTACGCCGCGCGAACAACCCGCAACGCGACGCGGTCTCGCCAAATTTTCCAGGGCGCTTTGCCTTCTTTCCATAATTGTTCAAGATAAAGTTTATCGCGCAACGTGTCCATGCACTGCCAAAAGCCGTCGTGACGAAACGCCATCAATTGTCCGTCGGCGGCGATTCTTTCCAATCCGTGATATTCCAGCGAATCCGCGTCGCTTTGCAGGTAATCAAAAATTCCCGGCTCAAACACGAGAAAACCGCCGTTGATCCAACCCTCGCCGGATTGCGGTTTTTCGCTGAACGACGTCACGCGATCGCCGTCAAAATTGATTGCCCCAAACCGCGCCGGAGGTCGAACCGCCGTCATTGTCGCCAGTTTGCCGTGCGATTGATGAAATTTCAAAAGCGCGTGCAAATCAACGTTTGCCAATCCGTCGCCGTAAGTTACGATGAACGGTTCCGACGCGTTTAACCATTCCGCCATTCGACGAACCCGCCCGCCGGTTTGCGTCGCAAGTCCGGTTTCGATGAGATGAACCCGCCATTGTTCCGGCGGCGTGGCGTAAGTTTTAATCTGTCCCGTTCTCAAATCCACCATAACGCTTCCGCTGGTCGTGCGGTAATTGGCAAAATAATCTTTGATGATTTCGCCTTTATATCCTGTGGCAACATAAAAATCTTCCATGCCGAACATAGAAAAATATTTCATAATATGCCACAATATCGGAAACTCCCCGATATTAACCATTGGTTTCGGTTTTAAGTCGGTTTCTTCCGCAAACCGAGTTCCCAATCCTCCCGCTAAAAGAGCGACTTTTGTCATTTGACTCTTCCTTGAATATCTAAAATTTACGCCGATTGTATCTATTATGCTTAATATAACAGACGAGCTGATTTTACGTCAAGAGCAATTTTTCTGAAAATAAGCGACGCCGCAACAGTTGTAGAAAAAATTATAGAAAATGATTGGAAATTTACGCTGGTATTTCTAAAAACTTTTTTTGCCACGAAGAAGCGCCGAAGAATTTATTGAAACAGAATAGATTATGAAATATTTTAAAAATTTCTTTGTAAAATTTTGCGTCCTTTATAGTGAACAATAAAGAGATTTTGAGAGGTTGCTTTATGTTTCTATGGGAAACAATTCTTGCACAATCTTGCGAAATTCGGTTTCGTTGCGTGCGGTGCAAACAGCGGTGCGGAATTGGCGTGCGCCGCGTTTTCCTTTCGAGTAACACGCCGCGTATTTTCGCATAAGAATGACCGCTTTTTCTACGCCCGTTTGACTCGCAAGCAAATCAAAATGCCGTAACAACAAGTCGCGCTGTTTCGCAAGCGGCGGTTCCGTCGGCAATTCTTCGCCGCGTAAAAGTTGCGAAATTTGCCGGAAAATCCAAGGTTTTTCCAATCCTGCGCGTCCGATCATCACGCCGTCCACCGGAAATTTGCGAAAAATTTCCGCCGCCTGTTCCGCCGATTTTATATCGCCGTTGCCGATAAGCGGAATCCGTTTCAAATGCGGTTTGATTGCGGCGATTGCGTCCCAATCGGCTTTGCCGGAGTACATCTCTTGCGCCGTCCGTCCATGCACAGTCAACGCCGCGCCGCCCGCCGATTCTATCGCTTGCGCCGCGTCAATTGCATTGATTGTTCCGCGCGTCCAACCGAGCCGGATTTTCGCCGTTACTGGAATTTTTCCCGCCGCCCGCACAACACGCTCGACAATCGCCCCAACTTTTTCCGGCGTTTTCAGCAAATAAGAGCCGCTTGCCGAATTTTTCGCAATCGCCGGCGCGGGACATCCGAAATTCAAATCAATCACGCTCGGCTGATAATCGCGCGTTAACGTCTCCGCAAAATATGCCAACGTTTCCGGCTGATTGTCCCAAATCTGCACCGATAACGGACGCGGTTCGTCGGCAATTCCCCAAAGCCGCGACGGAGCGTCTTCGCCGTGCGCTTCTTTGTAAATAAACGATCTCGCGCTGATCATCTCCGTTGCAATCAATCCAACTCCGCCGAAGCGCCGCAAAATTTCACGATACGCCAAATTCGTAAATCCCGCCATCGGAGCGGACAATAACGGAGGATCAATCAAGAGAGAACCGATGTGAAACGAAGAAGCGATGGGAGTCATTCATTAACTTTTTGTGTTCTATGAAAGCCGCAAAAAATAGGAATCAGATTCCGATAACCTGTCTCCTCGCAATTTCAATTTGCGCCGGAAAGTTTCCGTTGCGGAAACGCGGAGTTTATTATTTTGTTTTCACTTTAAACTTTTTATTTTATCAGAACGGGAAACAATGAAATAGAGCGCCGCAAAATATTTTGAATTTTTTGTTCCTGACTCTGTTGCATAAGCAAAAACGCCGATTATAATCACTGAAAATTGATTTTACGTTTGTATTGTAAAGGAAGATTTAACGACGTACTCTATCCGGTTTGTCCAGCACCCAATAATCCTATTTATAGCTCTGTTGGATGCGGCGAGTAGAACATTGCAAACCAAACATAATTTTCCCAATAATAGATTTTAACCATTAGTCATAATTGAACAATGATTAATAATACTGATTGTTGTTCAGTGACTTTAGATTTGTTTATAGGATATTTATCTCTCATGAAAAAATAAATTTCGCAGTATTGATGATTATCAAGGATTTCATTTTCGTTCGGTTGTTCGATCTCCTTTTTCTTGGTTTCTTATAGGATTGGGAACGGTGTTGATGGTTGTTGCTATTGTACGATTTACCTAAAAAGGAGGTTTACCAATTAATGATCATTTTCTCGAACAATCAAGATGAAGATGAAAACGGAAATATTTCAAAAAACCCTTGAGATAATCATTATGGAACTCACCTTGAAAACAATCATCTTTGCCAATATGCCAACGCAGTCAACGAAAAGGAATCAGGAATGACTCGCTATTTTCATCCCTTCTCCAAAAGAAGACTTTTCTCAACGAGGCAAGGTATTTTAGCGAGAAAATTCTGCCAATAAAAAAAGATTCTCTGAAAAAAATATCTTGAATTGGGCTGTTGACAGGAAAATGGGGGGTTGCCAGACAAAAAAACATGATAAAATTTTCCTGATTTTGTTGGGAATTGAATGAAAGTTCATTATTATTATTGATTTCTGTTGCAAAATTATTCGGCGATGTCATTTGTTTTGTGTGAGCAAGTGATGATAATTTTATTTAAAATGATGAAAGGGGTTGTGAGTGGTCAAGCTGACATTAAGAGACAAAGAGTCAATTACTGACGCAGTACGGCGTTTCCGCAAATTGGTGGAACGAAGCGGTATTAAGAAGGAAATGCGACGTCGCGAGCATTATGAAAAACCGAGCGAAACGAATCGGCGGGCGCGTTTGCGGGCGGAACGACGTAATAAGCCGCGTCCGATGGGAAAAAATGTCGTCACACGCAATTCAATGTAATTCGACTCGTCTCTGAATTTTCCTGAAACGTGTCTGTTTTTTAGATGAAACACATTAATATAGATGTGTATTTAATTCGCCGAAAATTTTCACGCAAAAAAACGCTTAGCAAAATTTTCAAATGGAAGGAGCATATTATGCAAACATTGATCTCAAAAAATTCAATATTATTGATGCTTTTGATTTTCATGAACACACAAACTTGGACACCGGGGCAAGAAAAAAGTACAATTCTTCCGGAAAAAAGGGAGGAATATCAGAAACTTGTCAGCGAGTATCGTGATTTGACAAAGCGGCATAAAAAGCTTTTGGAGACAACACGAAAGAGTGATCCCGGCTTTCAAAGGGCAATGGATTGGCTTGATCACGAACGCTTGGAAGTAAGCACTCCGTTTGCAAAAGAAGACAGAGAATTTTTCTCTCAGCTTCAAAACAATGAGGACAAAAAATTTTATCGAGACTGGCAACGGAGTGTTGCGGCTAAAATTCACATGGAGGTTTTCGAGAAGGAGTGGAAAAAACACCCGGGATCACATCAACCGTTGCTTTTCTGGGCGGGAATGATGATGAAAAGGTTTTCTATGGATCAAAACTCGGAGGCAGAAAATCTTCCTATTCCCGAAATGAAAGGATCGGAAGAATCTCAATGGTCTGAATTTCTCAATTATGCGAAGCGTTTGGAATCTCAAAAAATTGAAAAAATTCCTCATATTGTTGAAAAACTCCGAATACCAAAGAATTTGATCGACCATTTTGAAATCAGAGTAGCAAACACAGCTCTTTTTAATGTTTACGATACTTATTACCGTTTGCATTACCCTGAAGAAGTAACAAAGCTCGAAAAAGAACAGACTAAAGTACATAATCAACTGATGGCGATCAATCCGAATTGGGTGTACGATGAAAAACTTGAATTCCGTAATGATGAGGAATACAAACGTTTTCAGCTTGCTCCTGTTGCACGGTCTCCTTTTCTTGGTTTCTTATAGGATTGGGAGCGGTGTTGATGGTTATCGCTGTCGTACGAACTTACCTAAAAAGGAGAACTACTCATGAATGATCATTTTCTCGAAAATCTAACACGCAGAAAATTTATTCGCAAAGTCGGCGGCGGTCTTGTGAGTGTCACCATCGTTGACTTTCTGCTTGGCGGTCCTCAATTGGCTTTGCATGCGGAGAGGGAACAACAGGTGCCACGTGCGGTGGTTCCTCGAACAATTCAGATGAAAACTGTAGTGTTTCAAATGACCCTGATAATAATTGTGGACAGAAACCCGAAAATAGCATTGATTTAAATTGCGGGAAGCCTGCAACAGGTGGAACGACAGATGGACCAAATGGAACGGACGTTGATGAAGCATGTACTCCAACCTCACCAGATTCGGATAATAATTGCGGAATATCTTACAATCCTTCACCAACACTTGATATAGACAATTCATGCAATACAACAGGTGGTGATGCGGATCAATCCTGCGGTGACTGTAATGACAATCATCAATCTGATGAACATTGTGGTAAAACGTTGGCTGGTGGAGAGACTGATACTGATGAACTCTGTGGTCATCAACATGTTCTGAGTGGTACGACTGATAGCGTTTGCAGTGATACCGTACCCGATGTGGGATGTGGTGTTCACAAAAATGATTATGCGGATTGGGGTGATGGTGCAGACTGTACAGATGCTGATCAATACTGTACCGGGACACACGTGGATAGAAATTGCAGTGCTTCAACATCGGATGCTACATGTAATTCGTCACACAGCCCTTCCTCGACATCCCCGGACGAGAGATGTCGCCGATTATATTTCGGAGAATAACTTTATCTTGTTTGTAAGCTTGGATGGATGGCGCGAAATGCACAATGCCAATCGTCCATGTTTGGATGGTATTGATCGATTTGACATCATTTTAGAAAATGCAATTTATGCCGATAAAATATTTCGGAAAAAGAAATTACCAAAGGTCAAGGTTCGAGCAAATTTAACACACGATTTTCCTGACATAAAAAAAGTTGCTGATTTTTTAGAATCACAAGGTTTTACTTACATAGGTATTGGACCGATTGAACCGCTTCCTCATGGAGACGGTTGTGGAATGTCGCTCACGGAAGAACAATTGGATCAATTGTCCGAAAAGCGGACAGAGATGCTTTTGGAAGTGCTTGTTATACTTCCCAACGTCAATAAACAAACCTTTTCAAAGGTACTCAGATAGGTTATCATTTCGTTTTAGGCTGGGGATGATAACACAGGAGTGCAGGGATGTTACGACCGAATTCTACTG
>JAISZO010000241.1 GCA_031269105.1 Planctomycetaceae bacterium | reverse complement strand
ATTCTGCCGAAGTTCAAGAAAATCAAACGCTTTGTTCAACTTTTTCATAGTCGAAACTCCTTCTACATTTTTTTGTTTTTTGAAATTGAAATGACAAAAATCACAGCGATCTTGTCAATTCAGTAAAGTGTATTAATCTTTATTATGCGCAAATAATCCGCGACGTCAATACGAATTGTCGAGAAATTGGAATTTTTTTTTGAAAATATTTTTTCACCACGAAGAACGAAGAATCACGAATATTTTTCAAAGTGGGGCAAATGATTGTTTTCATCACAAAGTGGTATTGTTGCATAATTATTTTTTACATAAGGGCGGTTCTAATCACCTCCTCTCCTCCTTTACAAGATTGAGAGCGTCCTTTATGATTATCTTTTAGAGTTTTTAGTCCGTCCGTTCCTTTTATTTATTTATTTATTTATTCCAATGTCGCAACTTTCGATGTTCGATACCGAGAAACAACTCGAAAAAATTTACGAAATCAACGATTTTTTACCGAAACTCTCCGGTCTTGTTGACTTTGAGCATTTTCGTCCCTTGATTGATCAAGCTCGTCCCGTGAAACCGCAACCCAAAGCACGAAAAAAGCCCTACAATAACGTCCTCGTCTGCAAAGTTCTTGTCCTCAAATATCTTTACAACCTTTCCGACGAACAAACCAAATTGCAAATTCGCGATCGTCTTTCGTTCCAACATTTTCTCGGTCTTACGAGAGCCGACAAAATTCCCGTCTCTTTTTGAGAAAAAATAATATTTTTCCCATAACTATCAAACCCTCTATAAAAACTGAACTTATTAGAACTGCCCTTATGATAATTCGTGAAAATTTGTGAATAAAAAATTCTATTGAAACATTAGCAAGATTACTAATTTTCAATTGTTTTTCGGTAACGACGTCCGGTATTTATCAACAAAAATTCCGATTTTTTCAAATGGAATCGGTTCAAAATGTTCCGACAAAAGTTTTTGTAACGGAGAATCCGGTTTGAAATGAAAGTCTTGTTTGCCCCGATCTACAAATTCCGGTTCAATGTTACCGACATATTTTTGTAATAATTTTTCTTTTTCGGGGAGTTTATCATCAGCGCTTTTAACCGTGTTTTCAACAATAACATTATCGGAAACAATAATATTGTCCTTCAAATCAGTTCGTTCCAGAAGTTTTAGTACGTTATTATCGAGATGGATCCATTGTTTACAATCGATTATCACATTCCGTTGAAAAACACAGCCGAGCGGAGCTTTCGGTTCGTTTTGCATTATTGTTGCCAATTTCGGATAATGTTCGCTCCACGGCGGATTCTGATAATTGAGTTCTTTGGCTTTTCGTTCCAATTGCCAACTGGAATCGTTCGGTGAATTCCATTGTTTCCACGTCATACCGCGAGAATCCAGACTGATTCCCTGATAACAATCAATAAAAAGGTTGTTTTCTGCAACATTATCACGTCCGCCGCCGATGAAAACCGCACGGCTCGCTTTATAAAAAACGTTGCGCCGGATTGTATCGCCACAATCGCAGTCGTCGAGATAAACACCCATTGTCCCGTGTGAATCGGAAGTTCCGAGATCATGAATATAATTTTCTTCGATGATATTCCCCTGAGTTGTCCAGTCGCGTCCGGTGTACAAAGCGCCGGCGTCGCTTGTTTCCTGAACAACATGATAAATTTCGTTGCGTTCGATCCGGTTTTCATTACCGCCGTAAGCAATTGCAAGGTGAGGGGCGTCGTGAATCCGGTTATTTTGAACGATATTTCCGACTCCGTGCAGGCTGAATGCTCCTGAATAAGTTCGATATAAACGCCCGAAATGGTGAATATGATTGTTTACTGCCCGGTGTCCGCCGGGAGTCAATGTTTTACGGTCGCCGCCGTTAATTGAAACACCGGTTCCGCCGATATGGTACAAATCGCAACCGCGAACTAAATTCGTTGTTCCGCCGTTAAGAGCAATACCGTTACGACCTGTAGCAAAAATCCGGCACGCAAGAACGGCGTTTTTGGTTCCGCCGCGAATATCAATTCCGTTACTAAATGTCGGACCAAACGAAATTCCCTGAAACCGGACAAAATTTGTTCCGTTAAGCAAAACAAGCGGTTGCTCCAAGGTCGAAAGGATAATCGACGAACCGGATAACTCTTTCGGCGGATAAAAAAAGAGCTGGTTCGTTTTACGGTCGAGATACCATTCTCCCGGCGTGTCCAATTCTTCCAGCAGATTCATTGCAAAATAACGCCGTTCCGAATAACCAGTCCAACTTTGTCCGCCAATTCCGTAACCGTGAATTCCCTGCAATGTCAGGATTTTTTGTTTCGAATCAATAGACGCAACTTTTAATACTTCTTCCGACCAATCATGCGTCCAGTAACCGCAAAGCCAAACACCCTCATCGACATTCCATCGGGCAATCCGTTCAGGATCACGGATTTTCAGTATTTCCTCATCGTACAAAAATGAACCGCCGTGAGTTTTTTTCGTATCGGTTTCGGGATGAATAAATAAAACACCTGCTTTTTCCGCCGCTTTTTTATTCTTTTCTTCTGTTTTTTCGTCGTGCGGCATTCCGTTATCAAGTGTTGTTTTGAATCCAGCCCAGCCGTAATTGGGCCAACGGGCAATCGTCATCGGTTCTTCATTGAAAAAGAGTTCAGGCGGCGTCTCGGGACGACCTTTGAACTGGTTGCCCCATTGTTTCATACCGGGAATATTCAATGCGTTCAAATCCGCAACGAAAATTTTGTCGTGAACCGCCGGATCAAGCCGTTTGAGAATTTCTGCATCATTTATTTTTTTGAATGCAGAATCAGTAACCGCAAAACCGCCAATCAGTTCTGCGCCCAACGGAGTTTCCGAACGATAAACAATGGGATTTTTTTCCGTACCGGAATCTTCTTGTTTTAATTCAAAATTTTTGTTCAGAAAATATTTTCCTGCCGCGAGATAAATTGTAACAGATTCGTCCGGTTGAATTGATTGGGAATTACGGGCAGCCCGAACAGCGTCGCGTACGGATTCGAGCGTTCCGAATGGTTCCGATTTTGTACCGGAATTTCCGGGTTTGCCGTCCGGCGCAACATAAAATTCGGCAGCGTAAAGCCAGATATTGAATACAAAACAAATTGCACAACAACTTAAAATAATACGTGTCATAATTAAGGTATCGGTAAAGGGTGATCAATGGGAATTGGACGACGCGGTTAATCGAATGATTTCCGCAACGATTTGTTCGGGTTCGACCATGCGACCGACTCCGGTTTCGCCGCAACTTAACCGACCAGACGCAGGACCAATCATCAACGCACCGTCTTCGACAAGTTGCCGGACATTACGTTGAACAGATGGTTTGTTCCACATTGCGGTATTCATTGCCGGCGCAAAAAGTAATGTTCCTTCAAACGAAAGAATAAGCGTACTCAACAAATCGTCGGCAATTCCGTGAGCGGCTTTGGCTAAAATATTCGCGGTTGCCGGAGCGATACAAAAAAGATCGGCGTCGCGCGCCGGTTCAATATGAGCGTGAATCAGGTCTGTATGAAAAATTGACGTTTGTACCGATCTTCCGCTCAACGCTTCAAACGTTTTCGGCGCAATAAGTTCGGTCGCGGCGGCGGTCATCACAACCGTTACGCCCAATCCTTGCTGCACCAATCGACTAACAACCATTGCCGATTTATAAGCGGCAATTCCGCCGCTCACGCCAAATAAAATTTCTAATTGCTTCATATTTTGAGGGCTGTTTTTTTATTTCGTTTGCTTAAGAACGAATCCAGAGTCGTTCTTGAAAATCCTTCGGCACGCATCGGTCTTGCGTCAAATTGGGAATTGTGTTACATAACAAACAGAAAACAATATGAAATAATTATTCGCATTGTATTTCTCCATTTAACGGGAAAGTAAAAAAATGTGAAATTTTTGTTTACAAACATAGCCAATAAAAGTATTATACTCAAAAATTTAGAAAAAACAATAAAGTAGTAAGATTGAATTTTTAGATAAATCGTTGCTACTGAGGTTGTTTAAAAAATGTTTTGAAAAATATCAAACTTGTATGTTCTGTATTTGGGGGTTGTTGACAGGCGGGTTGGATGTGTTATGATTAGGAGCATGGACGTTACTAAAGTTCCAAAACATGGTTACTTGTCGACCGTTCTTTTCCGTGAATGGTACGGCGGCAAGGTGAAAAGCCATACCAGCGGAAATATTACCTTGCTTGACGCCGAGAAAATCGCCTTGATTTATCAGGTTTTCAAGGAAGTCGATTTTGTTCCCACTCAATTTTCTAGTGAAATTCTCCGTTCCCGACCACACGTACATATTGGTGCAATCTTCAAGACGATTTGTAAATTCAGTCGCGACAAAATTTTCTTTTCTTTCTCTTTTAAGTCATTCTACCGACTTCGCCTTCTTTTCGCCGTAATTGCTCAACGTATTATTTTCTCTCGTTCAAAAACTGGAATATTCTATGAATGGAATTTTATCGCGCTTGCCTACGAACTCAACATTAATACTAAAAATGAAGATAAGAAGAGTTTCCGCTTTGCGAAAGATCGGCTGTTCAAGCGGAATTTTACTATCTGTATAAAACCGATTAAAAAACGTCGTTTTAAAAACAAGACGGAAGCAATTCCAAAACAGATTCAGAGATAAACTTATCGATAACGAGACAGGAAGCACGGAGATTGAACGACGAATAGAGTTTTCGAGCGTTATTGAACAATCTTTCGACTTGTATGAATGCGGCGACAATACCGCGCATTCAGCAACGTCGCAATCTCCGCCAAATTTCAGAAGGAGCTATTTAATCAAGTAAAAAATTACCCCGTATAAGCTCGGCGGACGACAAAATAGCGAGTTATTTCGGACAGGTCAAAAAACGCAAGTTGATCTGTTGCGAAAAATTAGCAAAAAAGTTTACGGGAAATTCGGGTTAAACAAATGCGCGGTTATTTTATGCGTAATCAATTCAGATATAAATTAAAACAGATTAAAAATTTTATTGCTTTCCAGCTTTTTGCACGGCTGGCAAATGTTGTCATGTTGATTGTTTTGGCGGTGTTTGGTTTTATCTTCTACCGTTCATTGCCGTTTTTGACGCATAAGATCGGCGATGGCGACGGGAATACCGTCGGATTCAGTCAAATTATCGAAGTTTTTACGTCGGGACATTGGTTTCCGAATGCCGATCCTCCGGTGTTTGGAATGTTGAGCTTGTTCTACGGTTCTTTTATCGTTACGGCAATGGCAATGCTTTTTGCGGTGCCAATCGGAATCTTGTCGTCGGTTGTTTTAAGCGATATTGTTCCGTTTCGCGTTCGGCAAACGTTAAAGCCGTTTATCGAATTGCCGGCGGCAATACCGTCGGTCGCGTTTGGTTTTTTTGCAATAAAAATTGTAGCGCCGTTTTTGCAGGATTATTTCGGTTTTACGTCCGGCACGAACGTTTTGAACGCTTCAATTATTCTCGCAATTATGGCAATTCCAACAATCGTAAGCGTTGCCGAAGATGCGACGAGCGGAATCGGTCGCGAAATCAGAGAAGCGTCTTACGCTCTTGGCGCAACTCGCGCCGAAACAATAATCCATGTCGTTTTTCCCGCAGCGCGGAGCGGAATTGCCGCCGCAGTCATTCTTGGCACGATGCGTGCTGTCGGCGAAACGATGGTTGTTTGGATGGCGGCTGGAAACGCCGCGAATATGCCTGAAGCATGGTACCGAATTGATCAAGTGATAATCGGTCTTGGCGACGCGGTGCGGACAATGACCGCAACAATCGCGGGCGATATCGGCGAAACGCCGGCGGATTCCCTGCACCGAAGCGCGTTGTTTGCGGTCGGCTTAATATTGTTGTTATTCACTTTTGCGATGAATCTGCTGACCGAAATGATCGTCAATCGCGGCAAATTAAAATCGGATCAAAAAATAAATAATACTAAAAACGCGGATCAGAATTATGTCGGCAATAAAAATTATCGTTCTTTGATCATTTGCGCCGTAACAAAAACCTTTCGTTTTTTTGTCAATATTTTTCTGATCATAAGCCGCGTAATTATCTTTCCGCTGCAAAAAATAACGCGGTTCGTTCCGATTGGAATTATCAGTTACTCTCGTTTTATGCGGAGTTTATTTGATTTTGGTTTCACGTTAGTTTCGCTGGCGTCGATTCTGATTTTATTTGGCGGAGTCGGAATCGTTATGATACCGATATTTCGCGCAGGCGCGGAAGCCGTCTGTTTTCAGGAGACGGTCGAACACCGCTTGTTTATTCTGGAAAAATTTCAACGCGGCGATC
Source organism: Planctomycetaceae bacterium (assembly GCA_031269105.1). Classification (GTDB taxonomy): domain Bacteria; phylum Planctomycetota; class Planctomycetia; order Pirellulales; family Thermoguttaceae; genus WRMR01. Next base: position 10,956 of record JAISZO010000241.1, on the reverse strand, counting down.
GTAACGCCATTAAACAAGAATTCCGCGAATGTTCCGAGTCGCGCAAAGCAATCTATGACAAATTAAAAAAGACGTCGTGGCTTGCGCCGGACGATTGGATTGCGAAAGCCGCAAAAATTAGCCGCGAAACCAACAACCGGAAATTGAACCGCGCGTTTCAAGGGCTTTGTAACGCCGTATCAAGCGAACAATTAAATATCGCTTACGAAAAAATCAAAGAGATTCAACAAGCAGACAAGGATGCTATAAATCCGATCATTCTTCTTGCCGACGAATATTATTTGATTGCGTCTCATGCGGATTTATCGATGAGAGACAAATTGATTTCGTCGGATTCGGATTTGACTTATTCTGCGGCGTTCAAGCAGATCAGAACGTTGATTACCGGCGTTGAAGGAACGGGTTGTATTCTTGGTATGGAGAATCGCGAAGGCAATGCGCATTTGCCGTCCGAAGTCCGTTACGGCGCGGTGCATTGGTCAACGGCGCAAAAAATTCTCGATCAACTGAAACATGCGACAATCTGGAAACCGCGATTTGACGATAAACTTAATTCTTCAATCAATGAAAAAGTTATCGTGGATCGCGTTTCATTTTTTGAGGGGACGGAGGTTGCGGCGGACGTCGGGGCGTTGATTGACGAGCTTGATCGCGGCATGGATAAAATGCTTCATCCGCGCTGGACGTTTTACGGTTTCTATTTTTTCGATTCGGCGTCGGCGGGACATTATTTAGGCGGCGTCGGTCCCGAATTACTTGGCACAACTTTAATTTCATTGCTCTCGATTTTGATTTCGTTGCCGCTTGGATTATTGACGGCGGCATATCTTGTCGAGGCGGCGAAAGACACGCTGATAACGAGATTGATGCGGCTTTGTATTAACACGCTTGCCGGTGTTCCGAGTATTGTTTTTGGATTATTTGGATTGGCTGTGATTGTGGAATTTATCACCGGCAAACCGTCGCTTTTAGCGGGATCAATCACGCTGGCGATATTGATTTTGCCTGTAGTGATTCGCACGTCGGAAGAGGCGATTCGCGCGGTGCCGCAAGCATACCGCGAAGCGGCAATCGGGCTTGGCGCGGGTTCGGCGCGAACTTTTATCACGGTAACGTTTCCGGCGGCGTTACCCGGAATTTTAACCGGAGTCATTTTAGGCATAAGCCGCGCCGCCGGCGAAACCGCGCCGTTACTTTTCACGTGCGCCGTTGCGTCGGGCGGATTTGTCGCGGGTTCAAATCTGCTTTTCCAACCGACGCCGGTTTTGTCTTACACCGCTTACGACATGGCTGTCGGCGATAGAATTGCGGCGATGGTTCCGTATAACCAATTTGGTTTGGTGGCGACTTTAATCCTGTTTGTTTTAATATTCAATATCGCGGCAATAATTGTCCGCGCAAAAATTACAACAAAATTGCGAGGCGCATAAAATGCTACAGAAATTACAGATGAACAATATAATAACAAAAAAATTTCAACAAGAGTTGGGACGGATTCAATGTAGCAATAACATGACGAAAATGATTCATGATAATAAAAATTCGTCCGATGTTCGGCAAGATCATCCGTTTTCTGAAACCTTTCCTTGTCCGCAGCAATCGCGAAAATCTATTATTTGCGCGGAGAATTTTTCGCTTTGGTACGGCGGTAAACAAGCGGTGAATAATATTTCGATGGAAATTGAGACCGGCAAGGTTACGGCGATTATTGGTCCCAGCGGTTGCGGAAAAAGTTCCTTTTTGCGTTGTATTAACAGAATGAACGATCTGATTCCGAACACGCGAGTAAGCGGACGATTGATTTTTGAGGAACAAAACGTGTATGATAAACGGATCGATTTGGTTTCGCTCAGGCGGCGTATTGGAATGGTATTTCAACGACCGAATCCGTTTCCGAAAACTATTTTTGATAATGTCGCTTATGGACCGCGGTTGCACGGAATTAGAAATAAAACGCAACTCAACGAGATTGTTGAAACGTGTTTGAAAAGCGCGGCGTTGTGGGAAGAAGTTAAAGAATCGTTATCGCGATCGGCGTTGGCGCTTTCGGGCGGGCAACAACAACGTCTTTGTATTGCGCGTGCGCTTGCAACGCAGCCGGACGTCTTATTGATGGACGAGCCGTGCAGCGCGCTTGATCCGATTGCGACGGGAAAAATTGAGGAACTTATCGTCGCGTTAAAAGAAAAATACACGATTGTTATCGTAACGCACAACATGCAGCAAGCCGCGCGAATCAGCGACCAAACCGCATTTTTTTGTCTGGGCGAACTCATTGAATTTGCCGAAACAAATAAAATTTTTACCGTTCCGTCGAATCCGCAAACCGAAGCGTACATAACGGGACGTTTTGGATAATACGGAATGAGTTTTATTCAATGTTGAATTGATGTTTTTAATTTTATTATCGAATTTCCTGATTTTTTCTAACCCCCTATCTACTGAAATGTCCGAATTACCAAGACGAATTGAACGATTATTTTTGAAGTTGGAGCGTGCGGCTTTGGCTGTCGAGCAGCATTTATCCGACCTTTTGTTTGCGATTTACGACGGTAGTTTATCAGAGTCGGAGTTGATCATTTCCGCCGACGAGGAAATTGATCGCTGCGAGGTTGAAATCGAGCGAGAATGTATTCGTTTGCTTGCGTTGTATCAACCTGCGGCGGGCGATTTACGTAAAATATGTTTTGCGATTAAGGTGAACAATGATCTTGAACGGATAGCGGATAATTGCGTTTCTTCCGCGAAAATGATGCGCATTTTGATTGAAGACAAAATTTCGGTAAAGCGTTTTCCCTTGTTTCGTACATTGGCGGATTTAGTCGTTAATGCGCTTCATCAAACGATACGTCTCGTTTCGGCAAACTGCGATGAAGAATTTGCCGTCTCAATTATAAAAAACGATCGTTTGGTTGTGGACGAGGCGTACCGCGATTATTTGCAATCAATATTTGCGGAAGCGGAGCAATTTCATAATCATGTCAATGCCGTTTATGCGTTGACTTCCATTGGTCGGGCGTTGGAACGGATTGGCGATCTTTGTTCGAATATTGCAGAAGACGCGGTGTTTATGCAGACTGGCGAGATTGTCCGTCATTCCATTTGATTGGCGGGCGATTGAGATTGACGAATTGTTTTCAATGTAACGCAACGATAATCGGGAAGAATAAGACGCTATGCAGCGTTTGTATTGTTGCGATGGAAAAATTGAAAACTTTTAAAACCTTTAACAAACAGAGGTAAAAAATGTTAAAGAAACTGATGTTGGCGAGCGCATGTTTTTTGTGCGTTATGACTGTCAATTTTTGTATGACGGCGGCGCAGGAGATACGTATCGAGGGATCGACGACTGTTGGTCCAATTGTCGACGCGTTTGTCGAGGCGATGCGGCAATCGGATTCGGGAGTGCGTTTTACCGTGAAAAAAACGGGATCGGGCGATGGAATTGCCGCGCTGATTGACGGGCGGTGCGAGATTGCGGCAATGAGCCGTTTTGTTAAGGACGAAGAATACAAGAAGGCGGTCAATGCCGGTCGTAAACCCATACCGTTTACGATTTGCATGGACGGAGTTTGTTTTATTGTGCATCCGTCAAACAGGATTCGCAATTTAACCAAGGCGCAGGTCGCGGATATTTACACGGGCAAAATCAAATCGTGGAAAGAACTTGGAGGCGCCGACGTCCCGATTGTTGCGATCAGTCGCGATACGTCGTCGGGAACGTATGAAGTATTCCACGAGTTGGCGGTCAACAAGGCAAAGCTTGGAAACGGCGTCGAATATACAAATTCAAATCCGCAAATGTTTACGCGGATCAGTACAACCAAAGGCGCGATTGGTTATATTGGAATTGGTTTTTTACAAGATGGCGTTTCGGCGGTGAAATTTGAAAACGTTTTGCCAACGGCGGATTCCGTAGCAAACGGCGCTTATCCGTTGTCGCGACCTCTTTATCTTTTCACGGACGGTTATCCTCAAATGGGTTCGCCGTTGATGAAGTTTTGCAACTTCTTCCTGACCGAAGAAGGACAAGACGTCATAAAAGCAAAAGGGTTTGTACCGTTCACAAAATATTGAGAGACATGAGACGTCTTGTCTGAAGATTCCGCTTGAATTTGACTTTTGTCGTTATTCTGCGGAATTTTCAGCGATGTTTTTTCATTGTTCTTTCAAATAACAAGCAAAAGTATCTCCCGTAAGGATTTAACAAAGATCAAACGTTGGAACTCCGGATTAAAAATCTCCTATTTTCCTTGAACGCAAAAAAGTGTATAATTAAGACAAGTTGCGTACGACTCGTATTGTCAAATCCAATTTCATTTTTTTCACACAAAGAGAAATCACATGGACTTACACGAACTGATTATCAGTTTGGCTGAAAAGAATAACAATAAAATCATTATGCTCGTTTCGGACGGAATCGGCGGGTTGCCGTTGACGCCGGGCGGAAAGACCGAGCTGGAAACTGCGGAGACGCCGAATCTCGACGCTTTGGCGAAAATCGGCGTTCAAGGGTTATCGACGCCGATTCTTCCGGGAATCACGCCGGGAAGCGGACCGGGACATCTTGGACTCTTCGGTTACGATCCGCTCCGTTTCATTATCGGACGCGGCGCGCTTGAGGCGGCGGGAATCGGTTTTGCGTGCGGACCAAAAGACGTCGCGTTGCGATGCAATTTCTGCACGGTCGACGCCGACGGAAAAATCGCCGACCGACGCGCCGGACGGATTCCGACGGAAGAAAGCGCGGAAGTGGTCAAACTTCTCCGCGCCGTAAAAATTCCCGGTATTGAAATTTTTGTCGAACCGGTCAAGGAACATCGTTTTGTCGTCGTCTTTCGCGGCGACGGATTGGGCGGAAACGTCGCCGACACCGACCCGCAAATCACTGGAGTTTTGCCGCTTGATCCGGTTGCTCAAGACGAAGAAAGCAAAAAAACGGCGGAAATCGCCAAAGAATTTTTCAGTCAGGCGAAAAAAATTCTGGCAAATCAACCCAAAGCGAACTGTCTCACGATGCGCGGGTTTGCAAAACGTCCGACGTTGCCGAGTTACGAAGAATTGTATGGTTTGAAAGCCGCCGCGATCGCGGTTTATCCGATGTACAAAGGTTTGGCGAGTTTGGTCGGAATGGAAGTGGTCGGCAAACCGGCGACGCTGCAAGAGGAAGTCGATTTGCTGGAGAAAATTTATTCCGATTACGATTTCTTCTTTCTGCATTTTAAATACACCGACAGCCGCGGCGAAGACGGCGATTTCGACGCGAAAGTGAAAATGATTGAAGAACTCGACAAAGTCATGCCGCGCATTGCGGCGTTGAAACCGGCGTGTCTTGTCGTTACCGGCGACCACAGCACGCCCGCGAAAATGGCGTCGCATAGTTTCCATCCGGTGCCGACGCTGATTGTCTCCGATCTTGCGCGAACCGACGCGACCAACGCTTACGGCGAATCGCAGGCGTCGCTCGGCGGACTCGGACATTTCGAAGCAAAATATATCATGCCGCTTGCGATGGCGCATGCCGGACGGCTTGGGAAATTCGGCGCGTAATGTTCCGGCAAACGCTCATGTCGCGTCGGCGACAGTCGGCTTGTTTGAAACTTTGGGGACTGATTGGAACTTAACTTAACGACCGGACGCCGATTCCGGCGGCGTCCCGACAGTTCCCGTAACCGTTTTTTCAGTCGCTCGCGTTCCTTATCCTTAATAATGATGTTTTAACTTTAACGAAGAACGCTTTATGTCAAAGAGTTTTTTACAAAATTGGTTTACAGCCGCCGCGTTGATTTTATCGGGCGGAATGTTTACGTTTCATGCCGGCGCGCAACAATCGGATACGCCGAAAGGCATTGACCCGGAAGAATGGCGTCAAGTACAATTGATGGGAACTATGATGCAGGGAATGTCATCGCCGATTCTTTCTTTGCGGTTTATTGATGGAGAAACCCAAAAAAATTTGGGAATCACTCAGGAACAAATGAGAGAGATTCTGAAAAAATCACAGGAAACATTTCAATCGTATGAAGAAGAAATACAAAAAAAATATGGTTCACCTAAAAATTTTTCTATGGAAAAAACTCCTGAAATAGCGGAAGACCTTTCCAAAATGATGAAAAAAGTTAATGAAATATCGCAAAATCTGATGAAAGAAACTTTTTCCGAAGATGCGATGCAAAAAATTGATCAATACAAATTTCAACAATTCGGCGGAACGTTTAGCGGCGCGTTAAGCGTGACGAATCTTGCAACGCTTCATCTGACCGACGAGCAAAAAGAAAAAGCCAACGCGATTCTTGAAAAATTAAACAAAGAACGTTTTCCGTTGATTCTTCAAATGGGGAAAGAAATTTCTCAAACAGAAAAAAATCCGGCGTTAATCAATGAATTATTGGACAAAATTATTTCACAGACAATTCGCGGACAGAAAGAAATTGAAACGTTGTTCACGCCGGAACAAATGAAACTGGCGGACGAGATTATGGCGGAAACGCCGGACAATATGCGTTTTATGAGCAATTATTTGAAAAACCGTCCCTGGCGGTTGGACGAAAGTTCCTGGAAACCCGGCGACGGCGCGCCGCCCGATCTGGAAAATTACCCGCGTGAAATGCGAAAACGACGCGACCGCGATCCCAACGCGCCGCGCGTTCCCGGCGCGAACAGCCCATAAATCATAATAAAAAGGAAACGGCGAACAGGAATCAGCGACGGTTTAACCTTCGTTTTGATTCCAAATCCGCGCTTTTGTACAAGGACAATATTTGAAACGGGCGGATTTAACAATCTCTTTTCGGATTTTAGCAATTGATTTTGTCCTCATTTATTCCGATACAGAACAAATTTATGTCTTTTTCCTCAATTTTAATTAAAGCGTCGGCGGGGTCGGGTAAAACGTTTCAGTTGAGCAATCGGTACTTGCAGTTGATTTTTCAAGGCGTGCCGCCGGAGACGATTCTTGCGACAACGTTTACACGAAAAGCCGCAGGAGAGATTCTCGACCGGATTTTGCAGCGTTTGGCGGAAGCGGCGTTCGATAAAAAAAAACGTCGTGAGCTTTCGCAATATGTCCGAAATTCCGAATCGTCTAATAATTCCAACCAATCATCAAACAATTTCGTTGAGATTTCGCAAGAGGAAATTCTCGGAACGCTTGCGAAATTGGTGCGGAATGTTCATCGTTTACGGGTTTCGACGCTCGATAGTTTTTTTCAGCAAATCGCGGGAAATATCGGGCTGGAACTCGGATTGCCGCCGAATTGGGTGATGCTCGAAGAAGACGACCGCTCGCCGCTTTTGCTCGAAGGAATACAGCGGCTGCTCGAAGAACTCGGCAAAGAAAAAGCGTGCGAATTGGTGCATCTTCTTTTCAAAGGAGAAAGCCGCGCAAGAGTCACGGATGAACTCACGGCGTTGCTGACCGATCTCGAAATGGTTTATGCCGAATCAACGCCCGATGCGTGGCGGCAGTTACAGCGGGCGAAAGAATTGAATGAAAACGAAATTCAACGTTTGCTCGTTTCACTTGCTCAAGCGGAAATCGCGCTGACGAAAAAACAAGAACCGAATCAATTGATGCTCAAAGCAAGAAACAACGATTTGGAGACGATTCGCGCGGCGTTGGAAAACGGGCAGAAAATTTCGTGGGCAGAAATCGGCGGAAAAGGTCTTTCTCAAAAAGCGTTGGATGGTTCATATTATTACGGCAGAGCGGAAATGCCAGATTCGCTGTGTGCGGTATATGATGAAATCGTGCGGCAGGTTCGCGCTGTTGTCATCAACCGTTTGGCAACGCAAACGGAATCGATGGCGGAAATTCTCGGCGAGTTGACCGCGCGGGTTAATACGTTGAAATATCAGGAACGGCTTTTCGATTTCAGCGACGTTACTTATCGTCTTGCAAAAGCGTCCATTGACGGATTGTATCATCGGATTTCGCACCGCATCGACGCACACACATATCATCTTTTGTTAGATGAATTTCAAGATACGTCGCCGAGTCAGTGGTTGGTTTTACTGCCGTTTGCCAAGCGGATTGTTCATCCGCAAACGTCGCGTGTTGGTACGTCGTTTTTTTGTGTCGGCGACGTAAAGCAAGCGATTTACGGCTGGCGCGGCGGAGTGGCGGCAATTTTTGACGCGATTGAAAACGATCTTGGCAAGTTGGACGAAATGCCGCTCAATACGAGTTACCGCAGTTCGCCGCAAGTGATTGAGACCGTCAATCAGACGTTTGGAACTCTTGGCGTCAACGCCGCGCTGCAAGGCGATAGCGACGATCCGAAAAAGCAACAAGACGCACTGCCGCTTATAGAAGCCGCCGAACATTGGGCGAAACGTTTTGCGACGCATCGCACGCAACGGACTTCTTTCGCGGGCTATTGTTCGTTGCGCACGTCGAAATTGCCGCAAGAACAAATCGATGAAAACGGCGAAATGATTAAACCGTCGTCTGATGAACGCAAGCTCGCGCATTTGAAATATGTCGTCCATGAAATTTTAACGCGACACGCAAACGCGCCGACCGCGTCAATCGGCGTGCTGACGCGAACCAATCAGACGGTACGGCAAATCATTCACGGTTTGCGGGAAAAGGGAGTCGAGGCGAGCGAAGAAGGCGGAAATCCGCTCGATCAATCTCCGGCGGTGGAATTGATTCTTTCCGCGTTGAGTTTGGCGGATTATCCCGCGAATAAAGTGGCGCGGTTTCATTTGGCAAATTCGGTTTTGGCGGAACGGCTCGGCGTAACGCTGAAAAATTACCGGAACGAACAAGCGATGCAATTCGCGTCGTTACAAATTCGCCGACGGCTTGCTGTCGAAGGTTACGCTACTGTGTTATCCGATTGGACGGCGGCATTAGCTCCGATTTGCGACGCGCGCGATTTGGGACGGCTTGTGCAATTACTCGAATTGGCAAGCGTCTATCAACGGAAAGCGAAAATCCGCACAACGCCGTTTATTGAATTGGTGCGTGCGAAAAAAGTGGAAAGCCCGTCCGCGTCGCCGGTTCGCGTGACGTCGATTCACAAGTCGAAAGGATTGCAATTTGATATTGTGATTCTTCCCGAACTTGAGACGAAATTGACGGGAACGTTTGCTCCGAAAGTTGTCAGCGGACGCGATAATCCGACAAGTTTGTTGACGACCGTTCTTGCGTATCCGTCGAAAGATATTCTTGCTTATTTGCCGGAACGATTTCAAACGCTGACGCAAGCGAATGAAACGGAGCGGATTGAAGAATCGCTTTGCGTGCTGTACGTTGCGATGACCCGCGCGGTTCACGAATTATTGATGATTGTTATGCCGAAAGAAGAATCCGGCGCGGCGAAGAAAAAGAATAATGATGACGACGCGGAAACGGGAAAAGGAAAATTCGCTAAAACGTTAGCGGGAATTTTGCACGCGGCGCTCGCGCCGGAGCAATCGTTGTCGGCGGAAGATTCATTGTTGTATCAACACGGCGACGCAAACTGGATTAAAAAACAATTCGGCGAACCAACAAACGAAACAGCATTAGAAACAGCATTAGAAACAACATCGGCGACAGAGGAAAACGTTGTGATTCGTCTTGCGGCGGCTCCGAAAAATCCGATGAAAAATCTCAAACGCGAAACGCCGTCCGGCATGGAAGGAACATTCGGCGAGCTTGCGGAATTTGCAAACGTGGAAGAAATCGCGCCGAGAGAACGAAAAGAATCTGTCGCGGCAACATTGTCCAAACGTCAAGCCGCGTCTTCGGAACGCGACCGAAAACAACGCGATAAAAATCTCGGTATGCTTTGGGGAACCGCTCTTCACGCTTGTTTTGAACAGGTGGAATGGCTTGACCGTCGTCTGCCGGATCGCGAGCGACTGACGGACGTCGTCCGGCAAATTACGCGGGAACAGCTTGACGCGGCGGAAATTCTCGACGCGTTTTACCGCTCGTGCGAACAGCCGGAAATCCGCGCGGCGCTTTCGTTAGCGACATATCGACAACCGTGCGGCGTTTTGGAGAATCCGCATTTGCATTCGGCGGTTCATTGTTCGGAGGACGCGGAAACGCCGTATTTGCAATGGGAAGTTCACGGAGAACGGCGTTTTTCCGTTCTTTCTCAACCGGATACGCTGTTGCAGGGAAGTATGGATCGATTGACGTTGTTATACGACGCGCGGAACAATCAGCGGCGGATTCTCGGCGCGGACGTGCTGGATTTCAAATCCGACCGTATTGCCGACGACGCGGAATTAACGTCGCGTATCCAATTTTACCTCCCGCAGTTGCTGGAATATCAAAAAGCGGCGGCGATTATGTTTCGGCTGAGTAAGGAACAAATCTCAACGCGGCTTCTGTTTACAAGCGTTGGAAGAGTCGTGCGGGTGAAGTAACCGCGTCAGTCCCACGAAACGGGAAGACGCGAGGCGCAACCCGCGCAAGGGGCTGCGCCCGACCGGCGCCCCTCCACAGGAGAGGAATTTTGCGTCAGTCGCTACGTTTGTTTTGCTCTCTGCGTTCTTGCCTGCCATGTTTTTTCCCTTTTCGTTTTCTTTACTCCGTAGGAGTTCCCTGTGAATAACCCCCAGTAAAACGTATCTGCTCCAGCAACCGCATCTCTTGCAAGTCTGCCATTTATTGTTGAGAATAACGAATGCTAACAACCCGACTGTCGGGTTGTATTATAAATCTCACCAATAGGAGACATTCTCTCATGTCGCGCATTCGTTATTCGTCCGAAATCCGTGAAACAACGGTTCGCCGGATTTTAGACGGTCAAGTCAGCCGCACAGACGCCGCCCGCGAAATCGGGTGTTCATTATACAGGGAGCAATCCCTCAAAGTTTCACTTCATCCATCCCCCGAAAGTCGCATTTTTAAGTATCTATCGATATTTGTTCCGCATTTCCAGTCGTCGCATTCAATTTGTTGCGTCGCATGGCTTGGCATTCCAACGCCATTGTTTATCACGACGTCGACAA
>JAISZO010000231.1 GCA_031269105.1 Planctomycetaceae bacterium | reverse complement strand
GTGGAACAATCTGATTGTTCTGTCTGTTTCATTTTAGTTTCTGAAGTTTGGGGATTTTGTGCGGTAACGCACGGCACAATCATAAACACGAACACAATAAAACTCATCAGTTTTTTCATATTAATTTTTTCCTTTCAATTAAAGGTTGGGTTAAAGTTTTCGTTTTAACGTTGTTTGTTTTCGGTTGTTGATTTTCAATTTTGATATTCTACATGCTGGAGTTCACTCCAAGTCAAGAGGGGGTTCTCCGTACTCCCAATTTTCTGATCATTTCACATTTCGGTCAGGCGACAGTATCCAGATACCAGGTTCCAGTGTTGGTTTTCAGTACATTCACCGCGAAGGTTTCACGAAGTATTCACGAAGAATTTTTAAAGTGGGGCAAATGATTGTTTCAATCACTAATCGAAAAATTCCGCTTGCGAAACTTTTAGTTTTTAACTCGCTTCGCGGCATTTGCAGCGCGACGCAACGCCGGAACTTGAACCAAATCGCAAAACTTCGCGTGCTCCTCAAAAAATCCCTGCCAAACTTTATAAAATGATGGGGAGATACTTTTGCTCCACAGGAGGGGAATTTTACGCGGCTCGCGTCTTCCCTATCGCACATCTCGCGTCTCATCATAGCAGCGCGGTTTTGGCTACTCCTGTTGTTTTGTTAGGAATAATGAAGGAAAAATGAAATTTACTGAAAAATTTTACTGAAAACTTTAATTTTTTCTGGAATATTCTTGTTTTTCCTCTTTACGGGCAAGAATTTTGGGTTTATAATGTATTCAATACTTTTCATTATGTCTTTTAAAACAATGCCAACGAGAAAAAGAAAGATAGCGTAATGACGAGTAGGTTTCGCAATTTGCGAAACATTTCCAACAAACACAAAAAACAAAATTTAGGGGTTCAAAAATGAAAATACAAGACACAAAAAACGCGACGCTCGAACAAAAGCTGACGATTTTGGTTCGATGGCTTGGTTTTACGCTTGTAGAACTTTTGGTGGTAATTGCAATCATTGGCGTTTTGATTGCGTTACTTCTTCCGGCAGTGCAGGCAGCCCGTGAAGCGGCAAGACGGATGCAATGCACCAACCACGTCAAACAATTGAGTTTGGCGTTACACACTTACGCTGACGCGACAAAAGCGTTTCCCAACGACGGGTGGGTCAACACCTTTGCAGGTACGACTGCCGACGTCGCCAACTTGAGCGTTTTCACGCGGCTTCTGCCGTATGTAGAGCAGCAGGCGCTCTACCAAAAATTCAACTTTGGCGTTCTGTATGGAATTGCCCCAAACATAAGTACTGCTACAACTAATGGTACGAATGCTTTGGAAGGCAATCCGAGTATTAGTTACTTTCGTTGCCCAAGTAATAGCGCCAACAATCTATCTGATGGAACTTCGCGGACAAATTATGTCGGTATTGCCGGCGGAACAACAACGACAACGGCGGCTGCCAATCATGCAGGACGTGTTCCCAATTACACGGTGTTGCCGGCGGATATTGCCAAGACATTAGCGGGAGAAGTTGGTGCAAACTATGCATATGCACAAAGTTATATTCAAAACGGCGCTCTTCCGTTTGGCGCCAGCAGAAGTTTTGGTTCGCTTTCCGATGGAACATCCAATATTGTTGTTTTTGGCGAAGTGACATGGGCAGGCGCACAAGATGCAGCGTCGGGAGTAACGGCGTCTCCTTATGTTGATTCAAGCTGGGCGCGTGGAACATTAGCAACTACGAATGTTACAAGTACCGCACTCGTTTCTTCTTTTAATGTGAAGTTCGTTTCGTCTGTGGATGCAATCAAAGGCGCTACGGCAACCGTAGCAGTTAAACCGCTTAACGGCGGAAAAACAAGCGACGCCAATGTTAAAAAACTTTATCAGACGCAAAGTAATGCTGGTAGTTTCGGCAGTAATCATACAGGAACGGTCATTTTCGGTCTTGGCGATGGTTCTGTTCGTGGAATTTCCGATACTGTTGATAACTTTATTATTGAACGTGCCGCAAATGTCAACGACGGCGTTAGTATTACGTTCTGATTTTTAATGAAATCAAAAACGTTTGGAACAACAAAAGAAAAACCGGTCGCGGACAACCGCGCCGGTTTTTTTTGTTGTTAGAGAGTAACGACAGCCCAACTTTAAAAATCCTTCGCGCAATCTTTGCGGGGAAAAACCATCTTCGTTTTAAGTGTTGAAAACCAACACTGGTATTTGGCGTCTGTCGCCTCATTTTTCTATCAGGTCATGTTTCAAAATAAGGTTTTGGGAAAGCTAAAAACTAAAAGTTAATAGTGAAAAGTTTCGCAAGCGGAATTTTTAGCTCTGGGATTGAAACAATCATTTGTCCAACTTTTAGCTTCCTTCTTGCAAATCGAAAATTTTTCAGGTATAATAGTCGTTTCGTAGTTTGCGTTTCACAATAAACTCAATTTGGAGAAAAAATTATGACAAAAAAACTCACTCGCCGTCGCGTTTTACAAGGAATGACGTTTGGTTCCGCCGCGATGTTGGCTTGGCAAACCGGTCAAATTTCGGCGAAAGAAGCCGTCGTGGAAACGCTGAAAGTGAAAGGAAATCTTCGCCAATCGGTTTCGTATTGGTGTTTCAGCAGTATTCCGCTTCCCGAATTTGCCGATGTCTGCAAAAAATTCGGCATGGCGGGAGTTGATCTTCTCAGTCCGGGCGAACAATGGGAAACGATAGCGAAAAAAGATATGCTCGTTACGATGGGCAATGTTCCCGGCGCTTCGATTTCGACGGGATTCAACCGAATTGAGAATCACGACAAATTAGTCGCCGCGTATGAACATTATATTGTCGAGGCGGCGAAAGCGAAGATCGTGCCGAATTTGATTTGTTTTTCGGGCAACCGCGATGGTCTCGACGACGAAAAAGGAATCGAAAACTGCGTCGTCGGACTAAAACGAATTATGCCGATTGCGGAGAAACACGGGATCAATGTCGTTATGGAACTTCTCAACAGCAAAGATCACAAAGATTATCAAGCCGATCATACCGCGTGGGGAGCCGAAGTCGCGCATCGTCTCGGCAGCGAGCGATTCAAATTGTTGTATGATATTTATCACATGCAGCGGATGGAAGGCGACGTGATCAACACGATTCGTAAATATCACGACGTCATTGGTCATTATCATACCGCAGGAAATCCGGGACGTAACGAGATTGACGAGACGCAGGAATTGAATTATCCGCCGATTGTCAAAGCGATTCTCAAAACCGGTTACAAGGGAATTTTTGCGCACGAGTTTATTCCCAAACGCGACAAAATTACTTCGTTGCGTCAAGCGGTTGAAATTTGCGATTTGTAAAATCAGATTCAGAACGATTTCTCACGGCAAGAAACGAGGTCAATCGTTTTCAGCGATTTTTTTCAATCATCCTTGCCGCGCGGAATAGGCGTTCTTCCTGTAGCGGCGGGGCGTGAAGTTGCACGCCGATAGGAAGTCCGTCCGGCGTTTGACCGCATGGGACGGAAATAGCTGGGATTCCCGCAAGATTGACGCTGCATGTGTATAAATCGCACAAATAAAGCGAAAGCGGATCGTCGATTTTATCGCCGATTTTGAATGGCGGAACCGGCGTCGTCGGTCCGACAATGATGTCGACTTCCTGAAACGCACGATCAAAATCGTCGCGGATCATCCGCCGTACTTTGAGCGCTTTCAAATAATAAGCGTCGTAGTAACCGGAACTCAACGCATAAGTACCGAGCAAAATTCGGCGTTTGACTTCTGCGCCGAATCCCGCGCTTCGCGTGCGGCAAAACGTTTCAATAAGATCGTCCGGCGCGGAATTGTCCCGAAAACCGTAGTGCATTCCGTCGTAACGCGCCAAATTACTCGACGCTTCGCACGAAGAAATAATATAATAGGTTGGAATCGAATACTTGCTGTGCGGCAACGACACTTCTTTCACCGACGCGCCGAGCGAGCGGTATTTTTCAATCACATTTTTCACCGCCGCTTCGATTTCCGCGTCGAGACCTTCCGCAGAATATTCGCGAACATAACCAATCCGCAGATTTTCAATTGGCGTATTGACCGTCGCGGTGTATTGCGGCGTTTCGCGATGCAGCGACGTAGAATCTTTCGGATCGTGACCGGCTATCGCTTCGAGCAATAACGCCGCGTCTTCCGCCGTTTGAGCAATTGGACCCACTTGATCAAGACTGCTGGCAAACGCGACCACTCCGTAACGGCTGACGCGTCCGTATGTCGGCTTGAGTCCAACGACGCCGCAAAACGCCGCCGGTTGACGAATCGAACCGCCGGTGTCGGTGCCAAGCGCGAGCGGTACAAATTCCGCCGCCACCGCCGCCGCCGAACCGCCGCTGGAACCACCCGGCACATATTCATGGTTTCGCGGATTGACCGTTTTGCCGAGCGCTGAATTTTCCGTACTTCCGCCCATCGCAAATTCGTCCATGTTGACGCGACCGATTAAAACCGCGTCTTCCGCCAGCAATTTTTCAATCACCGTCGCGTTGTACGGAGCGCGGTAATTTTGCAGCATCTTTGACGCGCACGCGACTATTTCGCCGTCAATGCTGAAAATATCTTTCGTGGCAATCGGCACGCCGGCAAGTTTGCCGACACGTTCTCCTTTTTTCCGCCGGACGTCAACCGACCGCGCCTGCGCTAACGCCCGTTCCCGAAACACTTCGAGAAATGCGCCAATTGATCTGTCGCGCGATTCTATTTCAGCAATCGCATCCGACGTTACCGCTTCCGAAGTGAATTCGCCCGATTCAAAGCGGGATAATAAGTTTGTTGCTGTTTGCATGATTTGTCTTTTGAGATTTATTTGGTTATAGAAACCGAATATTGATTTTTTCGTTTCAATCTGCGCGCGTCGTGCGACAATAAACGATTGTTCGTATTATTGATAAGAATATCATTTCAATCCACGCGCTTACGCGAATCGCGACTTTAGGGGCTTATTATACATCAAATATGCCGTTTGGTAAACGACGAGAAAGTTCGCTAAATAAGACAATTAATGTTTGCGACGTCGTATTTTGCCGAGAATTTTAGTGCGATAGAACTGCGTTTTTTCGCGATTTAATCGTTGATGTTGAATAATTTCAATTTATTGTAGAGCGTTTTTTCACTGATCCCAAGCATTTTGGCGGAGGCGAGCCGGTTTCCTTGATTCAATTTTAACGTTTCAATAATCGCTTGTTCTTGAATTTCCCGCATCGTCAAACCGCCAAGACCAATGTTTTTTGATATTGTGGGTTTCGGCGATTTATTGTCCGGCGGATTCAGATCGAACTGAATATCGTCCGCCATAATAATTCCGTCTTTGTCGAGAAACACCGCACGGCGAATGATTACCTCAAATTCTTTGACATTATGAGGCCAAGAATAATTGACCATCTTGTCAATTGCCGATTTATCCACTTGAGGAACGGGAAAATTATTTGTGACCGCCGCCCAACTGATTCCAAGCCGAACATATTCCGGCAACACATTTTTAAATTCCCGCAACGGCGGCGAGTAAAGTTCCGACGTATATAAAAGATCGTAAAGTTCCTGATTGAAGACGCCGAGTTCAACGTCGCGACGCAAATTATTATAATATGCCGTAATAATTCGCACGTTGGAAAAAACGGTTTGCGTAGAACCTTTTTTGTAAAACGCTCTTGTTTTAAGAAAAAGCAACAAGTGTTCCTGCTCTTTCGGTTCCAAATACTCGATATAATCGATGAAAATCGTTCCCCGATGAATCAGTTCCAATTTGCCGATAACGCCGTAAGGATAGCGCGGATCGTAGCCCGGAACGCAACCGAATAAATGCACGCCGACGCATTCCGGCGGAAGCAAATAAAGCGAAACAAGATCAAACGGGTAATTGGTCCGCGCGCTGTTGAGATGAATCTGTTGCGCCAAATAATGTTTTTGCGTTCCTTCTTCGCCCGGAATTATGACCGGCGTTTCCAATAACGACAATTCGCCGATTGTTTTGTTGAGCGTTTGGATATGCTCGGAATTTCCCGACGGATGAATAATATTGTGCGGAAAAGAAATCGACTGTTTGATTATATTGTTTTCAAAGATAATATTTTTCACATAAAACGCCATTTGAATCGCATTCATCACCAAATCGTCGTCTTCCAGCGATTTCAGACGAAAAATTGACGTCCGCGAAAGAATTTCTTTTTCTCCTTGAGTTCGCGGTTTATTATCCATGAGAATTATGGGAACGCTTGAAAATTTTTCTTCAATTTGTTGCAGCGTTTGAGTATGACCGTTAAACGAGTTCGGACGCAAATCAAGAATAAGAATAATTTGATCATACTCGCTGAAATAATAATTTTCCAATGCGTTTTGGAGCGTAGATTCAGCGCATTGAATACCGAGCGAATCAATTTTTTCAATAATTTCCTTTCGTAATTCATTATTGTCGCCAATGACAAGAAAAGAAGGTTTCTGTAAAATAAAATGTTCGAGCAAAGAAAGTTTGGCGGGATTATGGGAATTAATAGAAGGATGAATGAATTTTTTTAACAGTGATTCATAATCAATGGTGATGTTTTTTTTGTGATGTGGATCAAGAACATTATCGGCGTTTCCTAATGAATTATTTCCAGTTTTCATCAATTAGCTTTCCTATTGGATTATAATCATAACAAAAATTTTGTGCCCAAGTTTTATTATGATAATTTATCGTTGACAAAAATAAAATAGTAAAACAAGAATCATATTATATACGAATCATTCAAAAATGTAATAACGCCTAGAGGATTCAAGAAAAAAATTCCGGTTATTTTAAATTTGCGGAGTAAGATTACATAAAATAGAAAAGTTTCTAACAAAAAGTAATAAGACAATTTAACAAAAAACTAAAAAGCGAATAAAGGTGAAAATACTTTTTAGAATTTAACAGGATTATAATTTTTTATTTCAATGATTTTTGTAAAATTGAATTTCAAATATCCGGTTGTTTGATAGAAAGTTTTCCTGTAGAATATCGGATTGTAATATTTTTGCCGGTATAAAAAATGAGGAAGAATAGAATGGCAAAAGAGCGAGTTCTTATTGCGGATGATAATACGGTTAATGTTGAATTATTGGAAACGTATCTCGACGGTTACGGTTATGAAACGGCAACGGCGTTAGATGGAGCGGAGACGTTGCAAATGGTTAAATCATTCCGTCCCAATCTGATTTTGCTTGACATTATGATGCCAAAAATGAGCGGCTTTGAGATTTGCGACGTATTGAAAAGTCAGCCCGAAACCAAAAGAATCATGATTCTCATGGTAACGGCGCTGACCGAACTCGGCGATATTGAACGGGCGGTTGCCGCCGGTTGCGACGATTATATCAGCAAACCGGTCAATAAAGCGGAATTACTCAAACGGATTGAAAATCTTCTTAAATTGCAATCCGTAACCGATGAACTGATGCGGTTGCGAAAATATATTGACCGAATGGAAGATTCTTATGGTCCGAAACGTTCCGATTAACGACAAAAACGCGATTAGCATTTTGTCGTTATAAACTTATCACGATGAAAACTGAAAGGATAAAACTTGTGCAACCTACTACCGGCAAAAATATTCCGCGCAACTCCGCGACGCAAGGACTTATCGACTATCTTGAAACGCTGCAAATGGTCGGCGTCGGCGAAGTTTCATTGATTGTGCCGGAGGAATTGCGTCGGCGTTTGGAACAAACAAAGAAGGAACAATCGATTCAACCGAAAGCGTTGCAACAAGAACAATCAGAGTCGCTGCAATCGCAACCCGTCTTGCCGGTTCCGCAACAATCTATGGAAAACGCCATGTCGAAAAAATCAACGGAAACGGCAAAAACAACCGCCGAATCTTCGGAAACGGTTGTTTGGGGAATTGATCTTCATGCGGAAAATCGCGAGGAAACTTTGCGGCTTTTGTCGCAAAAAGTTTGCGATTGCAAGAAATGCGCGGAATTAGCGGCGACGCGAACGCAAACGGTTTTCGGCGTCGGCGCTCCGTTTGCAGAATTAGTTTTTCTCGGCGAAGCTCCCGGCGCGGACGAAGACGCGCAAGGGATTCCGTTTGTCGGACGCGCCGGAAAACTCTTGACGGATATGATTGAAAAAGGAATGCGTCTTCAGCGAAACGACGTTTATATTTGCAATATTCTTCGTTGCCGTCCGCCGGGAAACCGTAATCCGTCGCCCGATGAAGCGGCAAGATGCCGTCCGTTTCTCGACGCGACATTGCAAGTCATTCGCCCGAAATACATTTGTTGTTTGGGAGCGATTGCCGCGACAAATTTATTAAATTCGCAGGAAACAATCGGACGGATGCGGGGACGGATTCATGATTATCAAGGAATCAAAGTCGTTTGTACGTATCATCCGGCTTACTTATTGCGAAACCCTTCTGCAAAATCGGCGGCATGGGAAGACTTACAATTATTGATGCGGGAAATGGGATTACCGATTTCGCGAAAATGACGGGACGCCAAAATTTTTGGATTCTTTCCTTTTTAAAGAGAAATTCTCGTCGCTTCCGCGTGAGCCGAAATTTGGAACGCAGCGAGTTCTCTTGCGTGCGGAACGTCTAACAGGGAAAACGGTAATTTGGTAATTTTGGATAACAGCGCTTGCATTAAATCGGCAAAAGAGTTATTCTTCTAGTGAATGATTTGTTCTCTTGCTTATTATCAAACTCATTAACTTCAACTTAACTTTTTCATTCCCTTTAATTTACCTTTTTCTCTCATATCCGCTTCACGTCCCCAAAATTATCTGACCGACCTAACCGCGATTATTTCTATAAGTTCAAGCGTAATCACGTATTAGAAGAGATTAACGAAACGCTTCGCAAACAAGTCCGCATTACGGCGTCAAACGAGGTAAAAATATTGGCAACCTCTCACAACCGATCTTATTCAAAAGAGTCGCATAGATTAGAATAAAATTTTTTCGGGAGAAGCATCATGTCGCACCATTCGTTTGCTTCGTTTGCGATTGAGCGTCAACTCGCCAGGATTTATAAATTCAACCCGTTTCTCAAGCGGCTTGACGCAGCGATGGATTGGAAGCGTTTCGTCCGCTCATCGAAACGGCGCTCCCAAACCAAGTCCGAAAG
>JAISZO010000207.1 GCA_031269105.1 Planctomycetaceae bacterium | reverse complement strand
AAAAGTTGGATTCGACTCAACTTTAAAAATTTTCCCAAAAAACGAAGAACCCGACCGCTTGCAGACTTTTGAGACTTCATTAAAATTCTCGCTGTTTTGTATGCACAACTTTATAAAACGACAAATCGCAGACAAAACATTAACAAACATAAACGAATGAAACTTTGTCTTGTCAACAAAGTTCCGTTCAAAAAATCCACTTTCAACGAAAGATTTAGAAAGAGAAGTTAAAATGCGCTCAACGCTCAAATTATGGGTTATTGGGTTAATTCAAAGAGCCGCGTTCACGCTGGTTGAATTGCTGGTGGTCATTGCGATCATCGGAATATTGATCGCGTTGTTATTGCCTGCGGTTCAAGCGGCGCGCGAAGCCGCAAGAAGAATGCAGTGCGCCAATCACCAGAAACAATGGGCATTGGCAATGCACAATCACCACGATGCTTACGGCAAGTTGCCGCCGAATGGTCAGCGGTACAGTTTGAGCCGCAATCCCCCTGGCGGCTCTGCTGCAAGCGATGCTACTTTAGTAGATAAGGAAACAGACGGCGGTCCCGGCGCTTTGGCGAGAGTACTGCCGTTTATCGAAGCGGCAAACGTTTCCGCTTCGTACGATTTTGCAAACTGCCTTTTCGGAGGGGGCAACTCCTCAATAAATCCGTATTACGGGAACGATATTAAAGCGGCTCAATTAAACTGCATCATTTGTCCGTCCGAAGTCGCTCCCGACGGGAGTAACCAAACCAGTTCGTATCCCGGAAGTTATGTTGTTTGCGTCGGTTCGGGAACCGGAAAAAATTCCCTTATGGATTACGATGCACGGCTTGCAAGAGTGGACGGCGCATTTGACCAGGCGCTAAACAGTCCGAGGCAAAAAACCAACGGCGACCGCGGTCTCGAATCAATGACGGACGGAACGAGTAACACGATAATATTGTCCGAAGCATTGAGGAATATCAGCGGATTGAGCGGGAATCCGAATGACAACATGCAAGTCCGACAGCGTTTGTATCTCGGTACGAAAGCAGACGGTGATGGTGATTTTGGAGAAAATCCTGATTTAGTTGCGGAGACGAAGGGGACAACGAATGTCAGCGGCAAACAGAACCGTTGTGAAATGTGGTTGTCAGCCAGATGGGACCATTCGGTTTTTAACGCTTATCTGACTCCGAATCAGAATAATGCTTGTAATGCAGCAAACATAAATAATCGTCCGACCGGCGGACGGCGGGGCTTTTTCAAAGCGGCAAGTAATCACACCGGCGGCGTGAATGTCGCTTATGGCGACGGAAGCGTCCGTTTTGTGAGCGACAGCGTCGATGTTGACGCCTGGCGCGCGGCGTCCACGACAAACGGCGGCGAATCGAAGTCGTTTTGAGAATACCGGAAAACATTATTGTTTGAAAAAAACATTTGTAACATTTCAGTAAAATATGCGAATCGCAAGTTTGGTTGAAATGTTACAAACATTTATGAAAGCGTAACCAAACGCGAACCGTGCATCAACAACGCTCTGCCAAAGAGCGAGAACATGTTTCGGCTGGAACATGTCTGGGGGAGAAGGTCAATCCATCGCGATGCGTAAAGCTTTTGCTTCACGTTTTGATCTTTATTCATTGCGGCGATTCAACCCAATCCCCTTTGTTTTTTATCCGTTGCCGATGCGCAGATGAAAGCGTAATAGACTCATCCTACTTGAAATTTCTGTTTTTGAACACGAAACGCACGGAATACTCAGAAAAAATCACTAAAAATTCCGTGTTGCTTCGTGATTTCCGCGTTCAAAACAATAGAAACAAAAACAGAATTTTAAAGTAAGAAAGGTATAAAGAACTCTATCTCCCTTTGTGAAATCAACAATTACTATCAGATGGGAACTTCTCAAAACATTCAATAAATAATTTTTTCGAACGGCTTAATATGATTTACAGGAGAGATTGGAATAAAAAATCTTGTCAATCCTGTCTGAAAAACAAGTTTTTAGAAATACTCAAATATCATTGATGAAATATTTATTTTTTCTCGTTATTTCTTTGTTTTATCTCGCGCCAATTTTTGCCCAGCCGGATTTATCAAAACCGTTGGGAAAAACGATTGCCGATACCGGTTCGGAATTTTACCGCTTTAAAACGTTTCGTATCGATTCGGAAGACGGAGAACGTCGTTATAAAATTACGGTTGGGATTCCTAAAAAACAAGCTCCGAAATCCGGTTTTCCCGCGATTTATTTGCTGGACGGAAATTCCGCGCTTGCCGCGATGAATGAAACGCTGTTTTCAAAAATCGCGCAAACGGAATTACCGGTCGTTGTCGCAATCGGTTACGAAACGCCGTTGCGGTTCGACGTTGACGCCAGAGCGTATGATTATACTCCGGCGACGCCGGACGGTTCCGAATCTCCGACGGAAAAAGAACGCGGACGTAAAGGCGGCGGCGCGGATATCTTTGCCGATTTCATTGAGAAGAAAATCAAACCGTATGTGGAATCGCTTGCTCCGATTGACAAGAAACGTCAAACAATCTGGGGACATTCCTACGGCGGGTTATTTGTCTTGAATACTTTGTTCAAACACCCAGAGATGTTTCAAAACTATTTTGCGGCGGATCCGTCGTTGTGGCGTGAAACCGAAACGATTTTGAACATGGAAAAAGCATTCGTTAAAAAGAAAAAAAAAGCGGAACTTCGGCTTGTTATTGCGGTTGGAAACAATAACGTCAAAAGGAATCCTGATCGCGTTTCACCGCGTCAAGATCGTGCGATTCCGCCGAACGCTTCGCGCGATATGTCGCGGCGGCTTGCCGACGTCTTAACAGATTCGGCGTTTCGGATATTTGACGGTTTAAGTCATGGAGAAGTCTTTTCCGCTTCCATTGAACCGGCGCTTCGGTTTTGTATTCAACCGGAAACTTTTTTCTAAAGAATAATCATGAGATTGAAATTCAACTTTACTTTCAACAACCACAATCACTTTTAACCAACAACAAAAAGAGATGAAAAATTTTCAAACAATTCGACGCGTTTTTTATGAAATTCACCTTTGGCTTGGAATCGTCAGCGGGATTATTGTTTTTCTCGTTTGCCTGAGCGGAGCGGCGCTTGTGTTCCGCGAAGAAGTCGCTCATTTTCTGGAACCCAAGAAGTATTACGTGGACGTTCCGGCAAATACTCCTCGCATTCCGATTGACGAACTCCTTGCCAAGTTGGAATCGGAAAATCCCGGTATGAAAGCGGCTTCGGTAACAATTCCTGAAAAAGCCAATCGAACAATCAGTATCATGTTTTCTCAACCCGCGCCGCAAGGTTCCGGCGGTTTTGGACGCGGCGAACAAAGAGAAGGCGGACAACGGGAACAGAGCGGAGAACGCAGTCAAAGACAACGCGGTCCCAACGCGCAAGGTTCCGGCAGTTCTGAACGCGGCGGACAAAGAGAAGGCGGAGAACAACGCGGCGAGCGGCGCGAAGGTCAAGAACGCGGTTCAAGACCGCGCGGCGAAGGACAAGACGCACGCGGAGAAAGGACGCCAAGAGAAGGCGCGCCGAGACAAGGTTCAGGTCCCGGCGGCTTTGGACGCGGAAAAATGTTTTTGGTAAATCCTTACACGGCGGAAGTCGTTGGCGAAGGAATGGGAAGTCCCGCCGATTCCTTTTTCCGATCTATGATGGGATTGCATCGGACTCTTTGGATTTCATACCGTCTCCCAAATCTTGGACCTCGTGCGACGCTCGGCGGTTTGATTGTCGGAATTGCGACGATTGTTTTTGTCGTCATTGTACTAAGCGGTCTCGTTCTTTGGTTGCCGCGAACCTGGAAAAGTTTCGCCAAATGGAGAGCGTGGAAACCCGGTTTCAAAGTACGGTTTCGCAAAGGTTTCTGGGCGCTGACGTATGATATTCATAATACGGCGGGATTTTATCTTTTGATTCCGACGCTGATTCTTGCGTTGACGGGACTTTGCTGGTCGTTTGGCTGGTACCGGAATGCGGCGAGTTATGTTCTCGGCGATCAGATTTTCAAACAACGGATGCAGCGACCGGAAAAAATCGAACCGGTTGAAAATGGAACGCAACCGCTTTCTGTTGGCAAAATGATTGAACGTCAAAATAAATTAACGCCCGGCGCCGGCGATATGTCGATTTCGATTCCTGGCGATAACGAAACCGCAATGGTGATTCAGAAAGGTCGAACCGGTTTTTTTGCTCTGTCAATCAAGGACAAAACGCAATGGGATCGATATCGCGGAACGGTCATTCCGGTGGAACATTTTGGTAAAACGGTTGAAGTCGAACGTTTTGTCGATAAACCGTTGGGAGCAAAAATAGCAACAGCGGTTCGAACGCTTCATTTCGGCGACGTAACCGGCACATCGTCAAAAATCGTATTTTTCATCGCGTGCCTTTTTGCAACCAGTTTCCCCGTAACCGGCGTTGCTCTCTGGATTAAAAAATTAAGAAGACGATATATTAAACGACGGAAAGAGCGGGAAGCGAAAAACGCGATTGAAAATGAAAAATCATCGGAAGTTGTAGAAAAATGAGTTTCAGTCCGGCACTCTGGCGTTTTTTGAAGTTTTGGTTATAATACTCAAATTGTAAACAAATTTCTTCACAGGTTATGCCATGCCGGAAAATCTTTCAAATCAATCCGAACAATCGAAAAAACAGCCGCCGAACTCCCGTTCGACATTATTTTCTCCCGCTATGATGATGACTGCGGGAGCGATACAAATTGAAGGCGGGTTAGCAATTTTCGCGTTGATACTCGGTTATTTTTTACGAGTTCCGCTGCGTGAAATGTTTTCATTTGAATTACTTGATTGCATTCGCAGTACATTTGCCGTTTTGCCGATGATCGCGTTTTGCTTGCTCATTTATCGGCTTCCCTGGCGGTCGGTATTGTTTATCCGAAAATATATGGCGACGCTTTACCGCGATTTCATCCGCCATTGTTCGGCGTTACAACTTCTGTTGATTTCCGCGCTTGCCGGAATCGGCGAAGAACTTTTATTTCGCGGCGTGCTACAAACGCTTGTCGCGCGATGGTGCGGCGGCGTCATTGGCGTGCTGGTCGCGGCGTTGATTTTCGGGCTTGTGCATCCGATCAGCAAATTCTATGTCGCGATTTGTATTTTAATCGGAGCGTATTTGGGCTGGCTGTTTATGCAAACAAACAATCTGACAATTCCGATTATTGTTCACGCATTTTATGATTTTTGTATTTTTCTTTACTTGCCGAGATTGGTCAGAGCAAAAGAAGAATCGTAAGGTTTATTATTCGTTGATGTTTGCGCAACGATTATATGGATTTGCTTAAAACTGCGTTGTTGAAATAAAGACGCGTGATTTTAAGCCCGGTGCGCGAGCCGGTTGAATATGTACACAAACGTGGTCAATGACGTCGCAATGATCAACATTAAGCAAATATTTAAAATTTATAGTCCGAATACAATACGGAGGGTGGTTGTGAAAGACGACAAACTGCAAGTTGGGAACAACGCTATGGTTTCTGATTTCTTTGACGGAATAACGAAAACTGTAGAACAGACGCACGCACATTGAGCGCACCGTGAATCTGACGATATGCGTAACCTATTACGAGGTTGGCAGGCAGATCGTCGATCAGGAACAGAACGGTGCAAACCGTGCCGTCTATGGCACAAAACTGCTTTCAGATTGGTCGTCCTACCTGACGAAACGTTGTGGTAAAGGTTGGTCGGTCGGCAATTTAAAAAACGCAAGGTAATTCTACCAAACCTACTCGCCGTCAATTCGCCAATCAGTGATTAGCGAATTCGAAAGCGGACAATCGCTCTATGATTTTTTTCAATTAAGTTGGACGCACTATCTGATCTTGATGCGTATCAAGGACGAACAGATTCGCCGTTTTTACGAAATCGAATCGGTAAATCGGCGGACGGTTCGGCAATTGAAGCGGCAGTATAACAGCAGTCTGTATGAGCGGCTTGCGCTCTCGCGCAACAAAGACGAGGTCATGCGTCTTGCTATTGAGGGGCAGACGCTGGAAAAGCCGCGAGATATGCTAAAAAATCCGCTTGTGCTCGAATTTCTTAATTTAGATCAGAACCCGGCTTATTCGGAGTTGGATTTGGAGTCGGCTATTATCGCCAACTTACAGAAATTCCTACTTGAATTAGCAAAGGATTTCTGTTCGAAGCAAGGCAAAAGCGGTTCGCGTTTGACGAGAAATCGTTCTTTGTTGATCTTGTATTCTACAACCGCTTGTTGCAGTGTTACGTTCTCATTGACCTAAAGACGGGCGAACTGAAGCATCAGGATTTAGGGCAAATGCAAATGTATGTTCACTATTTCGACCGCTATGTGAGACGGGAATTTGAGAAGCCGACGGTTGGCATCCTCCTTTGCCAAGAGAAAAACGACAACATCGTCGAGTTGACTCTGCCGGAAAACAGCAATATTTACGCTTCCGAGTACATCTGTATCTGCCTGACAAGGCGTTGTTACAACGCAAACTCGCCGAATGGATTGCGGAATTTGAGGAAGCAAAGTCCATAACCGAATCATAATGAAAAACGCTACGTACCGCGTAACAATTATTTTCCATTGGGCGGGAGCGTTTCGCTCCGATTATCCGCATTTGGATTTTCCAATGCGTTAAATTCATTCGATTTTGAGATTTGTTCTAACGGTTGTTCCAGTTCATGGAGTTGCTCCGTCCCATTTTGCGGAAAAAATCCTCGAAAGTCCGAGTTGTTGATCCCAACCGCAAACAAAATGACGCCGGTCAACAGCAAAAGAAGCAAAAAGCAATCGCCGCTGCAACGCAAACGCGCCAGAAGTTTCCCAGCAAATTTACGGTCAAAGAAAGATTTGCCTCGGTGGGTTGTTGCGTCGTGCGCCGTAACTGAGAAGAATAACGCCAAAACGTCCAGATTCCGTAACCAATTCCGCCGTCCGACGCAAGCAGTACCAACAATGAAACAAGCGTCGGCTTTCTACCTTAAACGGTCAGGAATTGCACGTATTCCAAAGACTGGAACTTGAGAGTCATGAGAGTTTTGAGTTCGTCGCGATACTTTTCGTTGCTGTTTGCAATGTAATCGTCAATCGCGT
>JAISZO010000130.1 GCA_031269105.1 Planctomycetaceae bacterium | reverse complement strand
GAGAAAATGTTGGAACGAAAGACGGTCGCGAATTTGCAATTCGGTTTGTTCGTCGGAAAGGTAGATATTTGAGGACAAGAACTTTGCAGACGAGGACGTTATCGTAGGTTTTTTTTTCCGCCTTTGGGTTGCGGTTTTACGGGACGATGCTGGTCAATCAAGGGACGAAACGTCTCAAAGTCAACAAGAACGGAGAGTTTCGATAAAAAATCGTTGATTTCGTAAATTTTTTCGAAGCAATTTCTACTGTCATCTATTATGTACAGACTAAAGAGAAAATTTCATGAAAAAAATTGGGCGTTTGAGACATTTTTCTGAAATTTTAGAAAAATATTCCTCGATAATAATCTATTGAAAGTGGATTAGTAAAGTTTTATTTCAAGAAAACAATAGAAAATATAAGAATTTTAAACTTCTCTGAATTGTTCTTATAAATCCTTTCATAATAACTTATCGTCGCGTATTTTTGGGTGAAAAATATTAACCGTAAAGTAAGATAATGAAGTAATAAAGTTGTTTGTCTTGTTGTCATTTTGCTACTGAGGTTGTTTTGTCGGAAAAATAAGGTTTATTGAAACAATTATAATATGTTTTTGCAAATTCCACTGATATAACATATTTTTAAGAAGTTATCTTACTTTATTTTTCGCATTGGATTCAATTTTTCATGGCGTTCTCGCGAGAAAAGCGCCATTACCATACGATTGTTTCTTTCGGATTTATTTTTGTCTTTTTCGTAGATTTTTCAACGACAGGCAAAATTTTCGGCGGCGGAATTTTTGTCCCGTAAACGGCTCCGAAATGTTCGGTCAGTTCGTCGTGATTGAATCGCAAAAATTCCCAAATTTCCGGCGACGGATTTTGATCAAACCATTTTTTCATCAATCGATGCACGACCGCATCGTACTCTTTTTGCGAATTGCCGTGCGCGTAACATCGTCCTTCAAAACGTCTTATATCGCCGTTGAAAGTCGGGTTAATGTGATATAACTCGTGAATAATCGTTTCTAACTTATCCGTCAATTTCATATTAAGAAATCGCGGTAAATAAAAATAGAGAATATAATAATACTCGAAACCATCTAACGAGCGGTAACGTTGGATCGCCCAATATTTTCCTTTGTGCTGCATCGACGCGCGTCCGTCAAGAAAACGAAGCGGCGTTAAAGACGCGAAAACTCCGTAATTTTGCGAATGGCGAGTTTGACTAAAACTGATCGCCACGCGATCCATGTTAATATGCGACAATTCAGAAACCCGCATACAAATATCTTCGCATACGGTTCGCATGGCCGTCGTAAAATTAAAACCGGTTGCAGCTTTCACAACTCGATGAACTCGTTTCAGTTTAGGATTTTTAGACATTTTTATCACCAGAAACAATTTTTCTAATTAAAATATTTCCGCTTAAACATCCAAACATGTCTTACAACAACATGTTTCTGAAATGATTACGTTCACAGCATTCCGTCGGATGAAAAAATCTCCTTTCTTTTAGTATAATCCGTCGCGTCCGTTTCTGGAATGGAAGAAGAAAAAAAATAAAAAAAGGGTTTATGTCAACGACATAAACCCTTAAATACCAAAGATTTAATTGTTAATTTTATCAATAATCAATCTTTAACAACCGGAATTGCGACAGCTTGTTGTTTTTTCCGATCATTTTGACCAACAAACTCCAGGATCGCTTTTTTCCCTGAATCGCCAAGTCGCGGAATTGCAAGTTTCACAATTCGCGTATAACCGCCGTTTCGCTCAAGAAATCTTGGGGCAACAATATCAAAAAGGATTGAAACAGCTCTTTTATCGCCGATCAATTGAATCGCCCGCCTTCTCAAAGCCACCGCCGGAGCAATCGCGGCGTTCCATTTCTGCCAAGTTTCGCTATTCCGCCATTGCTTCCATTCTTCCGAGTTTCGAGCGGCTGTTGTTGCAAATGAATCCGCAATTTCCAAATACTTTTGCGCTTTTTTAGCAATAGTAATACATTTTTCCACTAACGGACGAACTTCTTTCGCTTTTTCTAATGTTGTGACAATTCGCCCCGCTTTTTTAGGACGCGGGTCTTTTTCACCGTAGAAAGAATCCGGTTTTTCCGTGAGAAAAATCGCAGACGCTAAACTTCTCAATAAAGCCCGTTGATGACTCGGGTTACGACCAAATTTCCGACCTGATTTTCGATGACGCATAATAGTTATACTAAATTATTTTGATTACTTTATTGTTTCAATAACTTTTATTTCATCGGCAAAATTCGTTTTACGCAACGCTTTGCCAATGATTTTACGTATAAAATGGAACTTGACTCGATTGTTGTTGAGGACGCGGCTGTTGTTGGGGCGAAACAAGCTGCGACGGCAATCGCATTCCAAGCCGAAGTCCCATTGCAGTCAATTTTTCCTTAACTTCATTCAACGACGTTTCCCCAAAATTACGCACTTCTAACAACGTATCTTCCGACCGCGAAACTAAATCGCGAATTAAATTGATATTTTCCGATTCCAAACAATTCATAGCCCGTACGGACAATTGCAATTCCGCCAACGGCATCGCTAATTTCGCTTCTAGCGCCGGATCAATTCCGGTTGCGGTGGACGGCTTAGATTTGGAATAAACCAATGCGTCCATTCGTTCATATTGAATAAACGGATTCAGGTGTTTTCGCAAAATTTTTGACGCTTCCACTAACGCTAGTTCAGGATTGATCGAACCGTCCGTCCAAATCTGTAACGTCAATTTATCATAGTTGGTTTTTTGACCGACCCGCGTTTCTTCCACGTCGTATTGCACGCGGACAACCGGACTAAACGCGGCGTCCAACGGAATAAAACCGGCGCTGTCGCCTCGATCCCGCGCGTTATTCATTTGCTCGGAAGCCGGAAAATAACCGCGTCCGTTTTCGACGACCATTTCCAATTCAAAAGGGACGTCGGCAGTCAAAGTCGCAATATAATGATTTCTATCAATAATTTCAACTTGCGAGTCCGTAAGAATATCGTTTGCGGTAACAACGCCCGCGCGATTTCTTATAATACGAATCAATCGCGGTTTATCCTCCATAGAACGCACTACGAGAGATTTTACGTTCAAAACGATTTCCGTAACGTCTTCTTTTACGCCGGGTAACGACGTAAATTCATGCAACGCTCCTTTAAATTTCATTCGCGTTACCGCGCTTCCTTCGAGACTCGAAAGAAGAACGCGTCGCAAACTATTTCCAACGGAAATTCCAAACCCGCGTTCAAACGGCTCGGCGACAAATTTCCCATAAAAATGAGAAATAGTTTCTTTATCGCAAACTACCTTACTCGGTAGTTCCAAACCACGCCAACGGATACGCATTACTCACCTCCAATCAATTCAATCACGATGTTTTTGAAAAGAAATCAAGAGCCAAAACATTACTTTGAGCAAAGCTCGACGATAAGCTGTGGTTGAACAATAATGGAAACGTCTTCCTGTACCGGCTTACGAAGGACAACGCCTTGCGGTATATCGTCTTCAGTGCGAACTAAAAATTCAGGGACTTGCTGAACGGCTTCCTGAATTGTCGCTTTGACCAAATCAATAATATTCTTACGGTTTTTCAAAGAAACCACGTCTCCGGGACGAACAAGATAACTGGCAATATTAACTCGCACGTTATTAACAAGAATGTGACCATGCGAAATTAACTGACGCGATTGCGCGCGGGACGCTCCGAAACCAAGCCGATAGACAATATTATCGAGACGGGTTTCGAGAATGCTCATCAAATTTGTTCCCGTGTTTCCCGAAGCGCGTTCCGCCAAATCAAAATACTTACGGAATTGTTTTTCTAACACGCCGTAAAAATTTTTCACCTTTTGTTTTTCTCTGAGGTGAATACCGTAATCGGTCATTTTGCTGCGTTTGGATTGTGCGCCGTGCATACCGGGAGGGGTTTGACGACGCGAGAACGCACAACGCTCCGTATTACAACGTATTCCTTTAAGGAAGAGTTTCATCCCTTCTCTGCGGCATTTTCTACAAACTGCACCTAAAATACGAGCCATTACCTGACTTTCTCCGAGATAAATAATCTAAATTGTATCTTTGAACTGAAACGCTTGAAAAATTATACTCTTCTTCGTTTTGAGGGACGGCAACCATTATGCGGCAACGGCGTCACGTCTTCAATGGATTTGACAACCAAGCCGGCTTGTTGTAGTCCGGTGATCGCGTTTTCCCGACCGCTTCCCGGTCCTTTAACGCGAACTTCTACATCTTTCATACCGAATTTCAACGCTTTTTCGGCAACTTGCTGCGCCGCCATCAAACCGGCAAACGGCGTGCTTTTACGACTTCCTTTAAAGCCGCTTGTGCCGGACGTCGCCCAGCAGAGAACGTCCCCTTTGGCATCCGTTATTGTTACGATAGTATTGTTGAATGTCGCTTTAATATGCGCAACACCTGAAACGACATTACGTTTTGTTTTACGTTTTTTTGCTGTTTTCGCCACGTGAAACCTTTACCTACAATGAAAAAATGCAATATCTTGATAGAAAATAATTTGCGTAAAAAATGTTTACCGCAAATCTTTGACGCCTTTTTTTCCTGCAACAGTTTTTTTAGGACCTTTTCGGGTACGCGCATTGGTGCGGGTACGTTGTCCGCGAACAGGAAGACCTTTTCGGTGACGCATTCCGCGATAACAAGCGATTTCCCGAAGCCGAGCAATATTCTGATTAACCTGTCGGCGAAGCTGACCTTCAACCGTATATTCGTTATCCAGCAACGCGGCAAGCCGGGCGACTTCATCTTCGCGAAGGTCTTTTGCTTTCACTGCCGGATTAATATTTGCTTTTCGGCAAAGTTCGCGGGCGGTATGAGAACCGACTCCGTACAAATAAGTTAAGGAAACAACGGCGGAACGATTATTCGGGACATCCACACCAAGCAAACGAGGCATCTGATATTCTCTCCTATTGCGTCTTTCTAAATTCTAACCCTGGCGTTGTTTATGACGAGGATTAACACAAATAACAAAAATTTTTCCACGCCGTTTGACGATTTTGCAATTTTCGCAAATTCTTCGGACGCTCGATCTGATTTTCATAATAAAAAACTCCTTCATTAATCGCCATAAAGCAAAAAATGTCGTATATTTTCATCGGATGGTAATTTTTATATCAATAAGGATTTAATAAGATACCGTTTCCAATGGTTTTGACAAGTCCCCCTACAAATTTTCAATTGACAATTTTGAAACTTCTCCAAAAATAACGAAAGTCGCTTTTTTGTACGTCACGGAATTCCACCTATTTCGCCTATTTTAATCGTCACTCTTTGACACGGAAAATTTTCCACATTCCTCTTGTTGAATTCAAAATTTTGGCGTATATTAGGAATCAATCAATGAAACTTTGAGACAAAAATTATGTTGATTTTTGCTCGTCAATTTCAAAAAACAAAAAAGTTTAGAAGGAATTTCGACTATGAAAAAGTTGAACAAGGCGTTTGATTTTTTTGGACTTCAGTAGAATATATTAGGGGGGCAAGGTGCGTAACATGGATAACAAGCCGTGTTTTACGCACTGTAACGCTCTTTTTTGCCCGTTTTGGAAAACAATCTTTGATTCGCCGGGTGTTTACGCTTGTCGAATTGTTGGTCGTTATTGCGATCATCGGCGTGTTAATCGCACTTCTGTTACCCGGCGGTTCAAGCCGCGCGCGAAGCGGCAAGACGGATGCAATGCACGAACCACCTCAAGCAGATCGGGCTTGCGGTTCACAACTTTCACGA
>JAISZO010000118.1 GCA_031269105.1 Planctomycetaceae bacterium | reverse complement strand
ATTTTAGTAATTTTGAACACCTTCGATGGGTGCGCAAAAGTGCATTTAATTCAAATATATTAAAAAAACCTTGAAAATATCGAATATTTTTCGTCAAATTTTTTGGAAAGTACAATTATGTAAGCTGTATAAAGTAAATGAAAAATACTATGATTCCTCCACTTTTGTCAAAGATAAGAAGAAAAAAGTGGATAGAGAAGTGGATTTTTATTTGAAAAACGATATTGATAAATACAAATGTGAAATAAAACTAATGGGTATGGGAAATCCTGAAAGTGCAGACTCTATGTTTGCAAGACAACCATCTGTGTTTGTTGCAGATAAACTTTCACAACAAAATATTAATCAGGCGGAACAATTAGGTATTATTTGGGTAGAACTTAATCAAAAAAATGGTTTTCGCCGTTTCAAATCCGCGCTTGAGAAATTTAAAATACCACACAAGGAATACAAAGGAGATTTAGATATGGACTTACCCAAAATACTCAATGAATTGTTTTAGAGTTAAATACTATGACAACAGATTTTGAATCTTGGCTTGACCAAGTTCGGATAGAATTTTATGAAGAGATGAAAAATTGTCTCCCGAAGAGTTGGAGATAATTCGAGCGTCTCGTATTAAAGAAATGACGGAAAAATATGGTTTTAAGGTCGTAAAACACGCTCCGATGGCTCCGACTCGTGAAGAAGTTTATGCAAGAGCAATGATGAAGTAACAACATGATTTACCATATTTTTTCACAATCTTTTACAAATCCAACATTAAAACTAACTTTTTAACCTCAATCAAGAGATATGACTATCAAAAATCGTTTTTCGCGGCAGGGGATGTATGATCCCGCTTTTGAACATGACGCATGCGGCGTCGGAATGACGGTGGACGTTCAGGGACGCCCTTCGAACAGCATCGTTCGTGACGGAATCACCATTCTCGGCAATCTTACTCATCGTGGTGCGGCGGGAAGCGACCCCGACAGCGGCGACGGCGCGGGATTGCTCATGCAGTTGCCGCACAAGTTTTTCCGTAACCGTCAATCAGAAATCGGCGGCATTCTTCCCGAACCCGGAAAATATGCAGTGGGAATCGTCTTTTTGCCGAAACGCGGCGACGCATCAAAAATTTTTGAAATCCTCGTCAAAACGATTGAGGAAAACGGTTGCAAACTGCTCGGCGTGCGCGAAGTGCCGACCAATCCTAACGCGATTGGCGGTATGGCAAAGAAAATGTGTCCCGATGTGCGGCAGTTTTTTATCAGCAATCCGAATCTCGACGAAACGGCGTTTGAGCGTCGTTTGTACGTCATTCGCCGGCTTGCCGAAAAAGCGGTGCAGCGAAGCGGTTTGAACAACTCCGATGATTTTTATATTCCGTCGCTTTCGTCGCGCACGCATGTTTATAAAGGAATGTTGATGGCGGAGCAGATTGATAATTTCTATCCTGATCTTCTTGCCGGAGACCTTGAATCGGCAATTGCCGTCGTGCATCAGCGGTACAGCACGAATACGTTTCCCGATTGGAAACTTGCTCAACCGTTCCGCATGATGTGTCATAACGGCGAAATCAATACGATTCGGGGAAACGTGGACAGACGCAGTACGACGCTTGAAATTCTGAACGGTCTCAAGGAATACGGCGCGACGGTTTGGGGCGAAGACCTTGAAAAAATCCTGCCGATTTTCAACGACGCGTCGGCGAGCGATTCGGCGTTATTCGATAATATGTTCGAGCTGCTGACGCTTTCGGGACGAAGTATGGCGCATTCGATTTTGATGATGATTCCCGAAGCGTGGGGAAGTACTTATGCGATGAGCCGCGATTTGCGGGGATTTTTCGAGTATCACGCGACGTTTATGGAATCGTGGGACGGACCGGCGGCGATTGTGTTCAGCGACGGAAAAAGCGTTGGGAGTATTCTCGACCGAAACGGCTTGCGTCCGGCGCGTTACGCCGTTACAAAAAACGGACGCGTTGTCCTTGCGTCGGAATCGGGCGTTCTCGATATTCCGCCGGAAGAGATTGTGCAGCACGGCAACGTTGCGTCGGGAAAAATGTTTCTCGTGGATACGGAACAACATCGGATCATTGCCAACGATGAAATCAAGGCGAAAATCTCGCGCAGCCGTCCTTACCGCCGATGGGTTGAAGCAAACCGCGTACAAATTCCAAGTCGCGGAGCGGTCGGCGAAATTGTTATCGACAAAAATTCTTTTTTCCGAAAGCAGCTTTGTTTCGGTTACACTCGCGAAGAATTAGACGTGCTTTTGCATCCGATGTTTGAGACGGGACAAGAGCCGATTGGTTCGATGGGCTGCGATATTCCGCTTGCCGTATTGTCTGACAAACCGGAACTTTTGTTCGATTATTTCAAACAACGTTTCGCGCAGGTGACAAATCCGCCGATTGATCCGATCCGCGAAAAAACGTTGATGAGTTTGACTTCATTTGTCGGACCGCTCGGTTCGCCGTTGATTGAACATCCGCAACACGCGCATCGTTTGAAAATCTTTACGCCGATTCTGACGCCGCTGGATTTGGACCAAGTTTTGTCGATGAAAGAGCCGTCGTTGCAAGCAGTGCGAATCGACACGACGTTCAGCAAATTAACGCCGGAAGGAATGCAGGAAGCGATGAACCGCGTTTGCCGCGAAGCGGAAGAAGCAATCGCGCGCGGCGCTGGAATTTTAATTCTTTCCGACCGCAAAACGTCGAAAGACCGTGCGGCGATTCCGTCTCTTCTTGCATCAAGCGGATTGGGACGGCATTTGTTGAAACTCGGTTTGCGAAACCGCGCAGGGTTATTTGTCGAGTCGGCGGAACCGCGTCAGGTGAATCATTTTGCGATGTTGATTGCGTGCGGTGCGGACGCGGTTTGTCCGTACATGGCGATTGAAACGATTGCCGACGAATTGGAACGCCGAAGCAGCGAAGTGAAATTGAGCATACAAAAAGCGGTGCGAAATTATATCGACGCGATTGACAAGGGCTTGCTCAAAATCTTTTCCAAGATGGGAATTTGCACGATTCGTTCTTACCGTTCCACGTTATCTTGCGAGGCGGTCGGCTTAAATCAAAAATTTGTCGAAGAATATTTCGGTCCGATTCCGTCGCGGATTTCCGGTCTTGGTTTTGAAGACATTGCGGCGGAAACGTTGATGCGTCATGCCGCCGCTTACGCTGAACATCGCGGTTTGCTGCCGATTTTGCCTTACGGCGGCGACTATCGAAATCGGCGCGACGGACAACGTCATCTTTGGAGCGCCGAAGCGATTCAAATGATGCAGCAAGCGGTACGAACCAACAACCGCAAATTATATGACGAATTTGCGATGCTCATCAACCGTCAGGAAAAACGTCATTGTACGCTGCGAAGTTTGATGACATTCCGCAACGACAATACGCGAATGCCGGCGCCGCTTGATGAAGTGGAGCCGGTGGATTCGTTAGTGCGGCGGTTTATGACCGGCGCAATGAGTTTCGGTGCGCTCAGCCGCGAAGTTCACGAAACGATGGCGATAGCGATGAACCGTCTCGGCAGTATGTCGAACAGCGGTGAAGGCGGCGAAGACCCGGATCGTTATATTCCGAAAGAAAACGGCGATTCGGCAAGCAGCGCAGTCAAGCAAGTCGCGTCGGGACGTTTCGGCGTTACAATCAATTATTTGGCAAACGCGAAAGAATTGCAAATTAAAATGGCGCAAGGCGCAAAACCGGGTGAAGGCGGTCACTTGCCCGGTCACAAAGTCAATAAAGAAATCGCCCGCATCCGCAACAGCACGCCGGGCGTCAGTTTGATTAGTCCGCCGCCGCATCACGACATTTATTCGATTGAAGATATTGCTCAACTGATTTTCGACCTGAAAAACGCGAATCCCAAGGCGCAGGTCAGTGTCAAACTTGTCAGCATCAGCGGCGTTGGAACGATTGCGGCGGGAGTCAGCAAAGGCAAATCGGATATGATTCTTATCAGCGGTTACGACGGTGGAACCGGCGCGAGTCCGCTTAGCAGCATCAAAAATGCCGGCGTTCCTTGGGAACTCGGACTTTCGGAAGTTCAGCAAACGCTTGTCATCAACGACTTGCGAAGCCGTGTGCGTGTTCAAACCGATGGTCAAATGCGAACAGGACGCGATGTTGCGATTGCCGCGTTGCTCGGTGCGGAAGAATTTGGTTTTGGAACGGCGGCTCTTGTTTCGCTCGGATGTGTCTTGATGCGGAAGTGTCATAAAAATACATGTCCGGTCGGTGTTGCGACGCAGGACGCGCGGCTGCGGAGCCGGTTTGCCGGTGCGCCGGAACATCTCATTAATTATTTCCGATTCGTCGCGGAAGAACTTAGGGAAATCATGGCGATGCTCGGATTCCGCACGTTGGAAGAAATGGTCGGGCATACGGAATTTTTGAAACAGCGCGACGACGTAGAACATTGGAAAGCGTCGAAACTTGACCTTTCGCCGTTGTTTCATCGTCCGAATGTTCCGGCGCATGTCGGCATTAGTTGTCAGGAAAAACAACAAGTGGAACGTTATACGCCGCTTGCCAAAGCGATTCTTGCCGATGCGAAAGAGACGCTTACCAATAAAAAGCCGGTCGAAAAGACGTACAAAATCAGCAATCTTGACCGCGTTACGGGAACGCTTCTTGCTTATGAAGTGGTCAAAGCATTCGGCGAAAAAGGACTTCCTGAAGACACGATTCGTTATACGTTCAAAGGAACGGCGGGACAAAGTTTCGGCGCGTTTGCCGCACCCGGCATGACGTTAATTCTCGAAGGGGCTGCGAATGATTATGTCGGCAAAGGACTTTCCGGCGGCAAGTTGATTATTCGTGTGCCGAAAGAAAGCGTGATTGATCCGGCGGAAAACGTGAT
Source organism: Planctomycetaceae bacterium (assembly GCA_031269105.1). Taxonomy (GTDB): domain Bacteria; phylum Planctomycetota; class Planctomycetia; order Pirellulales; family Thermoguttaceae; genus WRMR01. The sequence goes on along the minus strand of JAISZO010000118.1, from coordinate 719 downwards.
TGCCGGAAAGACGCTTTTTTACGGCGCAACCGGCGGCGAGGCGTACATCAACGGTCAAGTCGGCGAGCGTTTTTGCGTGCGAAACAGCGGCGCAGTCGTGGTCGCCGAAGGAGTCGGCGATCATGCGTGCGAATACATGACCGGCGGTTACGTTGCCGTACTCGGCAATACCGGCACGAATTTCGCGGCAGGAATGTCGGGCGGAATCGCTTACGTTTACGATCCGCATCAGGAATTTGACCTCAAGTGCAACTTGGAAATGGTGGATTTAGAGCCGATATTCCTGAAAGAAGACGCCGACCGCTTACAACAAATGTTGCGGAATCATTACAAATACACGAACAGCCCGCGTGCGTTGGACTTACTGAACAACTGGGAACGTACCCGCAATTTATTCGTGAAAGTCATCCCAATGGAATACCGCGCCGCTCTTGGATTAACAAATCCGGTGGACTTGCAATCGCGTCAAACAAGCAGCCAACAAGTGTTCTTGGCGTAGGAAAAACGCAGTCCGCGCCTATCGCAAGCGGAATTTTTCATGTTTGGGACTTTTTGACCGGAAATTCGACGGATTTTTTTCCTACAAACCTCATTCTCGCCTTAGCCAATCTCTAACAACCGATCCTATTCAAAAGAGTCGCATAGATTAGAATAAAATTTTTTCGGGAGAAGCGTATATCATGTCGCAAGATTCGTTTGCCTCGTTTGCGATTGAGCGT
>JAISZO010000104.1 GCA_031269105.1 Planctomycetaceae bacterium | reverse complement strand
ACCGGCGCCGAGCCTATAAACAGCTTTAACGCGGTCAGCTTCTCGTTTCCGCTGGAGCGTTTTATGCAGCGCTTTCAGAGCCGCTATTTCTGATTGTGATCATTGATAAAGTTCCATAAGAGGTGAATAATAGAAATGCTAGGATTTTAATAATGTCGGTCAAGAGGGGGGGGGTAAGGAGCGGCGGAATAATTCTCCTAAAAAAGGGGCTTCTTATTTGTTATAACCTTTTTAGCAGAAATAACTTGGGCGAGTCAATATCAATCAGGGAATTTCATGACGAGACGAGGAACTACTGAATACTATTCGTAACATTTCTGCGGAATTTTCAGCGACGTTTTCTCATTGTTCCAATGACCCTTTATTTTTCACCTTATCCCCGCCGACGCCAAAATTTGCGAGATTTCAGGAAGAAAGCCGTAAGCGTGAGCCATGAGTATCACGGGGTGAAGCGTGCATTTGTTGCAGCCCTGTTCCATTTGCATTTTGCAGAGATTACATTCCGACGCTCCAATCATAATCGACGGATCGCGGAGTGCGGAAAACAAAGGCATTCCCATTCGTAAACTCCGACGGAATGTTCTTGCTAAAAAACCGAAACTTCCCGCCATGCCGCAGCAACCGTGTTCTAAACGGCGTACCGTTAAGCCGGGAATCAAACGTAAAAGTTGTTCGGCAGGCGTTTGTTCCGAGAGATTCATTTTCGCAAGAACCAACGACCGGCACGGCGCGTGATAACCGACCGTCGTGTGAATCGGCGAAAAATCAAGCTGCAACTTTCCGTCTCTGTGCATCTCGTGCAAATACGTCATGACGTCGCTGACGTTCGCGGCGACTAACGAAGCGTCGGGATCGTTGAACAAATAACCGTACTCCTCGCGAAGACAAATTGCGGACGTCGGTTCCAACGTGACAATCTGATACCCTTGACGCACGACGTCGGCGAGAAGCGAAATGTTTTTTCGTGCGATTCTTTCGGCGCGGTCGCGGCGTCCGCAGGAAAAAGAAAACATTCCGGCGGCTTGCTGACGTCCCGGAACATAAACGTCAATTCCGTTATGTTCCAACGTTTTCACGGCGGCGTCGGCGATGCGCGTTTCAAAATGATTTGCGTAAATATCGACAAACAACGCCGCTTTGCGGTCACGCCGCCGCGACGGTTTTGAAAGACGTTTGTACCATCCGGCGCGCGAAAGATAACTGATTTTCGCAAGTTTCGGCAATTTTCTCGCCTGCGAAATTCCCAACAGTTTTTCATAAAGCCAACGAGTCCACCGATTCGTTATCGTCCAGTTCACCGGACAACTGACAAACGCCAGCCATTTTAATACCTGCTCCAGATGCGAAAAGAAATTATCGGAAAGCGGCAAACCGTGCGCGGCGGCGAATGCGCATTTGATTTGAAACGCGATTTGCGGAACGTTGACTTCCGTCGGACATTCCAATCGGCAGATATGACAATGCACGCAATAATCGGCGACCGTCCGCGATTGTTCCGCCGCGAGCGTTTCGAGACCGCATTTTTCGTCGAGGATTCCGCGTATCAGATTCGCTTTCGCGCGCGGAGCCGATTCCTCGTTCAAATCCCACCGAAATACGGGACACATCCGCGTTTGTCGTTCGCGGCTTCGGCATTGTCCGCAGCCGTTGCAACGCATCGTCGTTTCGGCAATCGGCGTCGAATCCCATTTCAATTGGACTTCAAGCGGACGCCGCAATTTTCCTTCGTTATTGTTTGACGTCGGCGAAGCGTCGAAAACTTTTGTTCCGTTCTGCGCCGTTGTTTCCCGTTCTTGTCCGCGTTCCTGATAGGACGCGACGGAACTGCGGAAATGAAACGGCGACAGATCGTTCTTCGCGATAATTTTTCCGGGCTGAAACAGTCCCTGCGGATCAAAAAGACGTTTCATTTGTTCGTAAATGTAATAATACTTTGTGAACTGCGTCGGCAAATACGGCGTGCGAATCCACCCAAACGCTTGTTCCGAACTGATAGAACCGTTGACGCGAAAAACTTCGTCGTAATAATCGGAAAGCAGATGACGCATTCGCGATAAAACGTTTTCGTCGGAGAAACCCAGCGCCGGTTGCACGCCGATTTGTCCATGACCGACGTGTCCGAAAAACGACGGAGCCAGTTCATACCGCTTGAAAAGATTCTGCACGGCGAGAATGTGCGCAGGAAGTCGTTCAATCGGAACAGCCGCGTCTTCGAGCCGCAAAATAGCGCCGACATTATGCCGCATCCGGTATGCCGCCAAATGCGCCCGCGCGGTAAAATCGCGGTACAAACGAACCTCCTGCGACTGAAACGCAACGCGAGCCGTGTAACATAACTGACGGTCGAACCGCAATTCGTTGACCAAATCCTGCATCCGGTCGCCGACGGAAAGCGGGTCGTCGCCTTCAAATTCTAACGCGAGAATCGCCTCCGCGTCATACGGAACGACCGATTTCAAACGCGCGTCCCAATCCCCAAGCAGCGTCAAACGCCGTCGGTCGATCAATTCGCAAGCGGCGGGATTATGAGCGTGAATCAACGGAATCGCGAGCGTCGCTTTTTCGAGCGAGTCGAACATAAGAAAAATCATACCGGACGCGTTGGGCGCGGCGGACGTTTCAATTTCCGCCTGCGTAATAATCGCGAGCGTTCCTTCCGAGCCGAGCAAAAGCGGCGTCAGATCGATTTGACCGTCGGAAAGAATCGCGTTACAAACTCGATATCCTTGACGGTACGGCGTTCCTTCCGATTGAGAACGTTGGTCGGCAACCGCTTTGACGGCGGAGGGAAGCGTAAGAAATTTCGCCAATTCCCGCGTGATTTGTCTCGCAAAAGAAGCGCTTTCGTCGATAACCTTGCCGCGTTCAAGCGTAACGATTTCGCCGTTGGAAAGTACCGCCTGCAATTTCCGCACGGTACGATGCGGAAATCCTTGCGAAAGCCAATGCGGTCCCGCTCCGTCCACCGCGAGAACGCTTCCGATTGTCGTTGCGGGAGTAAAACCGGAATCCGCGCCGATTCGTCGGCGCTGTTGAAGTAATTGACGGTTAATACGTTCCAGCGTTGCGCCCGGCTGCGTGATCACGGCGTTTTCCGTCACTTGCAGAACGCGCCGCATATTTTTAGTAAAGTCGAGAATCAAACCATGGCCGAGACACGCTCCCATGCGACCTGTTCCCGCGCCGCGCGGATGAATCGAGAGACCGTTTTCGGCGGCATAACGGACGGTTGCCGCCACGTCGTTTTTATTTTGCGGAAAGACCACGCCGAGCGGCGAACATTCGAATAAACTTGCGTCCGTCGAATACAACCGAATCGCTACGTCGTCGCACCGCACTTCGCCGTCGATCACGCCGCGAAGGTCGTCCTGCAATCGTTCTTGTTGCGCTGTCCGTTGCGATTTCGACATTTCACGTTTCGATCTTGTAAAAATACGAACACTTTCTACGAAAAAACAATGAGATGACGACAATTATACTTCGTTTGGCGGAAGAGACAAGAAAGGTGCGTGAAAGTGAAAATGGTAAAAACGACAAATTCCGCTTCCGCAGGCGAAATGCGTCGCTCCGGGATTAAAACAATTATCAGCCCAACTTTTAGCTTTCGCAAAACCTTATTTTCACCTCATTTTTCCTAACAAAACAACCTCAGTAGCCAGACGTCGCTCGCTCAAAAACAACCTTATTACCTTATTTTGAAACATTGCAGACAGAAACAGAAATAGGAGTATTTTAAAAAACTTATTTTTTAGACGGGATTGACAAGATTTTTTATTCCAATCTCTCCTGTTTAATCCTGTCGAAAAAATTTATTTCAAATTTGTTTGAAGTTTTTTAGAAATTCCCATTATTATAACTCATGTTACGACCTTTCTGCGCGTTTCATTTTCCCCAGTTCGATCCCTGCGGCTTTGGTGGCTGCTCCAATTTAGGGCGTGTTCACGCTATGATCTTGCGTGAGGATTGAAAAACAGTTATAATTCTTGGCATGACGGAAATCACTCGAGACCAATACGAAAAAATCAAGGATGTGTTGCCTGTTCAAC
>JAISZO010000437.1 GCA_031269105.1 Planctomycetaceae bacterium | reverse complement strand
TTGGGAAACCGTTTTCCCGGACGTCTTGTCCGAAAACGTCTCAACAAAATCTCCGTATTGCGACGTCATACGTTATGGCGACATGCGTTGCGGCGTCATGTCTCGCGGGCGTTTACGCTGGTCGAATTGCTCGTTGTGATTGCGATTATCGGAGTTTTGATCGCGCTCTTGTTACCTGCGGTTCAAGCCGCGCGAGAAGCCGCAAGGAGAATGCAATGCGCGAACAATTTCAAACAAATCGGGCTTGCCGTCCACAACTTCCACGATGCCCGAAACGGCATTCCGCCGGCTGTTGCAGGATGGTCAATACGGACGGTATGGGGGCAGCCCAACAACGTAACGCACCCCATCAAATTAAGTATCTCGTTTTTCGCGTTGATTTTGCCGTATATCGAGCAGGCGCCGCTTTATGACGCAATTGACGACAAACTTAATATAAATAATATGAGTACGGCGCAAACCTGGTGGGACGGTTTAGGGGACGCCGGAAAACAACAGTTCATATTCAACGGTTACCTCTGCCCGTCAAGACGCGGCGGCAAGCAGTTGAATCAGGTCTATCCGGGCGGAACCGATAATGAAGTCGGAGCGGGAATATATCACGATTACGCAATGCCGGTTTTCCTGATTGAGACGTCTCCTCCGTCGGGTGCTACGGGCGTACCGACATACGGGCAGTGGTGGGAATGGGGCAAAAATAATGACAGCTCCCACGAGTACAAAGAGCGTCCGTCATTGTACTGCGGTCCGTTGCGTCCGGGCGTGGTTAACGGTTCTACGTGGGAAGTCCGCGACACGTTTGCTTGGTGGGCGGACGGAACAAGTAATCAATTTGTACTCGGAGAAAAACATATTCCGTCAAACCGGTTAGGGTTTTACGGGAATAATCGTCCGTATTCCGGCGATAATCAATGGATTCTTGCGAACTCCTCCGGCAGCAAAATGTCGCTTGCCCGCGGCGCCACGACAAGTTATAGTTTCAAGCCGATTGCAAGGAATCCGGCGGAGTATTCCGAAGATAATTATGGTCCCGGCGGAGGCGACGCGTGGAGTAATCGAAACCAATGTTATCAATTCGGAAGTTATCACTCTGGAACTTGCCAATTTCTATTGGGCGACGGTTCGGTTCGGTCGATTCCGGTAACGTGTCCTACCGGAACAATCAACGCGATGGTTCGCGTGAATGACGGCGCTGTAGTCGCTCTACCGTAAAGGAGAAAATGACAATGAAATATTTGATTATTGCCGTTGCGCTGCTTTGTACTGCCGGTTGTTCCCGCAATGTTGCCCTGAGCGGCAGAGTAACGTTTCCAGACGGTTCGCCGCTGACTGTCGGCGAAGTGTATTTCGAGACGGATACTTTTCTGTCTCACGGAAGTATTGGGAAAGACGGTCGATACGTACTCGGTTCGTTGAGCGAGAAAGACGGTTTGCCGCCGGGGACTTACCGCGTATCGATTGTCGATGCGGAAGAACCTGCCGGCGCTATGACTTACAAGTCTTTGATAGACGAAAAGTATAAAGACGGCAAGACAAGCGGTTTGACTTGTACCGTCAAAGGTAGCACAACATTTGATATAACGGTAACAAAGCCGGAAGTTAAGAAAAAGTGAACTCAAACACAGGAGGCAACCCTTCGCCAAAGGGTTGCCTTGCGTCACCGTAACTCTCTTTACCCTGCCGCCTTATCCTGCCATTTTGGCAGGTTTTAGGAAGCGTCTCACACCCGCTCCTGTGCCGGTTCTGAAACCCCCCCGTCGGTCGGCTGCGCCGCCCGTCACCCCTCCACCGGAGGGGAATTTTGTTTTAGGTTGCAGGTTCCAGATTACAGGCGCCAGTGTTAGCTTGCCATACTTTCCTGTGTTGAAAACAAATACTGGAATCTGATACCTGAAACCTTACCTTGGGAACGTCGTCCGACGCCAGTTGCAAAAGTCCCAGACATCCTTTAAGTCCCCAGTAATCTCGCTTTTTCCCTTTTCGCTCTTTCGTGCGCTCACTGATGATTCAAGACCTCGACAGGATCGCCCGGCTGAAATTCCGACGAAAGCGCCGGAGACGTCGGAGCTTCAATGGACAGCGGAACGCTTTCAAATCGGTCATGATTGTTCGTTAAAGCCGGCGAAGTTATCCCTGCCGGAGGCGTTACGACCCGCGTTTGCATCGGGATTCTATCAAGATGTTTCACCAACGCAAGTTGATCAATACCGTCGCCGGTGAAGTCGCCAACCACCGGGTACGCTTCGACGTCGTCAACGCCCTCCAAATAGAATATCCGGTCGTTCTCGTCCAGTTTGAAATCGCCGTTGGAATCAATAATCACGCGACCATTCGACGGCGTATAAAGTCCGATGCGGTCGATTCCTTCGCCGGTAAAATCGCCGACAATCGGAACGTCGCCCGCCTGCGCGTCGGTTTTTGCTTCGACGTCGCCCGAATCCCAATATCCGTTGCCGTTGTAATCGATATACCACGTTCCGTTGCGGTAAACGCCGATTTGCGTCGTCCCGTCGCCGCTAAAATTGCCGGTAACGGCTTTATCGCTTTCCGCTCCATACCGAAACACGTGATCAATCACGTCCAACCGCATCCTTCCGCGCGTCGTATGCTTCATCGCCCGCGCCGCCGCCGGCGCGTCTTCAGGATTCGGCGGCACGTTTTTCGGACGTAATCCGATTTTCTGATTGAGATCGGTCGGAAGCCCCGGCTCTTTCGCTAACGCATTCGTATCGCCCGACCATTCGGGACCAAAGACGCCAATATCCGTTTTTCCGTCGCCGTCCCAATCGCCGACTACCGGTTGATCGGACGCGGAACCCATCTTCGCCCAAAGATCGTTGGCATCCCAAACGCCGTTGCCGTTGACGTCGACGTACCAAAAACCGGCGTTATAAATCGCAATTTCCGAGACGCCGTCGCCGTTGAAATCTCCCGCGACCGGAATCCCCGAACCGGGACCAAACCGATAGGATTTTCCGGCGACTCGTCCGTCGGAATGATAAATGATCCATTCTGTGCGTCCCATGTCGGACGCTTCCCACGCCACATTCGTATAAACGCCTTGCGCGCGATAACTGTAAGCAACATCTTGATCGGTCAGAATGGAACGTGGATAACCGGCGTTGATCACGCTCAAGTGCCACGAATAACCGGTCGGAACCCCTGCGCCGCCAATTCCCGGCGATAACATCGCACCAAAAACCGGCGGCGTATAAATCACCGCTCCGCTTACGCTTGCGTTTCCTAACGGCATACTCGGAACGCCGGGGTAAACCGGCGGAGTCGGCGGGATTGGCAGTATCGGCGGTTCCGAATACTTACTGTAAACCACCTCGCTGAAGTTGTTATTCGCCGCGTGTTCGCCGTAATTGACGTTGATTGAGAAAATCAAATCTTTCGGATCGTTTCCGGCAAGAAGCGTTAATTGCTGTGCGTCCAAAGGATGCCCCGGACTTTGCGCAAGACCGCCTTTACTACCCGGCGTGTTAATGCCGTCCTCGTAATCCTGCGGCTGAATTTCGCGGACGCCGTATTGTTCCGGCGTCAGTCCGTTAAATTCATAATACCCGTTTGCGTCGGTGATCGCCGTAATCAAAACGCCGTCTTCATCGTACAACGCCATGCCGGTACGATCGCAAAGAACCAAAACAACGTTGCCCAGCGGTTTATCTCCCGATTTCTTCACGCCGTCGCGAACGCTCTCCACGCTCGGTTTCGCGTCCGCGTAATAAATCGTATCGCCGTCCTGAAAAACGTATCCTGAAATTGTGCATGGCGTTAATTCCCCGAAATTATAATTGATTCCGTTTGCGCCGGAAAACACGTTGATCGCCGTTATCAAATCGTCGTCGTCGCGACTGATACCGCCAATCGAACCAATGGCGTCCTGCCCGTCGAAATAGTCTTCCGGTTGACTTTCCACCACTTGATACGTACCGGGATTGAGTCCTCGAAATTCATAAAAACCGTTTGTGTCGGTTGTTGTCGTTGCGACCAAAACATAACTGCCGTTTTCCAGCTTATAAAGATCAATTGTTACGTCTGCGATTCCTTTTTCGTCAGTATCTTTCACGCCGTTGTCGGTGTAAGTCATGTCGGTTTGACCGTTGACTAACGCGACGTCTTCATAAACATAACCGCTGATTTTCGCTTCACGAAGTTCTCCAAAATTATAATTGTCCGCATGAACATCCGGCGTTAAAATAATATCGGTGATCCAATCATTTGCGTCGCTTGCCGTTCCGCCAATATCGCCCGCTTTGTTTTTGCCGCTGATGTAACCGTCCGGCTGCACTTCGACAATACGGAAATTTTTGTACGGACAAATGTTGTCAAATTGATAATGACCATTCGTGTCAGTTGTTGCTATTCGTCCGGTTGCTTGGTAAACGTTTTCCGCTTCATTCCAAACCCACAACTGCAACGTTACGTCTTGAAGTGGAGGTTCGTCCGTGTCTTTATTGCCGTCGTTATTCCAATCTTCATAAACATAACCGGCAAGCGACGAATATTTAAGTTCGCCGAAATTGTAATTTTGTCCCGCAGCTCCTGCTGAAACCGCAATTCCCTCAATTCGATCGCCCGGATTCATTGCGGTTCCGCCCAACGTTCCCGCGGCGTCTTTGCCGTCGCAGTAATCCGGTTGCTCTTCGGTAATCGCGTAAACTTTGCCCGGTTCAAGATTGTCGAATTTGTAACGACCGTTTTCATCGGTTACCGTACGCGCAATCTCTTCGTCGCCGTCCCATAAAATCACAACGACGCCGCCGATTCCGTTTTCGCCGTTCTCTTTGACTCCGTTGTTGTTCTCGTCTTCATAAACAAAACCTTCGATACTTCCGCCGCGATATTCGAGAAAATCATAATCAGCGCCATGCGTGTCGGCAACCATAATCGGAATCCCCGCAATCGAATCGGGCAAAACGAGTTCTCCGCCTTCGGTACCCAAAAAATCCGGTCCGTCGTAATATTCCGCCGGTTGTTCTTCCGTGACTTTGTAAATTCCCGGTTTCAGATTATTAAATATGTAATAACCGTTTTCGTCGGTCTTTGTCGTTGCGATTTTGTTTCCGTTTGCGTCGTATAAATTCACCGGAATATCGGCAAGGAAAAGATCGCCGGAGTCCAAATAATTATTGCCGTTTTGATCGACCGCGACATGACCGCTGATTGACGACGGTTTGAGTTCGCCGAAATTGTAATTTCGTCCAAACTGTCCCACGCCGACATGAATTCCAAGAATCCGATCGGTATCGGGCGACGGCGCTATTCCGCCGAGCGAACCGGCGCGGTCTTTGCCGTCGAGATAATCCAACGGCTGCGTTTCAACAATCATATAAGTTTGATCGGGATCGAGTTCTTTAAACTCATAATAACCGCTTGAATTGTCGGTGATCGTTGTTCGTCCGGCGGTAACGTATTGTTGCGAGGCGGCGTCCCACTTGTATAATTCCAACGTAACGTTTCCGATTCCCGCTTCGTTGGCGTCTTTGATTCCGTTGTCGTTGTTATCTTCGTAAACATAACCGCTCAACGCGCCGGGACGAATTTCGCCGAAATCGTTATGCACGCTGTTTTCGCCGCCAAGCAATTCGATTTCCGCAAGAATGTCCGCCGCGACCGACTGACCGCGCGTTTGTCCATCCACCGTTCCCGCTTTAGAACCGACGCTCCAATAACCATCCGGCTGCGTTTCGACAATACGATACTTGCCGGGAAGAACGTTTTCAAATTGATAAAAACCGCTTGAATTGGTTACGTCGTATTTTCCGGTTCCGACATAAGCGTTACTCGCGGAATCCCAAACATGCAATTCCAAATAGACGTTGGCAATTCCGGTTTCAGTCGCGTCGAAAACGTTATCGCGATTGGCGTCTTCAAAAACGTTTCCCGAAATCGTAATCGGTTTCGGCGTTTGTACGGCGGAGCCAAACGCTCCCGCGGTGAGAACATAATGGGAACTTCCGTTTGGAGAACCGTAAGTATCGTCCGGCAAATTCAGCGGCGGCGTAAACGGATCGCAATAATCGTCCATGTACGTCGTGATGATTGTTTCGTCGTTGTAATAACGATTTACGAACGTTGCGGAAACAATTGTTCCTTCAAATTCTTTCCCTTCGGCAATCGCGCTTACGCCGTCGGTATTCAATTCGTCCACGTCGATTTTGAAAATAAATTTTCCGCCTTCGTCAAATTTATCAAACGTAATCGTCAACGTCGTTCCGTCGTCCGAAAGCGAGTAATGAACGCCTTCGACGCCTTGCGAATCGACAACGGTAAACGGATAATTTCCTTTGGTTCCAAGACCGCCGCCCGACGGATCAAAGAAACATTCTCCTTCGTCGATTTGTCCGTTTCCATTCTTATCGGTTGAAATCGTAATTTGTTTCAACTGCGTTCCGTCAACGCCGCCGACCCACGACGTTTGAAACACGTCGCCGTCGCCATCATCGCCGACTCCGTTGACGTCTTCGTAATAAGTCGCTCCAAATTGAATCGGATTCGCAGAAAGCATCTCGCGGTTTTCCAGTTGCTCGACGCGACAAAGCCGCCGCACCGCCAAGCCGCCGTCCTTTTTACCGACGGAACCGGAAAGCGGCAAAAGTTTCAAAAATCCCGCCGATTCGCGTTGAGTCGCCCCAATTGTCGAATCGACCGTTTCTCCAACTTGCGGACGCTTGTTTCCTGAAAGAAAGCTGAACAATCCCACCGTATTACCTCCGTGTATCAAACTAATAGCAATAAGCGCTTTGTTTTGTCTTATGAAAAATCTATTTCCCGACAGAATTTACAAGATGAACAAGAAGAAAAATCTTATAAAATTCCGTCAAAAATACTTCGAGTTTATTTTGTTTGCGGCAAGCAAGTTTGTTTTTGTAACGTTGCATTTTACGCTTGCTTGCGTTTCGCGCATAGGATTGAGTGCCGCTCTCATCTCTCCGCGCTATTTTTATTATTGCATCATTGCCCAGTAACGAATGGTCGTGTCGAAACTGCCGGAAATGAGATTGTTTAATTGTTCGTCGTAATACAGCGTCGAAACGGTTCCGGTATGACCGATAAGATTTGTCATTTCGCGTTGATTTTCGACGTCCCAAAGCCGAATGATATTGTCGCTTTCGCCGGACGCTAACACGTTTATTCCGCAATATTGCAACGAAAACGTTTTGCCGTAACGTTCTGGCAACACGGCGATCATCGTTCCGTTTTGCGGATTCCAAATACTGATTCGGCTGCCGTTTGTGCCGAGCGCGATTTGTTTGCCGTCGGGACTGAACGCAAGCGCGTTGACGCGGCGGCTGTCGCCTTTCATTTCAGTAACGACTTTTCCGTTATCGGTTCGCCAAATGCGCACGACGCCGGTACGCCCGCCTGCGGCGAGAAGCGTTGAATCGGGCGAAAATTTGAGCGCGGTCATGTTATCCGACGGCGCCGCGAGATGAAATAATAATTTTTGCGACGCCGTTTCAAAACAATAAACCGCCGGATCAAATCCGCTTACCGCGAATTTTGTTCCGTCGGGACTAAACTCGATATTTTTCGCGCCGCGTACTTTGTCCCGCACCAAAATCGGCGTTCCAAGATTTTGCCAATTCCAGATTTTAATTTGACCGTTCTGACCAATCGTGACCAATTGATTGCCGACCGGATTAAATACCGCGCCGCGAACCCAATCGTCATGCGCCTCAAATTCTTTCGCCAGCTCGCCGGTTTTGGCGTTCCAGATTCGGACATAATGATCGTCGCCGGCTGTCGCCATCAATTTGCCGTCGGCGGAAAGCGATACTTTCGACAAAACCGGACGTTTGTCCACGTTTTGCGTCGGCAATTCGACAACAACTCTCGCCTGTTTTTTCGGTAAATTCGCCGCCGAAAGAGGATAAATCAGCGTACAACAAACAAAAATCATCCCTACCGTTTTCGTCAAAACGATCGTCAATTTTCTTTTCATATTATCTCCAAATTTTTTACCGTTTATAATTTTTCAGACCGAACTGCGGCACAATTGGTATAAACAACCCATTTTACAAAAATTTTGATTCTCATTATCTCCCATAAAAACGATAAATTCCTCTTTTATTCATCGGCTAATAAAGCGAGAGATTACAAAAAGAATATAAAAATTTAATTTTTTTACGGAGAAAAGATATTTATAAAACAACACTTAACTTATCCATTCTTTTCAGTTTTCGCGTTTTTGTAAATTATCGTGTACGAACTGCCGTTGTAGGTTTCGGAAAATGATCGGAAAGCAAACGCGCCAGCGGAAGAAAAGCATTCCTAATGCTGGGAAGAGGCGCGACCCAGAGAAGGCGCGCGACCGACATAAAATTCCCCTCCGGTGGAAGGGCGCCTGTCGGTACGACCGACCGACGTGGTGGTTCCAGAACCGGCACAAGGGCGGGTGCGAGGCGCTTCCTAAAGCCTGTCAAAATGGCAGGATAAGGCGACAGGGTCCAGGGAACAGGAGAATTTCACTGAAACCACTGAGGGATCGACAACCAATGATTCGAATCGGAAGGCGGGGATTGCGCGGCGGCGGAACCGGAAGAAGAATGAGAAGAGTCGGCGGGTTGAGGGACAATCGCGTGGACTTCCAAATCGTCAAGGTGAACTTCGCCGACAGCGTTTAACGCAAACGTTACAACCATCGACGCATTTGGCGGAACAACGTCGGGCGTTTTTCGGTAGCACGCAAATTGCCGCCATTGACCATCCGTTGCGTTGAAACGAATCGCAAGCGGTTCGCCGCCCATAGAATCCATAATCATTAAACCGTCCGCGTTTCCTTGCAGCGTTTGCGGAATCTTGATATAACCGGTAACGCAAAGCAATTCTCCGCCTAAAACACGAATCGGCGGCGACGTCGCCCAAACCGGCGCAGTTTCCAACGGAAGCGTTTCGCCGCCCGTACTGCCGGAAGCAAGCGTTACGGAATTTGTTCCCGCAACGTCATGAGAAGCGCTCGACGCCGTTTGCGACAGACGCATCAAAAGACCGCCTTGACCAGAATGCGCCGCTTGCGGATTCCCTACCGAAACCAACGCGGTTATGCCTTCCGTTTCCATCTCCAAACATTGCCAACCGGCTTGCCCCCACAACGCGACGTCCTCGCAATCGCCGCCGGAAAGACGCGATTCGCCTTTTTGCATTCGCGTCATTTTCTGAATCGTTTCAATATACGCGGGCAACGTTCCAAACGAAACCGCCGGCGGAATCATATTATGACTCGGCACGTTTCGCGTCGCTTCTTCCCATTTCAACCGCTCGTAATACTGTAATCCCGCAATGGAACGTTCCGCCTGAAGATACGCCGATGAAAAATCCTGCTGACGGTAATACGATTCCGCCGTTTCAATATTCCGCTTGGTCTCCCGCAGCATCGAATCATGTTCCGTCATGCTGATAATTGGAAAACGGTCGGTCGGAAGATACGGCAGTCCGGTCGTTGTGCGGATATTTTCAAACTGCCGAATCGTTTTGCCGTCTTGTTCTAACCGCATTTTCGCAAGGTTTATCGCAAGCCGCGCGCTTCGTTTGCTCAATTCGACATGTCGGGAACGCGGAATTAACGCCCGCAAAACCGGCTCCGCCATCGCAAAAAAGACGGCGGTGGACGTATTAACTTCGTCAAGCTGAATAGAAACGCCTCCGGTTTTCCGCAGCGGCGTAATCGGTCGCGTTCCTCCCGGCATAATGTGATTTGCCTGATGCGTTTCAAAATTGCCCGGCATAATAAAACGGACATGATTGCTATTCGTGTTTCCCATCGCATATTGTCCGAAAGGACGCACGATGTTTGCGAGCAACAGCCGCGCGTGATCGGTGTTCAGCAAAACGCCGTTGATTTCGGGATTGCTCGATCGAACAACCGTCGCCGATTTTCCCGCGCTCAACCAGCCGTCAATGAGCAGCAATTCCATATTGATCAATTCGAGAGCTGCCGCGCGATATTTTGTTTCCGCGTCGTCCGCGTCCAACCGCGATTGCGACGTGAAAAATAGACCGTGACATTCGTTCGCTAACGCCGTGCGGATTTGCACGCGAAGATGTTCCCCGCTGACCGTCGCCGCAGGAATTTCTTGCGTACCGAATAATTTCCACTGATTCGCCATGCTTGCCGTCGGCTGCGTTTGAATGGCGCACCATGTTGGAGTACCGGCTCTTGCCCAACCGTTTTTCATTTTCATCCATGCGTCGTATTCGTCCAACTCAAGCGACGAGAGAATCGCGTTGCGTCCCATCAACAAAATATCGACAAGACGGCTGTAATCGCGAGTTCCGTTTTCCGCCGAACAGATCATTGGAATCCGGCGATTATAATCGGCGTTCCGCACGAGTTCAATCTTTTGCTGAATTTGATTGTACGACGCAAGCGTTAGATTTTGTCCGATATCCCACGCAAGAATCGGATTACGGTTTCGGGCAAACATTCGTCCCATGATTTTCAAGTCGAGACCATCTTTTCCTCTGCCGTCGTCCGTCATGCCGATCGAATAGAGATATTTAATAAACTCTCCCAGATATTCATTTTCCGGCGGCGGACAGATCACCCAAATACCGATTTCCCACGCTTCTTCGAGCAACTCGACGGTCGGCGGTTGACGCAGCCAAACGGCGTTAAACTGCATTCCGGCAAGATACGAAAGCGGTTCTCCGCGATATTCAACGGCGCGAATTCCAAGCGGCAGATTTCCGTTAATCCAAAGCATTTTTTGTTCGGCGGCGATTCGACAACCGTCGTGCGGACGACCGCGATTGACGCGGTCTTCCAATTCATATTCGGGAAATTCTCCCTGACGCGCGGGTTGAAAACCGTCCGGTTGCGCCGACAACATGGACGTCGGATCGGTATTCGTCAGACCGTTTCCCGTTCTGTTCGGCGTTAGCGGTTGATCTCCTGAATAAGAAGGAACAATCGTTGCCGCGGCGGAACTACTAATAATACTGTCTTCCGCCGAACCGTAAAACGTTCCCGACGGCATAACGCCTGGCGTATTTTGCGTTTCGAAAAAACCGGCGGTTTGCGTCATTTCCGTGCGATTATCGACTCCGACCGCCATTTGAATCGGATTGGAAGTCTGCGTTACGGTAAGCAATTCTTTAGGAATCAAGCGTTCCGACAAAGCGTCGCGACGGTCGATTGTCGGTTTAGGATTGGCGTTCCGATCTTTTGTCCAATTTTCTTCCGCGATGGCGACGGTTTTCGTTTCGGCGAGCATCCCGACAAAGTCGTCCTGAACGATTCCCGACTGCCGAAAAAACCAAAGCGTATTTTTCGGGTTGAAGACCGGGTTTTGCTCGTTTTCCCGCATGAGCGTTTCGTCAATCGTAACGATTCCGTTTACCTGTAAATCGTCAATCCAAATCTGACTTTGCCGACCGGACGGATGACAAAACAGAACAAGCCGCCGGATATACGCCTGCGAAACGTCAATGGGAACGTTCAATTCCAACCGAAGCTGCCGGACTTGCGATTCAAGTAATTTCGGTTGCGCATTGACTTTAAGATTTTGCCATTCTTGCTTTTCTAGGGAACATCCGCCCGGCAAAAGAAGCGTTACCGGCGAGCCGTCCGGCGTCTTTGATCTTGGTAAAACAATTTCCAAAGCGGCAAAAATATTGGAATCTTGCGATTTCACGCGAATCGAAGCGTGAAAATCTTCAATAAAATAGGGGAATTGAATTGTATGTCCGAGAAAGTAGAGTCCGTTTTTTTGAAATTTCAATTGAAAAGACTCGCTTTTTCCGCTCATTGCGACGTCGGAAACGCGGGAACGATTGAGACACGTTCCGTTCGCGTCCAAATAAAGCAATTCCCACGACGGCTGGGCGGAATCAAAATTTTCTATCAGTTGCGGCTTGAAATTTCGTTGCGAAAAAGCGTGGAAATTCCACGATTGCAAAAAAAATATCAGAAAAACAAAAAAAACGTTCCTCAAAATCGACGGCGTTTTCTGGAGAATCGCGATTTTTGAGAAACAATGACTTTCCGTCAAGAATTTTGAACCGTGTTTTTTTTGCATAAAAATTGACTAAAATATTTAATTTATATATTTCACTGAAATAAAAAACTTATTTCTATCGTAACAGTTTTCGCGTTTTAGGAAAAGAGCAAATTTCTGTAGAATTGACGACAGAAAATCAAAACGATGGAATAATGACAAAATATTTTCCTGAATTTTCAAAAAATATTCTTAAAATCTCAAAATTTCTATTGACGTTTCTAATTTGTGCAGATACACTTGAGTAATATGATTTACTGAAATGATAAAAGCGTTGTGATTTTTGTCATTTCAACTTTAAAAAACCTTTTAAAAGGAGATTTCAAATGCCAAAACCAGATTTAACCACAACTGGTTCATTTTCAAGCCCAAAATTGGGCGTTTCGCAGAATTGGACTAGCTCGCACGGGGGGGGGGGGTAGAATACACCGATTGTGCAGCAGCAAAAATCGGCGACGCCGGAACAATTTTATCCCGCGTCGTTCTTTTTATTGTCCGTGCAACGAGTTGTTTTGTTGTCTGCGCGGCGACTCTCTTTGGCGCCCGCGTTATTGCGAGCTTTATTGCCCGTATGATTGCAGACGCTTCTATTCGTTTGGAAAAGAGTTCTGCCCGCTTAAAAAACATTTCTGCCCAATTTGGAAACCGTTTTTTCGGACGTCTTGTCCGAAAACGCCTCAACAAAATCTCCGTATTGCGACGTCATGCGTTGCAGCGTTATGTCTCGCGGGCGTTCACACTTGTCGAACTTCTGGTGGTGATTGCGATCATCGGAGTTTTAATCGCGTTACTCTTGCCCGCCGTTCAAGCCGCGAGAGAAGCGGCACGAAGAATGCAATGCAGCAACAACGTTAAACAACATACGTTGGCGGTACATACTTATCACGACGCTTACAACTCCGTTCCCGGTTTCGGTTGGGGAATGAATCAAAATTACTCGGCGCATGTCGGGTTGTTGCCGTTTGTGGAACAACAAGCACGCTATCAACTTATTGAATCGGTGAAAGGAGATTACGATGGTCGCAATGCCGTTGTTAATCCTGTACGAAGTAATCCGTATTCCGATTTTGAAGCGTGGAAAAATCCGATCAGCGTTCATTGTTGCCCGTCCGATGGTAATACCAGAAGCGGCGCGGATAATTACACGGCAACCAACTACTGTTTCTCGTTTGGCGATTTTGAAAATGAAATGTATGGACACTGTTATTCTGCAACAGGTAGAGAGCCGAATAACACGCGTACCTTTTTTCAACAAACGCGAAGCGGCGCATGGCAACCGACTTACGCGATTCCTTTATCGCTTTCTTTTGCCGTCGCGTCCGACGGATTGAGTCATTCGATTCTCATAAGCGAACGTGTCGGCAAACCGCAAGATATAAATACAGCTGTTGAATTTAATTCCGTCAAAGGCGGAATTCTCGCCGGTGAAACGGCGAGTTGGACGAATCCGCAAACTTGCATGACTTATAAAGGATCGGGAAATATTTACGCAAATTATGGTCAAGCTAAGCCGCTTGCCGGTCAAGGAACGTATTTCGGTTATTACGGTCATTGCTATGCAAGGTTCAACACGATTTTGCCGCCGAATAGTCCGAGTTGCGCGTATGCCGGAGGAACCAGAATGTTTACCGACGCATCGTTATTACCGCCGACAAGCAATCATACCGGCGGCGTGACGGCAGGTTTCGCGGACGGTTCGGTCGCGTTTATTTCCGATACAATTCAAGCGACTTTTGGTTCGACGGTTCCGTCAGGTAACATGGCAGGACAGTTGTGGTCGGGGAACGCGATGAAAAAAGCGGATTACGCCTATTCCGGTCAATCGGCGTTTGGACTTTGGGGCGCGCTAGGTTCGATCAACGGCGGCGAGTCTGCGGCAATTCCGTGAAATCAATGCGTGCGAGATAATAACGGCGTCTTGCCGTTGTTATCTCGTATCGCGCAAATAATAGAGAGATGTTAAAAATGGCGTCCCGGAGCGTAAGCGACGGGTTAAACCTTCGCTTATGTTTTGGGATATCATTCTTAAATTTCTCATCAAAAGTTTTTTACTTTATATGGAACAGTAAACGGCTGGAAGCCGCTACGACATAAATTTTCAGAACGAATTAAAGATATGACAAACAAAATGTTATTCAATAATACCGTAATATTCCTGCCGCTCGCGTTATGCGTTTTAGGATGTAATCACGAAAATCGGTTGAAAGGGCTTGTGCCTGCGGAAGGAATCGTGTATTATGATGGGAAACCTTTAGACGGAGCGACCGTCAATTTTATCCCCCAAACCCCTGACCAACGTTCCGCAGTCGGAAGAACAGACGCGGCGGGAAAATTCGTGTTAACGACATTGACCCCCAATGACGGCGCAGCGCCGGGCGAATATCAAGCGACGGTTTCTAAAATGTCCGATGCAGTTTGGAATGAATCCATGACGGAACAAGAGTCGGCAAAGTCGAAAGACGACGTCAAACCGCTGATTCCCGCGAAGTATTCCATTCCCGCAAAATCCGGTCTGACCGCGATTATTCCCGCCAAAGGCGTAAAAGATTTGAAATTTGAATTAAAAAAATAATAGCGGGAATTTCTGAAAAATAAATTTTGAGAAATTCCTTTTTTAACCAATAATCGCATCCTATTCAGGAGTAAACAATGATGAAACGGCGTGATTTTTTAACGACGGCGGCAATCGGTACAATGTCGATGACGGCATTAACGCATTCGCCGCAAAACATTAACGCGGAAGAACCGGCGGTCGTTCCGGCGGAAAACAAAACGGAAAAACTTCGCTTTACCGAAAACGGAACGTTCAAAATCGTACAGTTTACCGATACGCATTACCGCACGGACAAAGAGTTTTCCAAAGAATCGGTAAAACTCATCGCCGAAACATTGGAAGCGGAAAAACCGCAACTTGCCGTTTATACCGGCGATATTGTTGTGAGCGTCAATATCCGACAGGGCTGGAACGATATTCTCGCACCGTGCATCGAACGTCAGATTCCTTGGGCGGTTGTTTTGGGAAATCACGACGACGAAGCGAAAGTTTCCCGCAAAGAAATCTTTCAACACATCGTCAACAAACCGTATAGCGTTACGTCTTTTGGTCCCGAAAACATTAAAGGAGTGGGTAATTACGTTTTGGAAATTCTCGATCCGAAAAACGACGGCGTAAAATTTCTGTTATATTGTCTTGATTCCAATGCGTACAGTACAATCAAAGGCGTTCCGACATACGGCTGGTTTGAAAACAACCAAATCGCGTGGTATCGCCGGCAAAGCGAAAGTTATACAAAGACAAACGGAGGCAAACCGTTACCGGCGTTGGCGTTTTTCCACATTCCGTTGAACGAATACGGAGAAATGATCCATTTTCGCGCAAAAACAATCGGCGAGCGCAAGGAAAACGAATGTCCGGGCGCGGCAAATTCAGGAATGTTTCTTGCGATGCTGGAATGCGGCGACGTCATGGGAACATTTGTCGGTCATGATCATTTGAATGATTATCTTGGTCTTTGGAAAGGAGTGGCGTTGGGTTACGGTCGTTTTTCCGGTACGAAAACGACGTACGTCAAAGAGCCGCACGGAGCGCGAATCCTTGAGATTTCCAATTCCGGCGAGCGGTCGTTCAAAACATGGATACGTCTTCGCGGCGGAGAAAAACTTTTTAACGCCGTCGTTCCGCAGGATTTGATTGAAAAGAAAGAAAAATAACGGTCGCTTTGCTCGCTCCTCAAAAGACGTCCGCCAAATGTTATAAAAAATGGGAAGATACGAATGCCGATGGAGGTCGTCGGTCAACGCAATTGACCGACGAGGCGCTTGCCGTCTGTCTGAACGATGATTTTTGTGATTGATACGATTCTTATGATTTTCCAAAATCATAGTTAATCATAACAATCACACGAATCATGGTTCAGACATGTTCCTTGACGTCATTTGCCCCAACTTGAAAAAACTTCGTGAACCCCTTCGCGCTTCTTTGTATTTTTGTGGTGAAAAAATATTTCCGGAATTTTCAAAAAATATTCTTAAAATCTCAATATTTCTATTGACGTTTCTATTTTGTGCAGATACAATAACGAGTAATATAATTTACTGAATTGACAAAATCATGGTGATTTTTGTCAATCAGTTTCAAAAAACAAAAAAGTTTAGAAGGAGTTTCAGCTATGAAAAAGTTGAACAAAGCGTTTAATTTTCTTGGATTTCGACAGAATGTATCGGGGGGGGGGGGTGCGTAAAATGGCTAATAAGCCGTGTTTTACGTACTGTAACCCTCTTTTTTGCCCGCGTTATTACGAGTATTTTTGCCCGTATAATTGCGTGCGTTTCTGTCCTTTCGAGCGTTTT
>JAISZO010000417.1 GCA_031269105.1 Planctomycetaceae bacterium | reverse complement strand
ATGCCATCATGCGTCCGAGACCGGAGGAAAGCGGTGAAGATTTCTTGAAAAGTATGGAAGAAAAGAGACAAAAAAATGCCTCCTGTTCGAGGCATTCTGAAGAAACCATTACGCCCAGCAGGACTCGAACCTGCAACCTATGGATTAGAAATCCATTGCTCTATCCTATTGAGCTATGAGCGCAAAAACACATATTTTAAAATAATAAAAACCGCTCCAACTAACAACAATTCTATGTGAATATACAAGAAGTTCACAAATTGTCAATAAGCCGTACAGCGAGTCCATTCTAATACTTTGAATTTTATTTTAATAATTATAAAGTATGTATTACTAAGTATTTTGGGGAATTTTAAGACAGTATGAAAAATAATAAAGGAGCGTCTCTAATAATTCCTGTTTTTTGTACTATTGGGTATATCAAAGTATTTCAAATTATCCGCTGTCTCGAAATATTTTAACTTAAATTCTCGTATTCCATAACGTAAAATACAATATTTCAGATAAACCAAAATTTTGTTTTCTAAAAAATGCAAAATTTCTCTTGATAAAAAACAAAAATTTGTTAGAATCCTCCTTACTTGTATTATTTTTGGATTTTTACTCTTTTTCCCAAGGATGGGATATGAACCCCCAAAATTCTTCATCGGAAGTAGCAAAGTTAGCTCTGTCAGTGATTGCACTTACGGCGGCGGGACAACCGGTCAGTCATGCCGCGATCAAAAAATTATACGAATTATCCGGTTTGCGGGAATTGGAGAATGAAAAAAAAGACGAATCGATATTTTTTTCGCTTGCCAAATATCGAAGAAAAAAACATCCTAAAGAAAATATAAAAAATAGAGAAAATTTAACAATAAAAAAAACGACAAATTTTCCATGTTTGAAAATTTTTTCACCAGAAGAAAACACGGACGACCACAGGGAAACCGTTCCGGCATCGGCAAAAACAGATATGTTGCTTAAAATTTTTGCGGAATAGACAAAAATTCCGTCTTCTTTGTGTGGACTTGTATAAAATGCCGATGTCGCGGATAATAATGACATGAAACGCTTATCTTCATTCTTTTTTTGTTTGCTTTTGATCGGCGTACTCGTCGCGATTTTTGTTTTGGTAACGTCTTATTACAAAACAAGTTTCTCTATTTTTTTGTATTCTTTGACGGCGCAGGAAAATTCAGCAAAACCGCAAACCAATCCCGACATAATTCAATTACCGGTTCGTTTGGACGTCTCGACTAATGCGGTTTATCCGCATGATTCGCAGGCATTTACGCAAGGTTTGGAGTTTCACGACGGCGTATTCTACGAAAGTATCGGACGTTACGG
Organism: Planctomycetaceae bacterium; assembly: GCA_031269105.1. Classification (GTDB taxonomy): domain Bacteria; phylum Planctomycetota; class Planctomycetia; order Pirellulales; family Thermoguttaceae; genus WRMR01. The sequence continues at coordinate 2,168 of JAISZO010000417.1, read as the reverse complement.
CGAGTCGAAGTTGCGGCGGGTTGATGTTAAAACAGGAAAAGTGTTGCAGGAATATGCGTTGCCGCGTCAGTATTTCGGCGAAGGAATGACTGTTTTTCGTGGAAAAATTTATCAACTGACGTGGCGTGAAAAAACGTGTTTTGTTTACGACCTGAAAACGTTTCGACAAGAAAAATCGTTTCCGTATCAGGGCGAAGGTTGGGGAATCACGAATAACGGAACGTATCTTATTGTCAGCAATGGTTCTTCGCAATTACGATTTTATAAACCGGAAAATTTTCAGTTAGTCAAAACGGTCGAGGTGCGCGATGGAAAAAAGAAAATCGAACAAATCAATGAATTAGAATACGTCTATGGAGAAATTTGGGCAAATCTCTGGGGATCGAATTATATTGTGCGAATCAATCCGGCAAATGGTCATGTGATCGGCTGGATTAACTGTACAAATTTTGTTCCAAAAGATTTGTCCGACGCGGACAATGAAAAAGTTTTCAATGGAATTGCGTTTGATGCGGCAACGAATCGAATTTTTATCACTGGCAAATGTTGGTCGGTACTTTACGAACTTCAGCTAAATCTTCCCAAGTGAAAGTTTTATGATCCGCGAAAATTCGCAAAAAAGAAATAATTAAAAACTGATTTGAAAAATGTTATCACAAGAATTGCAAGAATATTGTCTTTCAGTTGCCAAAAAAGCGAAAAAAGCGGCGGCGCAAATGGCGACTGTAACTGGCTCGCAGAAAAACGGTTGGCTTCAAAAATGTGCGGTATTATTGAGCGAAAAATCACCGGAACTCATTGCAGCCAACGAACTTGACGTTGCCGCAGCTTCCGATTACGGCTTGACCAACGCTGCGATTGACCGGCTTCGGTTGACTCCGAAACGGTTATCAGAAATGGCGTCGGCGTTGGAGGAAATCGCTTTATTTCCCGATCCTGTCGGACAAATCATCGAATCCAACATCCGTCCCAATGGAATTGAAGTCCAGAAAATCCGCGTTCCCTTGGGAGTCGCGTTTTTTATTTACGAATCTCGTCCAAATGTAACCTCTGACGCCGCAGCAATTTGCGTTAAGAGTGGAAACGCCGTTATTTTACGCGGCGGAAAAGAAGCGAAACATTCCAACGAGGCGATTGTCAAAATTTTATCGGAAGCGACCGCTGAGTTTTGCCTTCCAGCCGATATTGTACAATTTGTTACAACGACGAATCGTAACGCGATTTCTCATTTTCTCCAAATGCCGGAATTAATTGACGTTGCCATTCCGCGCGGCGGAGAAGGTTTGATTCGGCGAGTGACTTCTGAAGCGAAAATGCCTGTTATCAAACATTTTGCAGGAAATTGTCATGTTTACATTGACCGTGAAGCCGACTCTGAAATTGCGGAACGTGTTCTTATCAATTCCAAATGCCAACGGATGGGCGTTTGTAATGCCGCCGAATCGCTGGTGATTCATCGTGACGTCGCAAAGTCGTTGTTGCCAATACTTTGCGAGAGTTTAACCAAGCGGGGAATTGAAATACGCGGCGATGAAACGACTTGTAAAATTGTACCGCAGACAAAACAGGCAAACGAGGAAGATTATTATATGGAATACATTGGTCCTGTGATTTCGGTTAAAGTCGTTGATTCGTTGAACGACGCGATTGAACATATCAATAAATACAGTTCGAGTCACACGGAAGCGATTATCACTAAAGACATTACGTCGGCGCGCGAATTTGCGGCGAGAATCGACAGTTCGGCGGTAATCATTAACGCCAGTACGCGATTCAATGACGGCGGACAATTTGGTTTAGGCGCTGAAATCGGAATTAGTACCGACAAATTCCATGCTCGCGGACCTTGCGGAGTCAACGAGTTGACAAGTTATAAATATGTCGTTTATGGTAATGGACAAATTCGTGAATAGCGAATCGGCACATACCTTCTGTGAAACCAGTGGACCAAACAGAATAGCCGCGAAATTTTCAGAGACGTCCGGTAAAAATTCTCTTGAATTTATTTTTTATATTGAGTAGAATTAAATGTCGTTTTATAAACAGCGCTCAGATTCAGGAGAGAAACCGATGAGCAAGGAACGTCGGGCGAAAACAACAGCGTCATCAACGACAAAAAAATCGTCGACAGCCGATAACGTAAAAGCGATTTTACAAGAGTTGTTCGA
>JAISZO010000382.1 GCA_031269105.1 Planctomycetaceae bacterium | reverse complement strand
ACGACGGTGATTTCATGCAACGGTCTTGTTTCCGCCGCGTGAAACAACCTGACAATTTCCTGATCGGTCAACGCGCGCCGCTCGTGCCGCTTGTCGGACGATTCGGAAACTTTGGGAATCTTCGCAAACGGATTGAATCCAAGCGACTTGTTATCGACCGCCCAGTTACAGAACGTATTCATCGCCTCGCGATAACCGTTTCGCGTCCGCGCTCCCATTCCCGTCGCGCCTTGTTTGTTGAGCCACTGAACGAAAGACGTTGTTTTTAAATCGCACATGCGTTTGAACCGACAAGCCGCGCAAACCTTTTTAATCTTTGAAAGTATTTCGCGAATATATTTTGCCGTCGCGGATTTCGCTTGCAGATGTTCTTCAAAATAAGACAACCGCTTTTCAATCTCGTCGCGAATCTTTTCGCCGACGTCAAATTCTTCCTGCGTTAAAATCCCCGCTTTGACTTTTTCGACTTCCTGAAGCCAAACGCTTAATTTATGTTCGGCGGCGCGAAGGTCGCGGCATCCGGTGGAGCGTTCACGAAAACGCCCGGTCGCATCGGTATATCGGGCAATGTAAAACTCCGACTCTTCGACGATACGCGGTCCGTTTTTCGAATCGACATAAAGCGCCGTAAATTCTTCGTTGTTAGCGATCCAATACGCATACTTTTTGCCTTGTTTGTCGCTGATAATTTTCGCGCCGTTAGGAACGGGGCGGTACAATGGTTTCTTGTAAACTCTCGCCATGCTTTTAACTCCATGATTGGTTTTGTTGTTGTAAAAAACGAAGCCGCTTTTTTGCGGCGTGAAAGACTTTCCCTCTTTTTTAAAGAAAGTCAAGCGGGACGAAAAAAAGTTTTTAACCGCAGATGTTTTTTAGTCTGGAGTAAGGAGAAAGAATTTTCAAAACGTGTAAGTACGGAAAACGAATCCTTCAGACTAATCCCTCCCACCTATATGCGTTTGCGTTTTTTAGAACGAAGAAACATCGCGGGGTCGAAAGAATTTGTTTGCGGAATCTTTTTGTTTGTTTCAAATTCTTCGAGCGAGCGAATTGACCAACGCGAACAATTTCCTAATTTAAGCGGCTTTGGCATAAGACCGCGTTCAATCAGCGAATAGAAATGCCGCAATGAAATCGCGTATCGTTGCGCGCATTGCTCTGCGGTTAAGAAAGAAACGGCAAGTTCTTTTTCCGACATTATAAAACTCCATTGTAAAAATGAATAAAAAAACGCTCCGCGACATGCAGAGCGTTCTGTCAAGGAAACGATTGTCGAACCGTGTTTACCGAATCGCAAACAAACCTTTATCGACTTTTACGAAACGCGACTGTTCGCCTTTTCGTTTGATTTCAATTTCGATAGACGCGGAAATCGTCGCATCCGGCGTAAGTCCGTGCAGTATGCAATAGTTGCGGGATAACGCGAGTTCGGTGATTTCTTTCGCGCGCATCGGACGACCTTCTTCTTTCAAGACTTGATATGCAGCGTCGATACCGGACATTGCGCCGTTGGAACGTCCGCTTTTGCTTGCGGGACGTTTGCCGCCCGCTTTGTAAAACGCATCCCGCGCGGCGTGCGCGTCCGCAAACGCTTCATTCGCGACTGATTGAGAACAAAAACCGTACTCGTAAGCGCGTTTTGTAATCGTTGCGCGCAAAGAGGTCTCCCGCGCCGCTTTGGCTAATGCCTGGAGATTTTCATCATCAGTTTGTTCTGCTTCCGATTGTTCGACATATTCTTCTGATTCTTTCTCGTCTTCAAAAGAATTGTCAATATCATCGCCGGTTTCATTTTCAAAATCATTTTCGACAACGTTATCGTCCGTCAATTCCCTTGCGAAATCCGACATATCGGAGTTCGGCGGAGAATCTTGCGGCGGTTCGTCCATCGTTTTTTCTTTCTTGGGTTTTGGCTCTTTCGGTTTGACTTCCTTCAAGAATCTTTTGGAATCCTTAATCGGAATCGTTTTGCCAAGTTCGGTCTCGCAATTCCACGAGCCGGTTTTGTTGTTGAATCCGACGACTTTCACATTCGTCGTATTTTTACCAAAGGTTATCGAGTACACCTTCCCCATTTGAATCGCAGTCGCTTTCATTGATTCGCCTCTTATTGAATTGTTTGAAATTATTTTGCTGTTCGCTTGAACAACATATCTTTTACGCCGTTTTTTAGCGTGCGTGATAAGTTATACGGTTCTCAAAACAAAGCAAGCCCGCCCGAAAAAAGTTTTCAAAGTTTTTGCGGGTTAATAACAACGACGTCGTCCGGCGCATGCGGCGGCGCGTTACTCCAATCAAGAAAGAGTTCATGAACCTTGCCGCGTTCCAATTCGTTTCCCGTCCGTAAAACGGCAATCGCAAGAGACGCCGGAGCGTTTTGTTGAAACGTTGTTTTGTATTCCGATTGCGCCGGATAGTACCAAAGCGTTTTATCCGGCGGACGTTTCGTATCAACCGGCGATTCCGATGCGAACCATAATCCAAAGACGCAATCGTTGACGTCGCTTGGATTCGCCGACCATTCAATCGTTGCGATTCCCTGCGAAACGGACGAGCGTAGATTATAAATCATGGGAAGCGGCAAAATTTCCGAATCGGGACGAACTGCAAGTTGAAGAATATTTCTATCGCTCGTATCGTTCCAAAACAAGGACGAAGTCAAAACAAAAATTTCATAATCGCCGTCGGGCAGAAAAACGTCTTCAAGCGATTTGTTTTCATCGTTTGCGTCAATAAAACCAAGTTCGGTTTCTTCGTTCGTTAAAATATTTCGCGTCATGATTCGCCAGCCGGAACGCACCAACGCTTGTTTGCGAAGCGGAATCATCGCCGTTTCACGAAAAATACCGTCGAAGAATAAAAACGCTTTCGCGCGAAATTCGCATGGAATGACGTTCCAATAAAACGGAACGTTAGAGCGTTGCGAAATGAGAACGCGATAAGCAAACGAGGATTTCCCGCGTCCGGCAAGATTCCTACTGTCGAAACGAAAACGGCGATGTTCTTTTAACGCAACACGTTCTTCATAATTCCAATGAAAAGCGCTTCGACGCGGCGGCGTCCAAAAATCGACCGCGTTGAAAATTGAAGAAAGAGAATGTTTTTGTAAAATACGCTCGTCGAAACGAAACGTACAATAGGACTTGCCAACAACATTGAAAACGTTCCAACTTCCCGCAAGAGAAACGAGGTTCATCGCGCAGACATGAAACGAATTATTGAGAAGTAATCTTGCGGACAGCCCGTCGATAGAAAAACGTCCCGCCGCGATATTTCGTTGAAACGCTTTTCGGTCGTAAATTCCCGACGCTTTTTCAACATGCAAATCCTGCAAAGAGTCAAACGTTACCGCATGACGCCTCGTTCGCATTAAGTTGACGTCGTAACGATTCTCTTGTTTGGAAAAATAAAGAAAGTCCGGCATTGGTCAATTTGTTTCTTATTTTTAGGAATCAGTACCACGCGAAGGAAAGCGAACCGTCGACGTCTTCACGCGCCTGCGTTCCGTCGAGAATCGTTTGACGAATCCAGATTCCGACGCTTGCGCCGCCGAGTAACGATTCGACAATGAGACATTCTTCCTGCGACGGATAATGACCAAACGCGACGCCGTCGGGAGCGGTCGTTTCGTTGACGGGATTTTTATAGTAACCGCCGGCGGGAAGATTATAGCCAATATCAATATCGCTGGTCGGTTCAACGACGTCGTAAGTTGACCACGCTTGCGCCGAATAACCGCGAAAGCCGCGAGTCGAGATACCGTTGCAAACGCCCGCCGCTTGCGAGCCGGTATAAAACGTCGCCGTCGTTCCAAAATTGCTTGAACCGACGTACTTTTTGAGAAGGAGCGTTCCCGCCGCCGTTCCGTTTGACCAACTTCCGCTTTCAAAAATCGCTTGATCAATCGCCGCCGTAATCGTCGCGCCGCTTGTCGCATTGGCAATCGTCATGCCGGGTTGAAGTTCGACGCCGCCGTTTTTGAAATTCAACGTTCCGCAGTCGATTGTTTTGATATAAAGCGTATTGCCGCTTCGATAATCGACGTACCGCAAATCGTTTCGCGTTTTGTTGCGAATCCAGAATCCGCGAGTCAGCCAATCGGAAGCGTTCGTCACGTTCATCGTTGTCGGCGCGACGTAGTTCGTATAATACGTACTTGCAAGCTGCGTTGCGGTTCCTTTTGGCTTACCCGTCCAGATCGAAAAACAATTCATCGCGTCGAGCGGCGAAGTCGCTTTGTTCTTCGCAACAACGAGATGATAACGAGTTCGCCCGAAACCGTCGTTGGTTTCGTAACCTTCAAAATTCGGGACAAGCGTTCCTTTCGGCGTTGGTCAATGCGTGGGCGTCGGTGTAAGTTCCGCTTGCGCGGAGCGAAGCCCAAACAAGATCGACAAGAACGAATCCGGCGAGGTCTTTATTAAATACAGCCGCTTGCGTTGTTTCCGACGTGATAATTGTATCGGGTCCAAAGTTTGTCGCATCCATGCTGATTTGAAGCGATTTAGCGGAAGCGGTATAGCGCAATGATAACGTTCCTTCGCCAAGCGCCGCGGACGCTTTACGAATCGTTACGCCGGCGACATTCGCGCCGGTCGCTCCGTCAATCTCCGGTTGCTTGCCGGAAACTTTCATCGCCAAGACTTCCTGCGACGACGCGGTCTTACCGCCGACAAAAAGTTTAAACATATCGCCCGCGACCGGCGCGACCGGAAGCGGACTCGTGATTTGAAGCTTGCGATTTTCTTTATCCCATTTGCGGACGTGAAACGGAATACCGCGCAACGTCGCCGTCGATTGTCCGCAAAAGAATCCGACCGCGCCGTTCCAGAAATCGGTCGCGTCCGTCATCGAATCGACGACAATATTAAGAAGCGACGAACCGTTCCCGACAATTCTATCGGGCGCGTTGACGCCGCTTGTCGTTAAATCTTTCGAGGGATAATAAAGCCCTAACAGATCAGGCGTTGGAATCATAATAGGTTGGAGGTTGGAGACTGGAGTCTGGAGGTTTCCGGTTCCAACCGTTTCAAAAATTAAGTTGATAAAGTTTTCAATGAACCTGCTCCAGACTACAGACTCAAGACTCCAGACTAATTCTGAATGTCAATAATTTTGTTTTCGTATCGCGCGAGACTACGAATTTTGGAACAGGCGGGAAATCAATTGCGAAATGAGGAACAATATCATTGATTGATTCGTTACCGAATTGGTCAACCGCCTCGACGCGAAACGAATGCCAACGTCCGTTCTTTCCTTCAAGCCGCGCAGGACAATCCATCTCCATGCGCGGTACGGAACGCGACGGAACCTGCGTCAATAACGATTCAATACTTCCGGCGTCGAAAATCGTATGATAAATTTTATACGAAACCGCATTGTTGACTTCATTCCACGCAATCTGCGGACGAACAAGCGGCGTTTGTTCGATGGATTGCGGAACAATTTCATCGTCAATAAAGTCGTGAATTTCTAACTTGAATGTCGAACTGGTTGCGACCGGCAACGTCGCGCTTCGTTCTTTTTGTTCCGCCATAAAGGGTCCGACAAGAAACAGTCCGTTCAAAAAAATCCACGACTTCATCGCCGCCGTTTCGCTTGTCCATGAAATCGAAATTTCATTTTGTCCCTGCGGACGTACAAGAATTTTATCAACGAGCATGACGCACCTCCGCGATTGCCTCCGCGAATTGTTCCCAATCGGGAATTTCGTTATTCATTTGATACGCTTTACGCGCTTGACGTATCGTCAAATGCAACGTTTCCCATTCCTGCGATTCATCTTCCGCTTCGTGTAGATGACCAATCAAACGCAAACGATACGCATAACCGTCGCGAATTTCCGACGCAATCACAAACGCCGCGCCGAGATGCTTTTCCACGCATTCCAAACAGGAAGGTCTTGAAACATTCTCGTCAATATTATTCTCCTGCGCGTTTCGACGGCAACCGCATTGTTTGGTTCTCGTTAATAACGCCGCGGAATTGTCGTTCTTATGCCGATGCGCCATTTTACATGAAACGCCGTGAATATTCGTCGCTTGACGCAACCGCCGATTTTCAAAATGAGCGCCGACGCGTTCCGCGTAAAGAATTTCATCGCCGTAAATCGTGCATTTGTAAGCGCCTTGTCCGTCGCATTCGATATAACGTTGCGAATCGTTTGTTAAATCATATTCCAACGTGAACGGTTCCATCGTTTCGCCGATCCAATCGCCGGAAATAAGAATTTTATCGGGAGAATCTGCGCGGTACGAAACGCGATAAATAAAAGCGCCGGGAATTTCAATCTTGTGATCGCCGCTCGTATCGTGAACATGCACAACGTCCTGAATCTCGCCGACGGCAAGACGGTCTTGATAAACGAAGCCGGTTCTTGCGATGCGCAACGAAATCGGTTGCGACATTGTTTCAAGCGCTGTACCGTCCATTCGATACAGCCGCGCGATTCCCGATTTGTCCGTTGCGATAAGCGAAACATGCCAGCCGCTTTCATCTTCCCACGCCGTCGGCGAACATTCAACCCAGTCGTGCGGAAGTCCTGTTTCCAAACGTTGCGGCGCATTATCGTTAATCGTATAGTAAAGTTTCCAACGATGCGGCTCGCTTTCGTCGGAAACCGTAAAAAACAGAGTCCGCCGTTTCCGTAAATCATAAAGCAAAAACGGCATGTGAGTCAGTCGATTGGTCTCTTGCATTCTTTTCTTTCTTATTTTTTATCCGAAAAATTTTTCACCACGAAGGCGCGAAGAATCGTGATCCACAGATACCACAGATTAACACAGATATTTTTCACCACGAAGAACGAAGACCGCACGAAGTTTCGCGAAGATTTTTTAAAGTTAGCAAATGACAAATTCAATGTCTGAACAATGATTTTTATAATTTTAAAAACATCTGTGGTATCTGTGGATCAAAACTTGAAAATTCTTCGTGAAATCTGCGTGTGATTCTTCGCGACGTCGTGGTGCACGTGGCTTACTCGTCGCATGAAATAATATTACTTTGCGTTTCGTCCTGCCATTTGATATATCTGCCGGTTTCGCCTTTGCATCCGATTTCCAGGCGGAAAACCCAAGTGTATTTATAACTGGTGGGCGAGATAGAGTCCGGCAAGCTGACAAGTTTACCGTCGGCGTCGACGCATCCGGTTTTGACGGGAACATACGACGTATAATTGTTCGTCAACCGCCAGTAGCGGTTTGGCGCCGCGACTCCATCGCCTTGATACGGCGTTAAATCCCACGTTTCATGGTCTGTCGTGAATGTCGCTAACGCGTAAGGTTTGCAACAACAGCATGAGCCGCGTTGAGTTCCGCTTGAAACGTCAACTCTGCCGGAATGCGCGACCATCCGCCGACCTTGTTTGTTGATTGTAATTGCGCCGATTGTCATGTCGTGCAGCTCTCCTGTTCCGCGATTTCGTTTATCCAGCCGAGAACGAGTTTTCCGTCCTTATCATAGTGTGCGTAACCAAACGTCGCTTCAAGCAACGCGCCGACATTCGGGCGTTTCCATTGATGCGGCGACGACGTCGGATCAACGTTTTCTTCTAACGTTTCATCGGTCAGCGCGTCAACGACGTCGTATTTCCAAGACGCAACTTTTTTATCCGTTCCTTGTTCGCCGCCGCATCTTTTCAATGTCGCCGGAAACAATGTTGACCTGCCGCTTCCGATTCGGATAATTGCCCAATACGACGACGCGTCGCGCCATAACACTTCGGTCTGTCCGCCCGAAACGAAAAAACTTGTTTCGCCTTCAACAATATCGCAATAACGAATCTCCTTGACGGCGTCACGCGACAAAACTTTAGCAACGCTCGCCCCGTAAATACAGACGCGAACAACCATATCCGGCGCCGCGTCTTGTTGAAGAACGGCAAATTTTCCTTTGTGCTGTTTCTGCGGAACAACGCCGTCAAAACAAATCCGGTTACAAAAGGCGTCAAAATTTTCACGCTCCGACGGACTATCAATTCCCACGACGTCGAAGCGTTCTAATTGTCTGCCGGTTTTATTAACGATATGAACATAAAGCGAATCGAACCCCGCGTTCATCGGCGCAAGACGAATGTTGCGATTTTGATGCGTCTGCGCCGCGTCAAGCATCGCGTTATAAGCCGCCGCAGGAATCGCAAGCGGCTCGCCGCGCTTGACTCTTTTAAATATGTCTGTCATAAAGTTTTGAGTTTTGTTTTCTCACACAAAGACGCAAAGTCACGAAGGTTTTGGATTTTATTTTGGTTTTGTCTAATAAAACTTCTTCGTGCTTCTGTGTCTCCGTGTGAAAGACAAAATTTCGTAAGCGAAATTTCAATCGAAAAAGTAAGAATCGGAAAACTTTTAGTTTTTCACTTTTAACTTTTAGTTTCATTTAGAATCCGATTCCCAAACTCCGAAAGTCGAGACCGGGATAAACTTTCTCGACGTATGCTTCTATCGGTACTTTAACCGTAACGTTTCCCATTTTCATATCCGCCCAGCGAATCCAAAGATAATCCCAGCCGTACTTGAACGGCACAAGAATATTGCCGATGCGAAGATTCCACGCATTCGGCGACACGGCAAACTTAAACGTCATTTCAACCGCTTTATCGCCGCTTTTATACGAACCGCTTGCGCCGAGAAATCGGACTTCGCCAACGTCGTAACCGCGAAACGGAGCGGTATTAACATTGCCGTAAGCCCGCGTCAAAAACGTCGTATATGCGGTTGTTAAGAACCACGGATGAAAATAAACCGTTTCGGAAAACGTTGAAACCGCCGTATCGACGTCAACGCCTTCCACGCCGTCGTCGGTCACGCCAATCAATCCGCCGTAATTGCGAGGCGGATAACCGGTCGCCGACCATCCGCCGCGAGTGACCAACGAATGCGTCATCTTCGTTTGCGAACCGGAAACTTCAAACGAAGTCGAGCGATTGTATTGCGTATCGTTTTCTTGCCGTTCTTCGCCGCGAAGAATTCGTCCAGTATAAGTTTTTTCCGCGCCGCCCGAATCTTCTTCAACGCTGATCTCTTTCACGTACTCGTCATGATACGACGCTTTCAACGCCTGATGCGCGTCAAACACGTTCTCATAACCGCGCAGTTCAAAAAGTTCTTCGCCGAGCATCGACATGGAATAACCATGTTCGTAAGTTTCGCTGAATCGCGAACCATAAGCGGGAACATGACCGGTCGCCGTGAATTTATCCGACCTTCCTTTGTGGTCGGGATTGTTGTAAAGAACCGTTCCGGTAAAAAAACCGTCGCCGTCCTGCTCTTCGTCAACCGTGATTTCATTAATATGCAAACGCCCGGAAGTTAAAGCGGTTTGACGGATATACGTTTCCAATTTTTTTTTCGCGGAGTCTGCCGAATCCGCTTTAATACGAAACCGTTTCTCATGCGACGCGGTTTTACGTCCTTCCGACGTTCGCTCGCCGTAAAGTTCAAACAACGTATCGTCAATTTTCTTCTTGACGCGCGAACCGGAATCAGGCGCTTTGAATGTAATCGTTCCAAAATATAAACCGTTAGAATCTTTATCTTCGTCAAGCGTCGCGTCGCCGAATTCCAAAGAATCCGGCGCTTCCAAATTCGACGCATACTCTTCAAACGCTTGCTTCGCCTCCGCAGGATTCTCCGCGCGAACGTAATACCGCCGCGTGATGGACTCCGCGTCCTTGCTCTTCGATGCGTTGAAACCAAGTATTTCTTCAATCTTTGTCATATCTCTTTTAGGATTCAGGTTACAGATACCAGGTACCAGTGTTGGTTTGTAATACTTTTAGAATGTTGAAAATCAACACTGGCGTCTGGAACCTGTAACCTGACGCCTGCTTAATCTCACGCAAATTTTGCCGATAATGTTTTCTCTGAAATATCTCTTAAATAACGGGTGTGTTGTTTGAGTTCGCGCATGGCAAGGTCGTCGCGTCCGGCGGCGAATTCGGGTGTTGATTCTTTATTGGATTCTTCTTGTTTGTCGGGATTGGTATCTTTGTTGACCAGTTTTGAAAGATGTTTTTCAGATTTCTCTGTCGCTTTTGCAACGCGATCCATAACCGAGCCGACGCCCATGCTTTGAATCGCCGCCGCAGAAAACGAACCGGTAACGGAAACCTTATCGCTCAACGACGCTCCGTTAGAAAATCCTTGCATAACCCGTTTTAATCGTTCCGACAACGACGGCGTCTTGGAATCTTCGAACGTAACCGGCGGATTCTTCGCGCGGTCAATCGCTTCGTTGTACGCCGATTTCGCTTTTTCGAGTTCCGCTTCCTGCGCCGCAAGTTTCGCATCGTAAGCCGCGTTGCGGACGCCCGCCGCTTTCTCAAAATCCTCTTTGAGAATATCGAGGGTTCCTTCTTTTTCCGATTGCAACGACGACGTCTTTTTATCACGCTGCGTTTGAATATCGGATAAACGTTGTTGTTTTTCCGACTCGCGCTGTTGCGATTGACGATGATAATCTTCCGCTATCGTTCTCGCCATTTCGTCAGCATTGAGTCCCTGCATCTTCGCCATGATCCAGCCGATACCTTGCGCAATCGCCTGTTCCGAGCGTTTCCAACGCGAAATCACGCCGTCCGAAAATTCCGTCCAAAGCGTGGACATGGTATAAACCGTTTCCGCCCAGAATTGTTGAACGCCGTACCATGACGGCGTTAAAATTTCTGATATTTTATAGACGCACGTCGCCCACGCCGTTTGCAACGTTTCAACAACCCAATACCAAACGGAAAGAATCGACGTCGCGCCTTTCACCCAAATCAATTGGATGGTCGCCCAAATTAGTTGAAGCGCCGCTTCAATATCGCCGCGTCCGAGCGTTTCAACAAGCACGCTGTACGTCTCCGTTGCAAACGAACAAAGATAACCAAACTGTTCGCGCAGCCAATCAACCGCCGTTCCGATATTTTCAAAAACCTGAATGAAAAAATCTTTGAAGCCGTTGAGTATCTCATTCAACTTATGAAACAGCGATTGAAACAGATTGACCAATCCGTTCCATGCGTTGGAAAATGCTGTTCTTACGGACGTAACAACATTCCCAACGGTCGCGGAAAGCGCCGCGCCGATACTGCGTATCCTATTCCAAATGCCGGTAATAATCCGTGCGAAACACGCAAGTATCGGTTGAACAATAAAACCGGCAAGACGCATCAACACGGTAACAATCATGTTGAAACATCGGCTGACGATTTGAACAAGTCCGTTAAATATTGACGCAATCACTGCGCCGATTCGGCTCATGTTGGAAGCGACGAGCCAAACGACGTCTGCGGCTGCGGCGATTGTCGCCAACACAATTAAAATCGGATGCATGGATAACAGGACGGCGGTAATCGCCATTCCCGCGAGTTGAACGACGCCCGCAACGAATATTCCGACGACGGTAAGCGCCGAAGCAAGTCCCGCCGAAATTCCCCAAATGATCGAAAGAATCATACTCCCGACAAACGACGCAACCACAGAAAACACGGCGCCAAGAACGCCGCCGACCGCCGCGCCGAATGAAGCGAGCGCCGTAACAACCGGCGCAAGCATTGACGCAATCATTCCGCCAAGATAAGAAAACGTTCCGCTTAACGCCGCGACAATCATTGTTCCGACTGACGCAAACGCCGACGCGACAATATTCATAAGAGGAATTAACGCGCCGGAAAGCGCCGCCGCAATCAATCTCATGGTTGTGAAACACGTTGAGATCAGCGGAGTCATCGCATTGATAACCGCCGTAAAAACCGGCGTTAATACGGACGTAATCAACGAAACGGCGGCGACAACCGCTCTTGCAACCAGCGATAACATCGTTGTTATGATCGGCGCGAGAAACGAAACGACCGCCGCAACGACTCTGCCGAGAAATAATAAGTCGCGGACAATCGCAATGATTGTTCTGACCGCGATACTTCCAATGGTTGTCATAACAGTGAAAACGATTCGTCCGATGCTCCCAAACACAGAAAACAATGTTCTCACAAACGACGCGACAAACGAAGACGCGCCGCCGATGACTGACGCGATTCCGCGAAACGCCGACGCGAACGAACCGACCGCAAAACGAACCGCATTAATAATATTGTCAAGCAATCGATAAACTGATAACACGGCGCGGGCGATGGACGCAATCGTCGTCGCAACAATTGCAATACTTTTTCCGACGGCAAGAAAGCCAAGTCCTAACGTAAACAGTCCCGCGCCGACTCCGATAATAACCGCGATAGATTTGGCGGCTTGAATGACCAATTCTTGGTTCTTGTCGATAAACGCAATCGCGCCGGAAGTCGCGCGGACAAACCAATCGGTCAACTTCTGCAACGATGGCGCGAGCGAGCCGCCAACCGCAATCGCGACGCCTTCAATCACCGACCACATCCGCCGCAACGAGCCGCCGATTCCCGCGTCCATCTCCCGCGCCGTCGCCGACGCTTTGCCGCCCGCGTTATCAATCAGTTTTATCAAGTAATCAAACTGCGCGACCGTCAGTTTCGCGCCGCCGGCAATCGCCCATAAGCCGAACAGTTCTTTGAACAACGTCAACTTCTTATCTTTCGACGTCCACGCCGTCGCGTAACCTAAATCGCGAAGTACCGCAGAAACTTCTCGCATCTTGCCGGTGTTCATATCAACGACCGCCACGCCTAAACTTCGCAAGCGCTTTTGAATATCCGCGTCCGCAAGATTCGTTAAAATACGGCGGAATGTCGTCCCCGCCTGCGACGCTTTAATACCGTAATTCGACAACGCGCCGATAAGTTTGCACGTATCTTCCAACGTCAGTCCGTATTCTTTTGCAATCGGCGCGCAATAGCTCATCGAGTCGCCCAAGTCGGTCAACGTCATTGCCGCGCCGTTTGCCGCCGCAACCATCACGTCGCAAACGCGCTGCATATCGTTTGCGCCAAGTTCAAACGAATACATCGCATTGACCGCGATTTCCGTCGCTGTCGGAAGTTCAGCGCCGGTAGCTCTTGCCAACGATAACAACGACGCAATCGCAACGTCAATCATGTTCGGATCGAATCCCGCGCGTCCGAGTTCCAACATCGCGGCGGCAACCTGCGTCGCCGTGAACGACGTGGTGCGTCCTAATAATTTGGCTTTTTCGGTTAAGCGTTCAAACTCGCCTTCATTCGCGCCGACCGACGCTTTTACCGCACGCATCATATCGTCGAATTTTGCAAACGTCCGAATCGACGCGGCAAGCGGAATGTTCAACGCAAGACCAAGCGTCATAAGACGCCGACCTATCGCTTGTATCTGAGCGCCGAACCGGACAACCTGCGCTTCCGCATGACGCAACGTGCGGACAAGCATTGAATCGTCCGCAAAAAGTTCAACAAACGCGCGACCGGCGCGAATCGCTGTCGGTGATGACATTATAAAAACGCTTTCTTAAATTCCTCGCGCATGATTTCCACATTGTCGTCGGTAATCAAAATCGCGTTACGACGACGCTCTTCTTTCGTAAGCGTCGGATTGAAATCGTCCGGCTCAAGCGGACTTCTTTTATTGTCGCGATGGCAATTCGCAATCAACGCCATCATCGCGGAAACAACGCTCCAAATATGACGGTCGCGTCCTTCCGTCATCCAAACTAGTTGACGCAACGTCAGCGGTCGCGGATCAATTTGTAAACTTCCCGCGATTTGCCAAATATCGCGCCAGATATTGCGTTCTAAATCATCTTCAGTTCGTTGTTCACTTTTGCCATCGCTTGTTCGATCACCGTTTCGACTTCGATTCCGTCGATCTTTATCATCGCCGCCTGCACGCCCGCTTGTATCATCTTCATCTGCTTGCTCGCCGCTTTCGCGCGGTCGGGACGACCGCGGTTCTGGAAAAAATCAATCAGTTCCTTATAAAACGCTTCATGCGCTCTGGCGAACGTCGCGCCGTCAAACGATTGATAAATTTGATTCGCGTCAATTTTGTGCAATTCAAATTGACTTTCCAATAATGTTGCGATCACTTGAGCGAGCAGCATTTCATCCGTCCCAAGCCGCGTCATTAACGGCGGATCGCCCGTCTCCGGTTGTAACAAATCCACGCCGAGTTTTTCTTTCACGAGCATCGCCGAACCAATCGTCAGCGAAATTCCCCAGTCGCGGTTCGTATTGTCTTTGAACGTTTGCATAAAATAGTCTGTAGGTAAGGAGCCGTGAGTCTGGAGGGAACTCCAACGCTCTATCGGTTAATAAAATAATGATAATGATTGTCAAAGCGAAAATTCCTCCATCATTTTCGCTCTAGACTCCTGCCTCCAGACTCACGCCTGCGTCGTCGTTTGTTCCTGCCATTTTTCCCATTGAGAAAGTTTGGCGGTGATGGAATACTTAATCGCTTCTTCTAACGATTCGGAACGCGAAAAGCCGGTTATCGCAAAATCGCCGACGGGTCCTTCGCCGTCTTTACCGGTCAACGCGGCAAGATGAATTTGTTCCGACTTAAGCCACGCCGTGCGAATCGCTTTGAATCCCGCGTCGTCCGGCAAATACAACATATCAAACTCAATCGTACATTCTTTTAACCCGCCGATTGTCGCGCGAAACCCGTTATTGTCGCGCGTCGTCACGTCCGCTTCCGCGGCGTCTAACGTTATCGTCACGTCGGTCACATTAGAAAGTTCGGGCGGCGGAACGCCGGTCGAACCGGCAGCTCCAAAATACATCTTGGCGTTAATCCCAAGACGAAACGGTTTGAGCATTGTCTTCTTCTCCTGTCTTTTATCATAAATATTTGAGAATAGAGTTAAAAGCTAAAAACTAAAAGTGTCGCAAGCGAAATTTTAATTCCGAGATTGAAACAATCGCTTGCGTAACTCTGCGCTTACTTCACGCTGTTCCTCCATAAGTCCGGCGCCATCGGTAAATGTTTTTCAAACGCCGGGTGCATGTATGGTCGTTGCCGAATCTTTGTTTGACCGCCCCAAGACGCGTTCGATTTGCCGCCGTATTCCAACGACGACGGCGCAGTTCCGCGTTTGCCCGGAACAAGCGTCGGTCCAATAACAACGCTTCGCCGTTCCGCATCGTAACCGAAAAAGATAAATCGTTTGAGCGTGCCGACATGACTGAACGGCGGACGTCCGGGCTTCGACGTTCCTTTGCGTTTCTTAATCGACCGACGCGACGTCTGACGAACATACGCCCCAAACTTCGACAGCGCTTTTCGCGTCCGAACGTCAACGCGTTTCTTCACCGCCGCGCGGTCGAAGAACATCTTTTTCATTGTCCGAAAGTCAATCTTGAATCTCATTCTTCTTTTCCCGCATTGCTAACGCCCACATCCGCGAAAAGTTTTC
The DNA here is from genome assembly GCA_031269105.1 of Planctomycetaceae bacterium. Lineage (GTDB taxonomy): Bacteria > Planctomycetota > Planctomycetia > Pirellulales > Thermoguttaceae > WRMR01. Next base: position 194 of record JAISZO010000382.1, on the reverse strand, counting down.
GCTTTGTCCGTCTTTGATTTCACGCAACGTCTGTAATTGCGCGTTGAGCAGTCCGACAATTTTTTCGTCGCCGAGCGCGACTTTGTTTTCAAGATCGGTTAATCGCGTTTGCATCGTTATCATTTGCGACGTCGTTTTCGTCATAAAAAAACGACGTTCCCAAACCAACCAAATCATAACCAGCGAGAGAAAAC
>JAISZO010000305.1 GCA_031269105.1 Planctomycetaceae bacterium | reverse complement strand
CTTTCAGAGCCGCTATTTCTGATTGTGATCATTGATAAAGTTCCATAGGAGGTGAATAATGGAAATGCTAGAATTTTAATAATGTCGGTCAAGAGGGGGGGTAAGGAGCGGCGGAATATTAGCGCACTCTTTCCTATAGAACATTATTACAAAAATGATTTCAAGTTGTTTAAAGCAAATTATTTTGAAAATGGATATGGAATTAAACAACCACTCGCAACAGTTAATGAAATGATGATTTTTTTAGAAAAGCAAAAAATGGATTCACAAAATAAAGAGAAATTTGATAAAGCAATAGAGATACTAAAATTTCTTAATGAATTTGAATCTGATAATCCATTGTAATTATGGCTTTGCGGCGGTTTTATAGAAGTATGGAGCGACCGCGAATTGAGTCGTCATCAAACCGTCTGGCAAAAATTCCTCTTACACGGAATCTATGCGCCCTATACGAGTAATTTGTTTTCTTTCCCGGTGATAATTTTAGGAAATTGGTATTTGAGAATTGTTGCTTCGATGTTGTTTCTTGGACGTCTCTGTTTTGTTTGTATGCTATTCTGGCTTTTATCAAATTGAAAACAACCGGTCATTCCCGACCTTGACAAAGAGCAATCCCCAAAATAGAATTATTACGCTATGAATATTGATATTTGTTTATTTTTGAGTCAGTTTAACATGAACCGCCCGATTTTTACGAAAGGACATGATTATGCCGAATGAACATTCGCAAGCGATTCCTGAACACGTTCTCAACGAAGTTCAGACGCGCGTCAACGAGTCGTTGAATTTACTGAAACCGTACGTGGTATACTCTTTTCGCTAACGAAATAGTTATTTTTATTAATCAAAACAGCCAAGTCGTCAGCGAATGGAGTATAGCGCTCACGCCGGAAGAACGCAAGAGCATTGTCAAGATGGGCGAAAAGACGTTCAGTTTTGTCGAGAAGACGCACGATTTCGCCAAACAAAATCCGACGCTCGTACCGCCGTATCTCAATAGAGACGATTTTGATATTGATTTTTGGATGCGCGCAGACTTTGGACGTTGCTGAATTCAATCACGCAACTGATGGAAAACGTGGACGATACGACAATGCTTGCCGGAAGCGAGGCGTATCAAGCCGCGTTGGTCTTTTACAATTCGGTCAAGACTGCGGCGACTCACGACGTTTCCGGCGCAAAAGCGGTTTATGACGAACTCAAAAAACGCTTTCCCGGCGGCAAGCGGAAATCCGCCGACGAAAAAACATGAATCGTTTTCTTTTGTTCTTTTTGCTGTGAAAATTCAGAGAACTTTTAAAGACTCATTATCTCGCTCATTGCGGGGCTTGATTGTTTTCGCGCGCAGGGCTCTCCGGCGATTTCACCGCCGATTATGCGTCATGCCGCCGTTGCGTGGTTGCTCCAAAGAACAAAAAGGACTTCAACGGGAGAAATTTGTTGCCCGGAACGAGAAAAAGCATGTTCGGAAAAACAAAATCGAGGCATTGAAAACCAAATTCGACGGAATGTTATTGCCATTATAAATACAAACGGACGGAAAGATGATGAAACATAACGAAAACGCGCCGCCGGACGTCAATCCTTATGAAGCGTGCGACGTTGACGAAAGACCGGTCGAAATGGCGATTTTTTTTCGGGCGGAACCGTCGCCGCGAAAAATCACAAGCGTTCTCCTTTGGGAAGCGACGACTTCTGCGTATTCGTTCAACAAAGGAACATATATCGCCGTTGGTTTTGCGCAAAGTTTTTTTCTCTTTCCGCTGATTGCCGTCGTTGCCGCAATCGTTTATTACAGAGATTTTGTAGAAAGCCGATGGGACGTCGTCGGCATGATTGCAATTGTCGCGTGCGTCTTGTTGCTCGGCGTTGTGTTTTACGTCGTTTCAATCAGCGTAATTCTTCGCAAACTTCGCAAAGAAAACATGATTTTCTCGCCGTCGATTCGCGAGTTTTTTCATCTCGTTTGGGTCGCAAGTCAATGCGTACTGTTTCTTTTGACGTTTGTTTTTGTTATTCTATTGGCGACGATTGTCTTGCTTCCCGGAAGTTTGATACTCGACAAAATACAAATCAACGATCCTGATTATCCGTTTTTAATTCTCGGCGTTCTTGTTTATTTACTCGGCGTTTTGATTTGGATTGCGATTCTTTGTCTGTTTTATATGCGGTCGGCGTTGGGACTGCATTGTATCATTGATCGCGGCGTGAATTTCATTTCGGCGTATCGTATGGCGTGGCGATTAACTCGCGGCAACCTTCGCGCATTGGCGACCGGAACGCCCGCGACGTCGAAACCGTTTACAACGTTTATGATTCTTACGCTCACTTGCGGAATTGCATTCTTGCCACTCATCGGTTACTATTTTTGCTGGCTCACCGTTTCGTATCTTATGTTGAGCGGTCAAGCCGAAACGATCCCGCAACAGCCGGACGAATGGTAAAAAACACGTTTGAAATTCCGAAAGAATTTTAAACATTTCGGGCATAGTTGGAAACCGTTTCGCGCCAATTGGTTGCCGCTTGTATCGCCGCTTGTTGTACGAGCGGGTTGCGGTCGCGTTCGGCTTTCTGCAATGTTTTGTAAGAATTGGCGGAAAGAATCGTCGCTAACATCCAGCACGCCTCAATTCGCAAATCGGTTTCGTCGTCGTTTTCGACAAGCGCAATCAAAACGTCTTCGTATTCTTCCGTAAGACCGGTATAGCGAATAACGTCCATCGCCACTTTTCTTCGTACCGGAATCGAACTTTGAATTTCCTGCGAAATATGTTTGCGCGTATTAGAATCCACGTTTCGTACAATTTTGCCGAACGCCGTCGCGGTATTTTCCGTCATTTGTCCGACATTCCGAAAGAAATTTTCAATATGAAAATCCGGCGTCAACTGATAAATCGTACGACGCACTAATTCTGACGGATGGTAAACTTTTTGCAAAAGAATTTGATCAATCTTGCCGATTTTTCGATTTTTCATGAGCCGTAACGCTTCGGAACAGACTTGCGGATCGGAATCTTCCGCCGCTTCAATCAAAATATTATTGACGTCTTCCCCGTGAAATCCGCGAATCGCTTTGATTGCCGCAAGCCGTCCCTCAACGGAAGGAAGACGGAGAATCCAATCGAACATCGCCAGCGACGTTTTTCGCGGCAATCCCGAATTGGCAATCAATTGTACAAAATTTTCTTCCAAACCGACAATCCAATCCGGCAAATTTTCATGATTCGGATCAATCCAGGAAAAATTCAGAAAACGTTTTAAAGCGCCGCGCATTTGTTGCGACGGATTTTTTCCGATCGTTTGCAGCAAACTGGAAATAAATTTCGGGTCTTGCTTGGACGTTAAAATAATATCGACAATAGCGGGAGAACTTGTGTCGTCGAGAAAACCAAGCAACAATCGATAAAACCGCGTTTCTTCCTGATTTTGCAATAAGTCAATGATCGTTTTGCAAACTTTCGAGTGAATGTCGTTGAATGTGTTGATTAAAAAAGGATAATTTTTTTTAGCGACAAGAAGATACGCTTTAATCGGCTCGATATAATCGTGCATTCCGAAATGACGAACAGAATCTTCCAGTTGCGAAGCGAACCATTCGCGGCGGCGATCCATATTTCGCCGCGCCGTTTCCGACGGAGCGTCCGCCAGATCGTTATAAAACGATTCCGCAAGCTGTAAAACGGTTTGCGCCGCTAATTCCATCCATTTCGGATGATGAATTTTGAAAAGCCGCGTAATCGTCCCGACCGATTCGTATAATTTATTTCGTACCGCAAATTGACAAGCGTGTTTTGCCAATTCGTAATGATTACTTTGAAAAGCCGGTTCAATAATTTTACTCATTCTGTCCGGCGTGAGAAACGGCAAATCCAGCCATTCTTTTTCATGATCGCGAATCTTATCAAAGAGTTGCAGCAAAATTTCGGGAGAATTTTTCAAATAAAGACCGGCAAGCGCCTTTTCTCGCGTATCGCGGTCGGATGATTCTAATAAAAATTGCAACAATTCTATAGACGAGGCGTTTTCCGAATTGGCAAGAAGACGAATTGTTTTTTCTAAAAAAGGAGTCATAATTTTTAGCGATTGACGTCTATCGTTCAAAATGATTAAGACAAGGATAAATTTTCTTCCGATGATTCCAACATGATTCCTTTACTTCCGTCGAACCATGTATAAAATAAATCGCGAATCGCGCCGACAGAATGAGCGATACCGGGAAGCGACATCGCGTTGGCAAGAACCTGCGGATCAATAAAAATCATCGCGGGAGATTCCACGCCAAGTTCATTGATGATTTGAAGCAAAAGTTTTTTCGTTTTTTTATCCAGTTTATGATGGTTGCAAAGCTCGCGAAACAAAGCATGACGTCCCGTCTGAAAACCTAACAAACGCTTGATTGATACAGACATAAGCGATAATTTTTAATGTTTGTTTTGAAATTTATTGGAATATTTTATTTTGAAACAGAATATTTTCGTTGAAAAAAGTATATCTTAAATTTTACCGGAAAGAGCGGTAAAATGTTCTTTTTTATTAAAAAACTTGACAAATCCTAATAATGAACACAAATTAAATGTATAAAAATTTTTTTCTTTGGAAAGCAATGCTTACAACATTTTTTCTTATTTTTCAGTATTATTCTCCAGAAGATTGTGTAAATTCTACAGTAATTTAGTGGACAGTAAGGAAAATTTTTTAAAAAATAAAAAAAGTACACAAAATCTCTTTACAAACCGACCGTGTTCGTATATAATAATAAATGGTTGGCAATCATTGTGAAATCATCGTTAAAAGTTTGGCGTAATTCTTGACAATGCGACAAAAATGTCGGAATCCCCGCGATAAATTTCCATTGATCCTTCAACAATCGCAATTATGTTTTATTTTTGCAAAGAAAAAGGCGAGTTTACAAAATTGGTATATTGTAGGACTCAAAACCGTTAAAATTGTTTTGAAAAGGGAGGACGGCTATGCCAGAATTAAAAAGTAACTATGGAATTTATGTCCGTATCGGCTTTCCGCGTTCGGAAGTGCAGTGGTTGAACGGATATCAGGTGATTGACTTGGCGTATCAAGAAGCGGAAAAAAACGGCGATTCGATTTCAGAAATTTTGCTGACGAAAAATAACGTCATCAATTTGAGCAATCCGCTTTATGACGAATATGGCGTTTATCTCGGCGGCGTAGAATTGCGGTCAATCACAGTAAAAGAAGCGATGCGGTTTCTCGGACGTTTTTTGCAAATCTGTCGCTTTTTGACGAATCGCGAGGAAGCGTTGCAGTTTGTGAAATTACTGGAAGAAGGCAACGACGCGGAAGAAATCAAAGCGGCAAAAGACGTACAATTGATGATTCCGCTTTTGCCGGAACGTGTTCCGCATTTGTCGAAAACAATCAGGAAACGCGTTTATCGCCCGCATTTTGCCGAAACGAAAAAAGCGAGTAGTTTTTGATAAACTCAAAATCGCGTCCCAAAACGTAAGCGAGGGTTTAATCCGTCGCTTACGTTATAAAATTCCTTCTCCATTTTTCTAAAACAAGCCCTATTTCCGTTATTATTAAAACATCTATCGCTTTAGTTATATCTAGTAACTTCGGCATTTTCAGGAGAATAATCGCAACCATACCGCGATTTTATTTTTTTGTTAAAAGCGTATCATCTGGAATGTTTCCTGTCATCGCGTTTTGCCGAAAAATCTTGTTGAAAGGATAGTAGAAATTTCCTTTCGCAAACTGTTTTCGATTTTTACAAGAGATTCCGTCCAAAAATTACAATAATATAGGAAAATTTCGCGGTAAAATAGGATAACTTTAACAGTTTTTAGCGAAAATGTTTCCTTTTTAAGTGTTTTTTTCACTTTTGTCAAAGTTTTGGACGATACGTTAAAACGAATCGTGCTGGAATTGATTGACGATATCGAAATGTTCGGGACTCAAGGAACGCTGGGAGCGTGAAACCGAGAGTTTTGATGGGAACAAGAAACAATCACGCATTTCCGGGCAAAAACTGCTTGAAATGACAACACTGAGGTGAGAGGATGACCATTATGCTGGTCTGCCAAACTTATCTTTTAATTAACAGGAATGGACGTCTGATGAGTTGGAAAAAATGGATTCCGTTGTTCTTGGGAATGATTACCGTTTTGGTATTCGGGTGCCGTGCGCAACAACCGGTGTACCTGTTTGAAAGAGGGAATACGGAAGGGCATTACATCGGCGACGCGATGAGACCGGAAATTCCCGATACGCATGTCGAGTCGATTCCCGAAGTAATCAGCGCCGAAGCTCCGTTGACTGTCGATAACGGAACGCCGCGCGAATACTGGAATTTATCTCTTCAGGAAATCGTCCGAATCGCTCTTGAAAATGGAAAAGTTCTTCGTAATTTGGGCGGCGTTTCCTTTGGAGCAACGGGTGCGATGGGCTCGCCAAGCGCTTTATTGAGCAATCCTTACGGCAGCGGCACGATTTACGATCCCGCGTTGGTCGAAACCGACCCGCGTTACGGCGTTGAAGCCGCGTTGTCCGCGTTTGACGGTCAATTGAGCGCGTCCGCCGGTTGGACGAAAGCCGACGAACAGCAAAACGTCACTGGTATTTCAATGGCGTTTCGCCCAGGCATTTCGCAATCCGATCAGGGAACGTTTCAGGCGACGATTTCAAAATATGCCGCAACCGGCACGACGTTTTATGTGCGGAACAACAATGTGTACGATTGGAGTAACGCTACGGCTTCACGAGAATGGGGAAGCAACTGGTCAACTTACACCGAAGCCGGTTTCACGCAGGCGTTGTTACGGGGACGCGGTCTGGCATTCAACCGGATTGCCGGTCCCGGCGCGATTCCCGGTTACTATAACGGCGTGTTGATTGCGCGAATCACATCGGAAAAATCGCTTGTCGATTTCGAGATGGGCGTGCGCAAATTAGTCTCCGACACGGAAAACGCTTACTGGAGTTTGTATTACGCTTATCGTTATTACGAAACGGTCAAATCCGGTTTGCGGGCGTCGCACGAAACGTGGCGAAAAGTTTATTCGTTTTATATTGCCGGCGACCGTCGCGGAACAAGTCAGGCGGAATCTCAATCGCGTCAGCAGTTTTATCAATTTTATGGTAGTACGCAAGAGGCGCTCAGCAACATTTATAAAACGGAATCGATACTCCGTTACTCAATGGGAATTGCGCCGTCCGACGGACGCTTAATTAAACCGACGGATGAACCGTCCGTTGCGAAAATCCGATTCGATTGGAATGAAGTTCTCAGCGAAGGTCTTGCCCGCGCTCCTGAACTTCGTAAATTAAAATGGGACGTGAAACAACGCGAACTGGAATTGCAAGCGTCGAAAAACTTTCTCTTGCCGCAGTTGGATTTCGGCGCGTCGTATCGATTCAACGGAATGGGACATGATTTAATGAATCATGCCGACAATTCCAGTAGCGCGTACCGCTCGCTGAGCGGAGGCGATTACGCGGGTTGGAATATGCAATTGTCGTTGAACGCGCCGTTTGGTTGGAGAAAAGAACACGCCGCCGTCCGAAACGCGGAATTGAATCTTGCGAAATACCGCGCCTTGCTGCAAGAACAAGAATTGGAATTGAGTCATAATCTTGCCGACAGTTTGCGGGATATGGATCGTTATTACAGTCTTGCGGAAACCAATTTCAACCGCCGAAGCGCCGCCGAAGTGGAAGTTAAAACGACGAACGAAGCGTATCAGCTTAATACCACGACGCTCGACCAAGTGCTGGACGCGCAACGACGGTTAGCAGAAGCCGAAAGCGCGTATTTCAATGCATTGGTCAATTACAATACGTCGATTACGCGGTTGCATTACTTGAAAGGTTCGCTGCTTGAATATGATAACGTAGCGCTTGCCGAGGGTGCGTGGCCCGGAAAAGCCCGCTTCGACGCCGTTAAATTGGCGCGTCAACGCGACGCGGGACATTACATCAACTACGGTTACACGCGACCGGAAGTAATTAGTCGGGGAGTTTTGCGGCAACATCAAAATCCGCAGCCGCAAGCGAGTTATCCGATACCGCAATCGTCATTGGAAACGGAAAACAGCGAAGTGATTTATACCGAACCGCCGACTGCGTACAATACCAATTCGCCATACGTGTACGAAACGGCTCGAGGAACGCTTGCCGCCGCGCAACAGCCGACCACCGGAGTCCCGCAACCGGTACGTTCCGTCAATTATCAGACGGCGAATAACGCTACGGTTTTTGCAACAGCGGTTCCGGCTTCTACGGTCAATCGTTACCAGAGTCCCGCGACAAATTCCGTAACCACGCCGGTTGTCAATCCGATTGCGGTTGGACGGGTGAACAATTACCGATAAAGAATTTTTTACGTTGTATTACGGCGTTTTACGTTAAGCAATAAACTCATCTTTCTTCAAAACGGACGGCGATAAATTTCGTCGTCCGTTTTTTAACACGTTCACCACGAAGAACGAAGAAGCGCGAAGAAAGTATTTGAGTTAAAAACTAAAAGTTAAAAGTTTCGCAAGCGAAATATGTTGCTCTGTGATTGAAACAATCATTGGATAGCCGCGCAGCGGCGGAATTATGCGTAACCGGCGATGAAACCGCAGGAAAGCGCCGCGCGAGAAAATAATCAACCACCCCGTCGGTCAACGTAGTTGACCGCCACCCCTCCACCGGAGGGGAATTTTGTTTTAGGTTGCGAAACTTTTCACTCTTATTCTTTTAATTTTTAACTTGCTTCGCGTTTCTTTCCGCTCCTTGAAAGATTCCGTCTTTCGGGGATAATAACGGCGTTGTTCAAAATTTCTCTTAACGCCAAAACCAAGTATCAATCCATTGAAATCATGCCGCCGCATTTTATTTATGAAATGAACCGCGTCTCCAAAAAATACGGAGAAAAGACGGTTTTACAAGAGATTTCTCTTATGTTTTATTACGGAGCGAAAATCGGTATTGTCGGCGAAAACGGTTCGGGAAAATCGACGCTGCTTAAAATCATGGCGGGAATCGACAAAGATTTCGAGGGGGAAACGTCGCTGGCGAAAGGAATGCGGGTATGTTATGTCGCGCAAGAGCCGGAACTCGAACTCGATAAAACCGTGCGGGAAAATCTTCTCGCGGCGGTCGCGCCGATTCAAACGCTACTCGACCAGTTTAACGAAATTTCCGTAGCGATGGCTGCCCCGGATCAAGCGGACAATTTCGATAAACTCATGGAACAGATGGGACGTTTGCAGGAGCAAATTGATCTCGTCAACGGCTGGGAACTTGACCGGATGATCGACGTCGCCGCCGACGCGCTGGTGTTGCCGCCGGACGACGCGGTTGTGCGAAAACTTTCCGGCGGAGAACGGCGGCGGGTTGCGCTTTGTATGGCGTTGCTCGAAAAGCCGGATTTGCTGTTGCTCGACGAACCGACAAACCATCTCGACGCGGAAACCGTACAGTGGCTTGAAGGAGCGTTGCGCGATTATTCCGGCACGGTGATTATCGTGACGCACGACCGCTATTTTCTCGACAACGTGACCAAGTGGATTCTCGAACTCGACGCGACGCGCGGTATTCCGTTTGAGGGAAATTATTCGTCGTGGCTTGCTCAAAAAGCGGAGGCGCTTCGCCTTCTCGAAAAGAAAGAGTCGCAGCGTCAGAAGACCTTACAGCGAGAATTGGACTGGATTCGGATGGCGCATCAGGGGCGGTTGCAGAAAAATCAGGCGCGTATCAAATCATACGAGCGCTTGGCGTCGCAACAGCAAATGGACGAAAGAAGCGACGCGATTATCCAAATCGCGCCGGGACCTCGACTCGGCGAAAAAGTGTTGGTCTTTGATAAAGTCTCGAAAGGGTTTCTTATTGGCGGCAATTCGACGACGCTGATTGACAATTGTTCGTTCAGTATTCCGCGAGGCGCGATTGTCGGAGTGATTGGTCCCAACGGAACCGGAAAAACAACGATGTTTCGCATGATTGTCGGCAATGAAAAACCGGACGCCGGAACGCTGGAACTCGGATCGACGGTGCAACTGGCGTATGTCGATCAACACCGCGACGCATTGAACGATTCGGCGACCGTCTTTGACGAAATCACCGACGGAAAAGACGTCGTCGAACTGGGACCAATCAAAATGAACAGTCGGGCGTATGTCTCGCGGTTTAATTTTCGCGGAACGCAGCAGCAAAAATTGGTCGGTCAATGTTCCGGCGGAGAGCGGAACCGCGTGCATTTGGCAAAACTTCTGAAACGCGGCGGGAATCTGTTATTACTCGACGAGCCGACAAACGATCTTGACGTGGCGACGATGCGCGTTTTAGAACAAGCGTTGCTGGATTTTTCCGGCTGCGCGGCGGTAATCAGTCACGACCGTTTTTTCCTCGACCGGATTTGCACGCATATTTTAATTTTTGAGGGAAACGGTCGCGTGCGATGGTTTGAGGGCAATTTTGCCGCGTATGAAGAAACGCTCAAAGCCGAAGACCCGAACCGTCTTGCCAACCGCCGAAACAAGTACAAAAAAATCATCGATAAACAGTTTAAATATTAAAAGACGTCCATGAGCAGCCGCGAAGATTGTCAAACAACCGGAGTCGTTTTTAATATTCAAAAGTTTTCCGTGCATGACGGACCGGGAATTAGGACTGTCGTGTTTTTGAAGGGCTGTCCAATGCGGTGTCGGTGGTGTTCCAATCCCGAATCGCAAAATCCTGAACCGGAATTGGCGTATAACGCTCGCCGTTGCTTGGACGTCTCGCGTTGCGGGCGGTGTCTTGCGGTTTGTCCGAATGACGCGATAACTTCACGCGACGATGGAAAAATTGAAATCGACCGTTTGCGGTGTCGTCATTGTCCGCATGTTTGCGTCAGTGTCTGTCCCGTGCAAGGACTCGTCGTTTACGGAACAACGCGAAGCGTAAACGACGTGTTGGCGGTTGCGGAGCAAGACGCGGCGTTTTACGCTCGTTCCGGCGGCGGCGTCACGCTTTCCGGCGGCGAACCGTTATGGCAAAAAGATTTCTCGCTGGCTATTTTGCGGGAAGCGAAACGCCGTCATATTAACGCGTCGATGGAAACCTGCGGTCTTGTTGCATGGGAAACGCTGCAAGAATCGTGCCGCTTGTTGGACAGTATTTTTTTTGACATAAAAACGCTTGACGCGGCGAAACATCAGGAACAAACAAACGCGCCGCTTGCTCCGATTCTCGAAAATTTCCGAAAAATGACGGCGGAATTTCCCGACCTTACAATTCATGTCCGCACGCCGATTGTTCCGGCGTTTAACGACGCGAAAGACGACGTTTTGCGAATGATCGAGTTGGTGCGACAATATCCTAACGCCGATTTGGAATTGTTGCCTTATCATCGGCTCGGAACGCAAAAATATCATTTTCTCGGGCGCGAATGTTTGATGGAAGATTTGACGCTTTCCTCCGACGTTTGGGCTTGTCTCTAGAATGACGTCGGCAAGTGAAATCGAAAGAATAAATCCTATTCTTAACGCAAAAGCCGGGCTGTCCAACAAGGAACAACCCGACTTTGCATCAAGAGAGTACGGAGTAAGTTGAAAGTGAAAAACTAAAAGTTAAAAGTTTTGCAAGCGGAATACGCAGTTCTGGATTAAAACAATCCTTTGCCTAACTCTTCATTTTTATCTTTATCACTCTTCACTTTTAGCTTTTTCGCTTCAATCAGTATCATTCGTCCTGCAAGGCGGCGTAACCTTCTTCGCCGGTGCGGACTTTGACGACGTTTTCAACGTCGTACACAAAAATCTTGCCGTCGCCAATGTTTCCCGTGTAAAGAACTTTTTTCGCGGTTTCCACCACCAAATCCACCGGTACTTTACAGACGATCACTTCGACGCGGACTTTCGGCAAAAGCTGAATGTCAATCGGAACGCCCCGATAATACTCGCTGCTTCCTTTTTGCATTCCGCAACCCATGACCTGCGTGACGGTCATACCGGTTACTTCAATATCGCCGAGAGCTTTCTTGAGTTCCTCAAACTTGCTTTGACGGAAAATCATCGTAATCTTGGAAATCTTCGGACGGTTTGGATCAACCGCTTTCGGCGACGCAACCGTTGCGGCGGGAGCGGAAACCGTTTTTCTGGCGACCGAAATCGCTTGCGAAACTGGTACTTTTCCTTCATCGTGCGCGGTCACGCCAAGAAGCTGATCGTTGAGCGTGAAGTCGGCGTAACTGCTCGCCAAACCGTGTTCGGTGATATCCAACCCTTCAATTTCTTCCGTCGCCGAAACCCGCAAACCAATCGTATATTTAATGACGTTGAAAACGACAAGCATCATAACAACCACCCATATTCCAATCGACGCAACGCCAATCAATTGAACAATAAGGAAGTTTGCTCCGCCGCCGTAAACTAATCCTCCGTTCAACGCAAGCACGCCGACAAGAATAGTTCCAATGGCGCCGCAAACGCCGTGAACCGCAATAGCGCCAACCGGATCGTCCACTTTGAGAACCTTGTCGATAAACTCAATCGCAAAGACAAGAGCAATACCGCAAATAAGACCAATAATTGCCGCGCCCGCCGGAGAAACGGCGTCGCAACCGGCGGTAATTCCAACCAGCCCCGCCAAAGCGCCGTTAAGCGTCATCGAAACGTCCGGTTTTCCGTAACGCAACCAAGTGACAATCATCACGACCGCCGCCGCGACTGCCGCCGCCATATTGGTCGTAACAAAAATGTTACCCATAGAAATCAAGGTATCGTCGCCGCTTGCACAAGTTGTCGAAGCGCCGTTGAATCCAAACCAACCGAACCAGAGAATAAATACGCCTAACGCGCCAAGCGCTAGATTACTTCCAAGAATCGCTTTTGGTTTGCCGTCTTTCGTGTATTTTCCGATACGGGGACCAAGCGTTGCCGCTCCAATAAACGCGGCAATTCCGCCGACCATGTGGACGATGCTTGAACCGGCAAAATCATGAAAACCGGCGCCGCCTGTCGCGGTTTCAAATCCTTCGCCAAATAAATTATTTCCCACTTCGGACAACCAACCGCCGCCCCATGTCCAGTGACCGGAAATCGGATAAACGACGGCGCTAATCAGCACGCTGTAAATACAGTAGGCGGCAAATTTTGTGCGTTCCGCCATAGCGCCGGAAACGATTGTCGCGGCAGTGGCGCAAAAGACCGTTTGGAAAATCAGAAACGCTGGAATCGGAAATGAATTTTCCCAACCTTTACCTTGAAACGCGTCTTGCATAAAAAAATCAAAACCGCCAAAATACGCGCTCGCAGCGCCAAACATCACGCCGTAACCGACGAACCAGAAGAAAAAGGTTCCCAATGAAAAATCCATCAGATTTTTCATTACGATATTTCCCGTATTTTTTGCCCGCGTGAATCCGGCTTCGACTGCGGCAAAACCCGCCTGCATAAAAAACACCAGCGCCGCGCCAAGCAACACCCAAATCGTGTCCGCCGATGAAAATTTGTCGGCAACCGCTACGGCGGCTTCTACAATATTTTCAGGGGCGGTGACTGCCTCTCGCGCAAAAAGCGCCGACGGCAACTCAAATGGCAACAACATCTCAAGCTCCTTTTTAGTTTCTTTTTTGTGCCAAGAAATCTCTCTTGATGGAAGAGAATTTCCGATTTTTCATTCGGGAAAGACCAAAAACTCTTTTGATCGACATTCAAACAATTCCCAAAACGTTTTTGTTGTTTTTCTCTTATGCACCTTTCATACCAAAAAAACGATAAAAAACGTTTTCCGTAATCTCTTGAAAATAAAGGAGATACAGCTGAAAACACGAATCGCGAATAAAATACAATTCCGTGAAAAGACAAGATTGTCGCCGCGACTATACAAAATAACAATTCTGTAGGAATATTTTCCTAATGAAAAAATTCTATAGCGGCGTCCTATTAAATCAACTTAAATTTGTACATATCCAACTTATGAATCCCGCCTTTTCAAATTCCGAAAAATCGATAAAATTATACGTGATTATGCCGACGTCTTGCTCTAAATATTCATGTTATCATGGCGAGACAAACGGCGTGCAATGTTCAATAAAAACAGAATCCCATATTTTTTGAAAGGGTGATAAAATGGCAAAACTTACGATTCAAGACGTAGATGTTGCGGGAAAAACCGTGTTGATGCGTGTTGATTTTAACGTTCCTCTGGATGATCAAGGACAAATCACCGACGACCGCCGGATTCAGATGGCGGTTTCTTCGATCAAATCGGTGTTGGATCGCGGCGGCAAGCTGATTCTGATGAGCCATCTCGGACGTCCGAAAGACGCTCCCGACGCCAAATACACCCTGAAACCGACGGCGGTGCGGCTCGGCGAAATTCTCGGAACGCCGGTCGATTTTGCAACCGATACCGTCGGCGACGACGCAAAAGCGAAAGTTGCGGCGCTCAAAACCGGCGGCGTGTTGGTTCTCGAAAATCTCCGTTTTCAGCCGGGCGAAAAGAAAGGCGACACGGCGTTTGCGGGCGAGTTGGCTTCTTTCGCGGATATTTATTGCAACGACGCATTTGGAACCTGTCATCGCACGGACGCTTCGATGGTCGCCGTACCAAAAGCCATGGGAAATAAGCCGAAAGTTGTCGGTTTTCTCGTGGCGAAAGAAATTCAATATCTCACCGATGCGATCAGTTCGCCGAAACGTCCGTTTATCGCGATTCTCGGCGGCGCCAAAGTTTCCGACAAAATCCTCGTCATCAAAAATCTGCTTAGTATTTGCGATAAAGTGTTAATTGGCGGCGCGATGGCTTACACGTTTTCGCTGGCGCAGGGCGGAAAAGTCGGAAAATCGCTTGTCGAGCCGGACAAAGTTGATCTTGCGAAAGAACTTCTCGCGGCGGGCGGCGACAAATTAGTTTTGCCGATAGACAATCATTGCGGCGACGATTTCAAAGCCGATTGCAACAAGAAAATTTTTGAATCCGGCGAAATTGCCGACGGTTGGGAAGGTCTTGACATTGGACCGGAAACCGCGAAATTGTTTGCCTCTCTTGTTAAAACCGCGAAGACTGTCGTGTGGAACGGACCGATGGGCGTTTGCGAAATGCCTCCGTTTGACGAAGGAACAAAGATTGTCGCGCAAGCGATTGCCGATAGCGATTCCGTCAGCATTATCGGCGGCGGCGACAGCGCGGCGGCAATTCAGCAGCTTGGTTTTGCCGAGAAAGTTTCGCACGTCAGCACTGGCGGCGGCGCGAGTCTTTCCATGCTCGAAGGTCAAAAGTTTGAAGCGGTCGAAATTCTCGATAACAAAAAGGAAGAAAAATCCGGTTGCCGCTGTTGCGGTTGCGGACGTTAGAATGTTCGGATTGTATCCCGACGTCGCTGAAAATTCCTTTTTCTTATCGACAGTTTTGTGAATAACATTTCTCCTATTAATCATACGCATCATTTTCCGAACGGCATGACGCTGGTTGCGGAATTGATGACGTGGTGCGATTCGGCGGCATGTTCGCTCTGGCTCCCGTGCGGAAGTAATTACGATCCGCCGGGACGCTTGGGACTCGCGAATCTCACTTGCGAGATGGCGTTGCGCGGCGCGGGAAAATACGAGAGCCGTCAATTGGTTGAGGCGTTTGAAAATCTTGGCGCCGACCGCGAGGAAGCTCTTTCCAACGAACATACGGTCTATTCGGCGGCGACTCTCGCGTCGAATCTTTTGCCGACGCTTTCGCTGATGGCGGATGTTGCGCGGCGTCCGCGTTTCCCGGAAAAGCAACTGGACGCGGGAAAGCAAGTCATCGAACAGGAAATCATTTCGCTTGAGGACGATCCCGGACAAAAGGTAATGACGGAGTTAAGCAAAAACTTTCTGCCTGCCCCGTGGGGATTGCCGACGTGCGGAACTCTGGCGACGCTAAATTCTATGACGATCCATGACGTCCAAAGGTGTCATAGTCTGTTTTATCAGCCGAAAGGAGCGATACTTGGAGTTGCGGGAAAATTCGACTGGAATCAATTGGCAGATTGGGCGTCGCGTTTATTTGGCGATTGGACTCCGAAAGAAATTCCGGTCGTTGCGGAAACATTCGACGGAAAGCGGACGGTACACATTCCTTACGATTCGCAACAAACGCACATCGGCGTCGCTTATCAAGGCGTGCCTTTTTCTCACCCGAATTATCTTTTGGAGTACGGCGCCGTCAATATTCTCAGCGGAGGAATGAGTTCCCGATTATTTACGGAGATTCGCGAGAAACGCGGACTTTGTTATACGGTCGGAGCGTCGCATTTTTCATTTCGCGATCGCGGGGGAGTTACTTGTTATTGCGGAACGACCGCCGACCGCGCGAAAGAATCTCTCAATATATTACTGCATGAGCTGCGGCGTATTTCAGAAGGCGTGACGGAAAAAGAAGTCGAGTTGCTTAAGATCCGCGCAAAGAGCGTTTTGGTCATGCAACAAGAATCGACGGAATCGCGCGTCGCCGGAATTGTCCATGATTGGTATCATCTTGGACGCATCCGCAGCAGGAATGAAATTAAGGAAAGAATTAACGCTCTTGACGCCGAATCGATCAACACGTTCCTTGCCGATTCTCCCGAACCGGATTTTTACATTGCCACTCTTGGACCGGAACCGCTCAAAGAAAGCTTAAAAGTGAAAAGCTAATAATTAAAAGCTCATGTTACGCAGTAGTTTTTTTCCAGTAGGAAGGTCTTGGTTTGTCCTCGTTAAAAATTTTCCTGAATCTACCGTATTAGGCGTCTTTAAATAAAGTTGAATTTTGCAGGTTGCTGCTGACATAAAATTGTAAAAAGGTCATAATTACGTCTTGTATAACCAACGAACAAGGAGGTAAATTATGCGACTTTGGAACGACGCCGTCGCCCCAAAGGCACAATCGTACTATCATTTTGCCGATAGAGCAAGAGGCGTACCATACGATATTGAACGATGATGTGAAATTTCGTCGATGGCTTATGGAAAATTATCGGCGTCTTGCTGAACTATTTCCGACGGAAATGAAGCATGGGTTCACTTTCCATGGCAAACGAAACCATCAAAAACGCGAACTTGTTGTTCGCCGGATACGTTTTCCCGAGACCTTTGTTATACGATTTTGTCGTCGTTTGTTATGCCGTATTCGATGGCTTTAACCGAAGAAGTTGCGTTTGGATTGTTGCTTCGCAAGTGGAATGTTCCGTATGAAGTAATTGCGGCGATTTTCGGACGCAACGCGATGTTTTGGTATCGGCTTGAATTATCATTTTCACGTTACAGTATTGTCGGTACGACGGTCAAAACCGCTCCCGTTCCGGTGAATCTGCTTGCTGATGAACATCACGAAAA
>JAISZO010000303.1 GCA_031269105.1 Planctomycetaceae bacterium | reverse complement strand
AGCGCCCCCCAAACGCCATGAAATGATTTACCATATTCAATAAACGTATTGTAACCCGCATAGGAAACAGCATTGCCGTTGATACCTTGATAATCAATCGTATCAGAAATGAATCTGACCGAACCGTCCGCCATACAAACCTGAACGCCGCCGGAATGATAACTTGACGGACTAATAAAACCGCCGCTGTATTCGGCGTTACTTGCTAAACCCGACGTGGAATTCGGCGGCAAAATTGCCGTGAAACCAGTAAACGCAAGCGCTCCGTCCGACCAACGCCTTCCCGACCAATTGACAATATTGGAGTCAAGAATTGTATCCGCAATATTCTTGCCGCTCTTTAAGTCATAACAAGTTTGAACCGCCGTTCCGGTTGTATTGACGCTGGGAACCGTATTGGCAAACGTCGTCGGAACTCCGCTACCAGCAACAATAATCCCTGTTTTGACAAGCCGAATATTTTCTCCGGCAATACAGCGTTCGCTCAACAACATTGTATTGGAAAGACCATCAGTTATTCCTTGCGACCCGTTCCATTGTTGCGGCGCGAAAGCCCCGCGATCCACACAACAAAATGTCGAAACGCTACTTCCAAAAGTAGGAAATGCCGACGCCGGTCCCGACGTCGGAGCCGGCGCTTGTAACAAATTGAAATGTACCGGAAAATCCCCGTAACTGAAACGATAATTTGTTAGCGTCTGCTCCGTATTGCCTTTCGACTTCCCTTCGCCGTCCGAAGGACAAAGCCATGCCGGAATAACGCCGGTCATATAAGTTGCCGTATCGATTCCGGCAGCGTCATTGCCGGATTGTACGTCCGAGTTAAATTCGCACTGGTATCCGCCCGAAACAATTTTTTCATAAAGCGGAGACATTTCAATAAACGGAAGCAACGAAACAAATCCCGAAACTCGCCGTCTGACGCGATCATTTGACTTCACTGCAAATCCGCCGGCGGGTAAATTTTTGCGGTATTGGTCATGGTAATTATGAACCGCAATACCGATCTGGTGTAAATTGTTTGAACACGTCATTTTCCTTGCCGCTTCCCGCGCCGCCTGTACCGCCGGAAGTAACAACCCGATCAGAACGCCAATAATGGCAATGACCACAAGAAGCTCGACTAAAGTAAACCCGTAAAACAAACGTATTTTCGCGTTAGTAATTTTTAACGACATGATTGATTCTCTCCATTTTTTTTGTTTTTAAATTGACAGAAATTTAATGTTCCGCGTTTACAAAACAAGAACATTCATCATTCTTTTTTCACGACTGAATTTTCAGTCTGAAAATAACAAACTCTCCCAAATAATGCAACATCGCGTCATTTCACTTTAACTCAATCGTGATATTACGATTTCCTTTGGATTCGATTGTATAAGTCAATCCTGAAGTTTTTGTTGTTGTGAACTTTTCAGGAATTGCCGAAACAACCTTGAAAATATTTTCGGCAGGTTGCGGTTCTTCAAATCCGGATTCCTGCCGTTGTCTTTTCCATTCCGCAACGGTTTCTTTTCCGTTATCGGGAATATATTTTGTTACGGATATTTTGTAATTTCCCGGCAATACGCCTTGATCGCCGAGTGTTCGTAATACAAATCGCCCTTGTCCGTCTGTTTGAGTTGTTCCGAGTCGGGCGTTGCCGACGGCATTTTCCGGCACAAACGAAATAACTGTCCATGCCAACGGTTTTTCTTCATAAAGCAAAACTCCTTCCGCCGGAACAAGTCCGCGTATTTTCGCGCGGCTACAACCATCGGCGAAAAACGCAACGCAACACAAACAGAACAAACTTAAAAACGGCAGCAATTGATCAAATGCAATCACATTTTTTTTACGCATTTTTAATTTTAATCCTCCTTCCTTTACAAATATTTTTTAGAGTAACAACATGATTGTGCGAAAAACTCAAGCGGTTATAACGCGATTACTTTGTTTCCGCCAACCATGAATATGAAAACGCCTGCTATTTACGTTTAACGTAGCGATTCGTTACGGAAGATTTTTCACTTCTCCTCCGCTTGCCGAACCTAACGCTCCCCAAACTCCGTAGGGAGATTCCCCTGATAAAACTGCGGCTTTGTCGGGATCGCCATAGTCAATTGTTTCAGAAATAAAATGCACGGAACCATCGGTAAAACCAACATTGGCGCCGTTCGTATGGTTACTTGTCGGTCCTGACATGTAGTGATAAAACGAAGCGCAATTAGGAGCATTTGGCGGCATAATTGTATTGAAAACAACCGCCCATGATCCGTTATACCAAGCATGACCTTGTAAACTGTTAATAGAAACAGCCGAACCGGTTGGCATTGGTTGAATATAATCGCCGCCTATTCCGGTAAATCCCCAGCAAACGTTTGGCAGAATCGGTTTTGTGGAATCTTCCCGTGGATTCTTGACCGCACCAAAAGCCGAGGGCCAAGCCATAGTGATGTAAACATCAATCATTCTTATTGTTTTTCCGCCGCCGCCTGTCGAAACACGTCCGATAGTACGTTCTGAATAGATGACCGTGTTTGATGTACCGTCAGTAACATTTTCCAGACCGTTTTTCCGGTCTCTCGCTACAATAGGACCTCGCCACGGCATCAATTGATCATAGTCTGAATCCTCAATAACATTTGTACCAGTAGTTACACCAGCAGCCGTATAAGCACCTTTCCAATA
>JAISZO010000369.1 GCA_031269105.1 Planctomycetaceae bacterium | reverse complement strand
AAACAAATCCATGACCGTAAATATTACGAAGCGTATTTAACTGAAATGAAAAATAAAGTGATTCTTTTATCGGTTGCGTTTGCGGGAAAAGAAATCGGCTGCCGAATGGAAACGATTGACGGCAACATTAAAAACGATATAGAAATTTAACGAAGAGAAAAACAATGAAAAAAGAGTTTAAAAAAGGCGACGTCGCTTACGCGTCAATTCCCAGCGCTGGAGCGCTTATTTCGATTATCATAAGAGACGTTCTTAATGATTCGTATAAAGTTCAACAACTCGTACCTCCTTATCATGAGTTATTGATTGAGAAAACAAACGTAATCGATACGGAAACATTCCTGAATATCCAACAGGCGGACGCGGTAAGAGATTGAATTTTATTACAAAACTTTGCGTTTTCTGTTGTTAAAATAAAAGAACAAATAAGAATAATAAAGAAAAAATATGAGGCAACCATGATTAACTTAACAGGACGCGTCGCGTTGGCGACGGGATCGTCGCGAGGAATCGGTCGCGCATGCGCGGAGCGGCTGGCGGACGCTGGCGCGGACGTTGTGATCAATTACATAACGTCGAAAAACGCCGCGGAAGAAGTCGCGCAGAGCATTGCCGCAAAAGGTCGTAACTGTTACGTCGTGAAAGCGGACGTGAGCGAAAAAGACGACGTAGAATCGTTGGCGGATTTTATCAAACGCGAAATCGGTCAATTGGATATTGTTGTCAGCAACGCGGCGACCGGCGGTTTTCGTCCGCTTTTGAATACGTCGGAAAACAATTTCCGCGCGGCGTTCAATACGAATGCGCTTTCGTTGATTTATCTTGTGCAGGCGACGTATCCGCTTTTGCAGAAAGCGAAAGGACGCGGCAAAGTGATCGGACTTTCCAGCCATGGCGCGGAAGCGGCGATTCCTTGGTACGGTTTGATCGGCGCGTCGAAAGCGGCGCTTGAAAGTATTGCAAGACATATCACGCTTGAAGTCGGAGAACATGTCAACGTCAACATTGTCAAAGCGGGACTTGTCGATACGGATTCGACGCGGCGGATTCCCAATTCGCAAGAGATGTTTGATTCGCGTTCTGCGCGGTCGATAGTTGGCGCTCGTTTTTTAACCGCGAAAGACGTTGCGGACGCGGTGTTGTTTTTATCCAGTCCGCTTAGCGACTTGGTTCAGGGACAAATTTTAACCGTTGACGGCGGCGAAGGAATACATCCTTAAAGCAAAAAGTTAAAAACTAAAAGTGAAAAGTTGTAAGGGCAATTGCATTCGCTCAAATATGAAGACGAAGACAAAGAAGAAATAAAACAACTATGAAATTGAATAAAACGCTTTTAGTAAGATTTAGAATTTGGTATTTAAAAACGATCGTGTAAATCCTGTCTAAAACAAAATGATGAAATACATTGCATTAACAGGCGCGACGGGACTTTTGGGTTCCTATTTGATGCGGGAGTTGTTGACGGCGGACGCGCCGCTTGTCGTACTCGTCCGTTCCAGCCGCCGCGAATCCGCGCGTCAACGAATTGAAAACGCGCTGCATCCGTTTGAAAAACAACTCGGTCGTCCGTTACCGCGTCCGGTTGTTTTGGAAAGCGACCTTTGCAAACCGGCGCTCGGACTTGGCGCGGAGGAATTGTTGTGGATGCGAAAAAATGTCGATACGATGCTGCATAACGCCGCAAGTTTAAGCTTTGTCGCCGAACCGAACGGCGAGCCGTACCGCTCGAACATTGAAGGAACGCAAAACGTTTTAGCGTTGTGCGAGTCAATCGGCGTCCGGCGGTTTCATCACATTTCAACCGCTTATGTGTGCGGACTTCGCGAAGGAACGATTCGGGAAACGGAATTTGATTGCGGACAAGAGTTCGGCAACGATTATGAGAAAAGTAAATTCGCGTCGGAAAAATCCGTGCGGGAAGCGTCGTTTTTAGATTCGCTGACAATTTTTCGTCCGGCGATTATTATCGGCGATTCGCGAACAGGATTCACGCCGACGTTTCACGGATTTTACGCGCCGTTGAAAATTTTAACGCCGCTTATTTCGCCGGAAACGGTGCAGCCGGAAAACGCGGCGGAATTTGGTCGGGTACTTGGTATGAAACCGGACGACGTGAAAAATTACGTGCCGGTCGATTGGATTGCCGAAGCGACGGCGTATATCATTCGCAACGAGTCGCTGCATTGTTCATGTTATCATCTCGCGCCGGAAAATAGAACGCGAATGGACGCGACGAGCCGCATTATGGCGGAAGGAGTGAGAAATTACAAGACCGGAAAAACAATCAACGCCGAACATATCAATATGGAAAAATTGTTTGCGACGTTCCTTGAGCAAATGGAAGTTTATAAATCGTATTGGCGGTGCGATCCGGTTTTTGATATGACCAACACGCTCAACGCCGCGCCGCATCTTCCGCCGCCAATTGTGGACGAACCGATGTTACGACGTTTAGTGCGTTACGCGATTACTTCGAATTTCGGATGGCCTGTTTCCAAACCGGTAAGCATTCCGTTCGACGCGGCGGAATATATCAAAACGAACTTTAAGGCAACAATGTCGCGTCGAGAAAAACCGTTGATTTTCGGACTTCGCGTTACCGGACTCGGCGGCGGCGATTGGACGGTCAACGCCGTTACGAAAAAATTTCAATCAGGATTACCGAATGAAACCGCGCCGCTGATGACGCTTAATTCGACGACGTTTCAACGATTGATTAATAAAACAATTCCGCCTGAAACAAACCCCGCTGAATTTGTTTCGTGGGAATGCGGAACTATTGAAGAACGTCAAACGGCGTTGCAGATTTTTTGATTGGGATTTTTTTGACAAGATTTACAGGATGCAAATTAAAATGAAAATTATTTTATACCGTTGTTACCTTAAAAATCGGTTTCCATTTTTTGTTTTCCCCATAATTTATGGTGTTTCCCCATTTCCAAAAGCCGAAATTTAAAGTAGCTTTAGTATAATAAAGTTTGAGATTTGATGTTTAAATTTTTTGACAAATATATTTTGAAGAACTAATAAAAAATTTGAATAAAGTAAAAAATTGATTTTTAAAATATCTTGTTAATCTTGTCAGAAAAGAACTTATAAAATATGTCCAAGCCAAACGTAAAATCAACATTTTCACCGATTGCCATTATTGGAATGGCGTGTCGTCTTCCCGGCGCGAAAAATATTGACGAATTTTGGTCGATGTTAAGCGAAGGGCGTTCGGCGCTGGGAAAAATCCCGGAGAATCGTTTCAACCGCGAGTTGTTTTACGATCCGACTCCCGGCGTCCTGAACAAAACATACGCCGATCTTGCCGGTTTGGTGGAATATCCTCCGTATCCCAATCGTTATCCGTTGCCGGAATTTGGCGAAACGGATTACGATACGGCGCATCTTGCATTTTGCGAGTCGGTCGGCGACGCGCTTGTTCACGCCGGATTCGATCCGTTTCATGTCAATTGTCCGAATACCGGCGTCTTTGTCGGGCATACGCGCCCCGGCGATTTGTCGCAACAATTCGATTATCAAACCTGTTTGCCGGAATCGTTATCGCATTTGGAATCGTTGGCGTCGTATCAAGAGGCGTTGCGAGACAAAAACGCCGCCGATGTGCGAAAAGAATTAGAAACGGCGATAACGTCTCCGCTTAAAAAACGAGATGAAAAACGTTGGGCGTCTTATCTCAGCAGCGATCTTGCGGCGCTGACGTCGCGGGCGTATCGATTCAATGGTCCCGGCATGGTTTTCAATTCGGCGTGCGCGTCGTCGCTTCACGCGATTTGTCAAGCGGTTTATTCGCTGCAACTGGGACGCGTTGATATGGCGGTTGCCGGCGGCGCGACGTATTTTCATAGCGATACGCTTGTTCTGTTTGCGTCGTCGCGGTCGTTGACAAAAAGACGTTCTTGTCCATTTGACGCGGAAGCGGACGGATTGATTATCGGCGAAGGAAACGTTGCGTTCATTTTGAAGCGTCTTGAAGACGCGGTTGCCGACGGTTGTACAATTCACGCGGTTATCGTCGGAACGGGAATTGCGTCCGACGGCAAAGGCAAATCGCTTTGGGCGCCGCGAAAAGAAGGTCAAATTGAAGCGATAAACCGCGCGTATTCGGAAACGGCGCGTCTTGACGAAGTGGATTTTGTCGAAGCGCACGCGACTTCCACCGCACTCGGCGACGCGACGGAAATGGAAGCGTTGGCGGCGGTTTTTCAACCGGTTCGTTTGAATCGTAAAATTCCCGTTCACAGCACGAAAGGAAATATCGGACACATGTTGGAAGTCGCGGGAGCCGCAAGCGTTTTGAAAACGATTCTTGCAATCTCGCATAAAACAATACCGCCCGTCGCCGGATTAAAAACGCTCAATCCCAAAATCGCGTGGAACGATATTCCATTTTTTGCGCCGACAAAATTAATGAATTGGGAAGCTCCGACGAATGGTCGTCCGCGACGCGCTGCGGTTAATTCTTTTGGAATCGGCGGATTAAACGTGCATCTCGTGTTAGACGAATGGAATCCGCAACATTCGTCGGCAAAACAAATTTTTATTTCGTCTTCAGAACAAACAAACGCGGCGTCAACGAAAAACAACGTTGCGAAAACGCCGCTTCCTCCGCCGATTGCCGTGATTGGTTACGGTTGTATTTTTCCGCAAGCGTTGACTTCGGCAATGTATTGGGAATTGCTCGTCAACGGGAAAAACGGTTTCGGCGTCGTGCCGGACAAACGTTGGGCGCTTGAAACGTTTCGTAAATATGAATTTGCCGGACGCTCGGATATTCCGCCGTTTCGCGCGGGCGTGATTGATAATTATTCGTATGATTGGAAAAAAAACAAAGTTCCGCCGAAACAAGTGGAAAACGCGAGTCCAATTCAATTTATGATGTTGGACGCGGTGAACGAAGCGTTAACGATTTCCGGTATGTCGCAAACGCCGGAAGAGCGTCGGCGAATGGGCGTTGTCGTTGGAACGGGATTCGGCGGCGATTTCGCAAGTCAAATGAACGTCGTTTTGACGTTGCCGGTTTTTTTGAAAAACTTACGAAACGTTTTACGAAAAGAAGGCGTCGCCAATAAAACGATTGATCAGATTACGTCGGATTACTCCAAATTTTTACATAAGCGAATGCCCGCGTTGTTGGACGAAACCGGCAGTTTCACGCCGAGCGCGTTAGCGTCGCGCATTACGAAAACGCTGGATTTGACGGGCGGCGCGGTTGCGGTGGAATCGCAGGAAGCGTCGGTCGGCGCGGCGTTGGCGTGTTGTATCGATCAACTTGCGGTTGGAATAAACGATACAATGATTTGCATTAGCGGTTATCAGGAATTAACTCCGAGCGTTTATAATTTTTATGCGAAAAACCGGATATTGTCCGAACATCCCGAACTTTCGCCGTTGGATAAAAACGCTTACGGACGTTTACCCGGCGAGGGTTGCGGCGTTCTGATTTTGCAACGTCTGGACAAAGCCGTTCAAGAGAAACGTCCTGTTTTTGCCGTGATTCGCGGAACGGAATGCGCGGCGGCAGGTTCCGTTTATGAAAACGCAAAACTTGCTATTGATCGCGCGCGGCGTTATTCCACGCAACAGACGCGCAGCGCGGATTTTTTAGAAGCGTCGTTTTGCGGGATTCCGGCGATTGACGCGCAATATGTGGACGCATACGTTGACGCGGCGGAAAATAACGACGTTGCGGAAAATCATGGTTCGCAAAAAACGAAATTAGGAACGACGCTCAATCAGGTTGGATTTCTCGCAATGGCGTCGGGAATACCGTCGCTGTTGAAATATGTCATGGCGTTACGTCAAGAAACGATACCGCCAATTGCGAATCATCAAACGACTTCGCCGTTTATCGCGCGGTATCGTCAATCGTTGGATGTTGCAACGCGTCCGATTCAATGGACTTCCGTTGATTCGGACGCCCCGCGTCGCGCCGGCTTGTTATGCGGCGAAAAATCGGTTTACTATATTCTGTTGGAAGAAAGCCGACAATAAGAAAAACGCCAAAGCTGATCGGACGAAAAAACATTGAAAAGCAAGAAGTTTTTCGTATCGTTGTTTTTAGGAAAATTCAGATTAAATAAAACGTACAATCACATTAACAATCAATGATCAATTGACTATGACGACACTCGCTCAACCCGGAAAAATTGTTTATTTTGACGCCACGCAAATACGTCGGGAAAAAATGCGGCAAAACGCGACGAGAACGTCCGCGTCCGTTTCCGATCCGCAACCGGCGGTTTCTGAAATCGTTTCTGAACCGGAACCCGCGACGATTGTTGCGCCGGTTGTTGAACCGATTAACGCAACGGAAGAAACGGCGGTTGCAAACGCGCCGTCAACGGAAGAGTTGCAAACGTATCTTGTGAACTTCGTTGTGGAGCAGACCGGTTATCCCGAAGACTTTGTCACGCTCGACGCGGATTTGGAAGGCGATCTTGGTATCGACAGTATTAAAAAATCGCAGCTTCTCGGCGAACTGAACGAGATGTTTCATTTTGCGGATGCGAACGCGGCGGAAAGCGGCGCGGCGTCGCTTGACGATTTTCCGACGTTGCGTCATATTTTAGATTTTATATCGAAACGTCTCGGCGTTAATGCGGCGTCAATAACAGCCGTAACCTCTACGACAAATAATACTACAAGCGCGCCGTCGCAAGAGGAACTGCAAACGTATCTTGTGAATTTCGTTGTGGAGCAGACCGGTTATCCCGAAGATTTTGTCACGCTCGACGCGGATTTGGAAGGCGATCTTGGTATCGACAGTATTAAAAAAGCGCAGCTTCTTGGCGAACTGAACGAGATGTTTCATTTTGCGGATGCGAGCGCGGCGGAAAGCGGCGCGACGTCGCTTGACGATTTTTCGACGTTGCGTCATATTTTAGATTTTATCTCAAAACGGCTTGGCGCGTCGTCGGAAAATCAAACGCCGTCTTCCGTTGTTCAAAATGAGAGCAATGAGAAAAACGAGAACGAGACGCTCAAAAATTTTCTCGTCAATTTCGTGATTGAACAGACCGGTTATCCCGAAAACTTTGTCACGCTCGACGCGGATTTGGAAGGCGATCTCGGTATCGACAGCATTAAGAAAGCTCAATTATTCGGCGAGTTAATCGAAGTCGTGGACGTTGTTCCCGTCGAACATCTTACGCTGGACGACTTCAAAACGCTCGGCGATATTTATCATTTTGTCGTAACGCATGAAACGAAGTCCTTTTGATTGCTTTGGATTTTTGAAGAAAATGTTTTCTAACACTCTATACGCCTAGTGTTCCTCAAGCGTGGCAAGCGTTGAATTTGTGTCTATTTCGTTTATCTCCTTGATCTTCTCTTTCCTCATTCCTCTCCGCCGGAGAGGAATTTTACTGGCGACAAGGAACAAAGCGCGCCGCCCGCATTTATCCCGAAGGGATGGCGTTTTTCGCGACCGATTCGGAAGAGCCGACGAATGTTTCGTAACAAACGACGGAATATTCGAGGGATTTTCCGCTTATGTTTGGGGACGCTATTACAAATCCTGTCAAAAAATAAATGAGCAAAACGATTGGCATACCAAGATTCGCTGCGTTTTTTGCTACACGCGCCTTTTCAAAATGGTCTTTTCCGGTTTCGCGTCCGCGACCTGTTGGGCAAAAAACAAGACCAAAACAGACATTATAGATACGTTAAAATTCATGTTTCAAAATACCGTCTTGATTTTTCTGTCGCGGTAAGTAAAATAGAGTTATGGTGGAAAATCAAATTTCGGAAATAAAAAGTCAGAAACCGCATAACCCGCATGACAAGTTTGCGAGAGGAACGGTTGGCAATCCGGCATACGCGAGCGGTTTTTTGTTGAATTATGCTCCGCCTGTCGTCGCCGAATTTGTGGATTTGGAATATTTGGAAGCAACGCCGACGCACTTTTTGAGTCCGCAACTCAAAGAAGTTATCGCGGATATTTCGTTTCTTTCGTCGTTAAAAGACGCGTCGGAAATGACGGAAGTCCTTATTTTCTTTGAACACAAGTCGCATTCGGATAAAAAATTGCTTGTCCAATTGTTATTGCAAATGGCATGGGCGTTGTATTTTCATTTGATAACGAAAGGGCTATTACCAAATTATCAACCGCCGATTCCATTGATGGTTGTTTTATATAACGGCGTCAACAAAGAATACGGTTATGAAATCCGTTTTCAAGATTTATTTCCTAACTTACCGGAAAGACTCAAGCCGTATGTGGTGCAATTCAAAGTTATTTTCATTAACCTGAATTGGTTTTCATACGACAACTTGCCGGGCAAACCGGAAACCAAAGCAATCGTCGAAAGCATGAAACGCACAACCGACGGAACTTTCGCCCCAAATTTAGAACGTATATTAGGATATTTGAGTCCGTTGCCTAGTGACGAGCATGTTCGCGACATTGTCGCCAAAATCACGACTTACTGCTCATGGGTTTCGAATATGAAATCGGAAGAAATTCAAAAAATCATTAAAAAAAACTTTTACAGGACAAGAAGGTGTTGATATGGCACAAGCATATTGGAAAGACGCTGTAATGCAAGGCGAATTACAAGGCGAGCTAAAAGGTAAAGTCGAAACAATATTGGTATTTTTACGCGCCCGTTTCAACGAAATTCCGCAATCGATTACCGATTCATTACGACAACGAACAGACGCGGTTGCTATTGATTCGTTAGCCGTCCTTGCGGCAACTTGTACTTCGTTAGACGAATTTGCTCAAGCGCTGAAATAGCTATTACTTTTTCTTTTGATTCGTTTGCGTCATTGTCCTTTTTGACGCAGCGTGAATTGATTTGCAGCGAGAGGATTTATTTCTCGCGCCGTTTTATACAATCGCAAGTCGCCGCTCCGACCGATAATATAAGAAGTGACAAAAATTTTATGCTCGCGCCTATTTTTAAAAAACGGCAAACAGAAATACAGAACAAGCGAGTTTTGCCACACATTTCTATCTGCCATTCCTTCAAAAAATAAAAAATTCACGAAACGTAACAAATAGACAAAACGTTTTGTCGAAAAATCCTTTTACCTATTTCGTGAGAAGAATCATTGTTCAAACGTTTTTGAGTCGGTGATTTCGATCATAACGCTTCCGCCTTTTTCAGGGATTGTGATTTTAAGCGGCGTTGATTTCAAGTCGCTCCAGTTTTTCGGAACCGGATGCGGTAATTTTGCCCGTTCTTTATTCACATCATCTTCACGTTTTTTCAACTCGTCGTTACTCAAGGTCATTACTTCCTGTTGAGTCAATTCAATAGACGTTTTGGGAATATGCGTAACAATCACTTTGTACGCTCCGGCAGGAATGCCCGGTTTGGAAAATTGATTGACGGACGTTTCCAATTGTGCAACGCCATCGTCGGCGGTAAACGCGGTCGCCAAATATCCGACGCTTGTGTCGTCTGAAATAAACGACACGGAAGCGCCTTCCACAGGTTTGTTCTCATACATAAGTTTGACCGTGAAATTCGCCAGTTTTTTGGGAAAATTGTCCGGCAGTTTTTCAGAACAACCAATCGTGAACATCAAAAAAAACAATAAGAGAAATTTTCTTATGTTACGATTCTTCATAAAATCTCCTTTCATAATTCTTCTCGTCAAAATAAAATACCCAAAGGCAAAACAACGAAATCTTATTCGCGTTACTTCGTAACTTCGCATGTTTTGGTTAAGATGTTTATCATAATCATAACGTGGAAACCGATTCACCGCCGCACGACGACCCCAACGCTCCCCAAACGCCCCAAAATGTTGCGCCGCCTTCTTCATGGCTTTTCATGATGACGGTGGAATCCGACTGTCCTGATGTGAGAGCGTTGATTGTATCGGAAATGAAATGAACGGAACCGTCGCCGTAAGAACAATTCACCCCGCCGGTATGATTGCTGGACGCTGTATTTAATACCATTGCCGCACCGCCGTTGGTCCCTGCGCATGAAGCCATATTCGGCGGCAAGACGGTAGAAAGACCGTTGACGCTGGTATCGCCGTTTTCCCATTGAATACCAGGACTATTATTGATGGGCGTTGCGGAAGCGCTTTTTGATGCGGTGATACATTGAAGCCGTGTTGCCGCAACGGTGCGATCTGTTCCCCACGCAGAAACTTGAACGGTTCCCGCTTTAGGTCTTGTCGAATCGTATTGTCCGCGTTCCGATTTGAGACCAACACGCTCGCTCATAGCGATGGTATTGGAAAGACCATCTGAAATTTCACCCAGTCCTTTAAACGACAATCGAAGTCCGAAAAAGCCGCGCGGACAAGACGTTTGATAATCCGCGTCGGTTTTATAATCGTTGTGGCTATAATCTTTCATTCCATTGGTGATAGTATCGCCATACATCACGTGATAACTGTTACGCGGTTGATTATTCGACGCAACAATAGGAACTTCTCCCGTATTCGTGGGACAGATCAGAAACGAAATGTTTTGACCGGCAACAGACAACGTTTCCGTATTTTTCCATACTCCAATATTAGTCGCGTTAGAGTAGGCGTCATAAACGGACTGCAACTCTATATAGGGACAGAGTTTCAGTAGCGCGCTGAATCGGCGGCGGTCAATTTCCGTTTTGTTTGGCAAAGCCGACATTCCGGAGGGCAGTGCCTGATTGGCGTCGTGGTAATTGTGAACCGCCAAGCCCAACTGCTTGAGATGGTTCGTGCATTGCATTCTTCGAGCGGCTTCCCGCGCGGCTTGAACTGCCGGTAACAGAAGCGCTATCAAAACGCCGATAATCGCAATCACGACGAGAAGTTCGACAAGCGTAAACGCCCGGCGAATCAAAGAAAATTTTCCAAAACGGGCAAAAATGCTCAAACAGGCAGAAGCGCTCGCAATGATACGGGTAAAAACACTCGTAATAACGCGGGCAAAAAAGAGCGTTACAACACGTAAAACACGGCTTATTAGCCATATTGCGTACCCCCCCCCCCCGATACATTTTGCCGAAGTTCAAGAAAATCAAACGCTTTGTTCAACTTTTTCATAGTCGAAACTCCTTCTACATTTTTTAGTTTTTTGAAATTGAAACGACGAAAATCACCGCGATCTTGCCAGTTCAAGTAAATTGTATTAATCTTCATTATGCACGAACTCATCAACGATGTCAACAGGAATCTTTGAATTTTCTGAAAATTCAGGAAAATATTTTTCCGCATTCCGTTTTCACCACGAAGTCGCGAAGAAGCGCGAAGATTCACGAAGGGTTGTTAAAATTGGGGTAATATATCAGTGGAATTTTCGTTTGTTTTTTATAAACACTTAATTCAAAAGGGTGTAACTTTGATTCTACGTATGTTGTGGCAAGCTGGGTGTTTTTGTTTTTTTACGTTTTTCCAAAAGGGATCCCATCGGTTTGATTTTATGATGGTCCTTAATGTTAGTACGGTTTGTCCTCCTTTTGTGCTCCATCGCATTCCATTTCGGCACATTCTTAACTTGACACTATTTTTGCACGCCCCCTCAACCGGTCCACTGCCGATCGGCTAGGCATTGTCCCGAAAACGTTTGTACTCCATCCGATGTTTGTTGTTTTGCATGAATGTTAAACACGCACTGAGAGCAATTCCATTCCGTGTGAATTATTTTTCTTGAAAATCAAGGGGATTTTCTTTATTTTTTTCAGCGTTCATTTTTTCTCCCGTCAAATCAGGGGCGTTCCACTGCCGGAAATGTCCGCGATTTTTTAGCCGCATTTTATACACCTCGTTGAGCGTTTTCTCCCATTGCCCGCTCAGGAGTTGTCCCCGCAATTGCAACATTTTTTCGGCATTCTCTTTTGTCCAAAAAGTTCCATTGCTTTTCATTCGCAGATTGACCACCCGCCGAACCGTACTTTCCATCGCCCCGCTGCCGCACGGCAAACCTTGTCGCCGAAACTCCGAATACGCCAATCGATTCGCATTGCCATGCTTTTCAAAAAATCGTAACTCACGACTAAAAATCGAACTCTCCACCGAAGCCTGATTCCCCCCGCCCTGTTCTTTGGTCTGATTACGATCAAGTTCCCGCAATCGCGCAACAACTTCCCGCCAACACTCTGCACGCAATTGTTCCCGTAACAAATGATATTCCTGTTGACGCTTTTCGTTACTCAAATTCAACTCGCCCAACGCCAACGAAAGATGATGCGAACCATGCCAAAAATCCAAGACAAAAAATACCTTGTCTTTCGGTAACAATAATTCCTCTACCAGCCAGTCAAAACGATCCCAAATCCAAACCGCGCCATCCGCAATAAATGTTACACTCGCCGCCTTGTCAATCCCAAGACGAAACAACTGCATTGCAAGCAACTGAGCCGTATGATCCGGTCCCTGAAACGTACCGTCAATCCACACTTCGGAATCTTTCGTCTTTCCCCCGTTCTCATTCACCGTGTAAATAAGGAACAACTTCGGCTCACGCCAATCGGCGTTGAATTTCGGATGCGCTCCGGCTGCGGTCGGTGTTCCGGCTTGGGGCGGCTTGTTTTCGCGAAGCCGGGTACGACCGCCGTCAACAGAAAGCGCACTTTTTTCCCCGCAAGTTGATCCGTCGATTCCAAGACGCCGGCAGAATATTCCTGTAACATCGATAACCGTAACGTCAAGATGGACTCGCCGCATTGCATCGCGATACGGCGAATCTCTTTAATATCAAGATTGAGACCGTTTGCCGCTAACTCTCGTTGCGCTAATTCAAGAGAAGGATAAAGAGCGACCGCAATGCCTGCCCGACGTTTTTTCCCTGTCGTTCTTTTTTTGAGATTCATTGATTTCCACACAAACATATTAACTATTAACGTAACGTTTCATTCAAAGATACGTTTTGAAACGTTACGAATATAAGGATTGAATTATGAAAACAAATTTTTATCGCGCGATTTTCAGTTTCCTGTTTATCGTTCTTCTTGTTCAGACCGCGTGCTCGCCGAAACTTCCCGAAGGTTTTCCCGCAAAAGTGGTTTCGTTTGAGGTGAAACTCGCCACCGACGGTCAACCGGTCAAAGGAGCGTCCATTTCGCTGATTCCCGACGGAGTCGGCACGCCTTATCTTGTGACCGCGTTTACCGACGCAAACGGCGTTGCAAAAATGGAAACGTCGCTGAACGCTTTCTCCAAATCGGGCGCGCCCGCCGGAAAATACAATGCCGTGATCGCTCACACGCCGAAAGCGCCGTCGGAACTGACGCAGGAAGAAATGGCAAAATTGAGTAATGACGAAATCACGGCGCGCCGTAAAAAAGCCGAAAAAGAAATCGCCGCAATGCCGGTACTCGTTCCCCCGACATGGGCGACAAAATGTCCGGTGAAAATTACGATTCCCGAATCCGGCGGAAAGGTTGCGGTTGAAACCACCGATCCCAAAACGTTTGAACAATGATTTTTCTCACGCGTCTTTCCTTATGCGTTTCTGGAAGCGCCCCGTCGGTCAACTGCGCCGACAGGCGCCCTTCCGCCGGAGGGGAATTTTACGCGCGTCGCGGTCCTTCCCGTATCACCGCTGGTGATATTCCCGTAGGAACGCCATTCCTATTCCCTTAGGAACATCGTTCCTATTCCCATATTATCGTACTATGCTTTCACACATGCAGCGCTTATACTCTCGTCAAAACGCCATTATTCATCAGGATTCTTAACATTCAGCAGCAATCCATACACGATTGCCAAACAAAAATCGTAAAATAAACAATCTCTTTTTTCAGGAACGACTAAGTAACCGTTTTCTGCGAAACATCGCCTACCTTTTGTGTTGCCTTTCAATGAAAGATTGCCTGCCTTTTATGTTTTGTCAACATTATTAATGTTGACTCAATCGCAAACGACAAGTTCTGATAAATTATTTATCTGCCTTTAACGCGTCGTCGAGTGCGCCAATAATGTCGTCAACATGTTCCAAGCCAATCGAAAGCCGGATTAAATCGTCGTTCAAGCCGCTTTCCTTTTGAGCTTCTTCGCTCAATTGCGAATGCGTCGTGCTTGCCGAGTGAATAATCAAACTCTTCGCGTCGCCGACATTCGCCAGCAAACTGAATAATTTGATATTATCGACCAATTTGATTCCCGCGTCTTTTCCGGATTTGAGACCAAACACAACCATGCCGCCCGCGCCGTTTGGCAAATATTTTTGCGTCAATTTGTAAGAGGGGTCGTCTTTCAAACCCGGATAACGCACCCAAGTCACTTTCGGATGTTTACTCAAATATTCCGCAACTTTTTGAGCGTTTTCACTGTGCCGTTGCGCGCGAAGCGGCAACGATTCAACGCCTTGCAGGAAAATCCACGCCGCGTCGGGAGCAAGCGTTGGACCTTGATTGCGAAGTCCCACCGTGCGAAGCCGCAAAACAAACGCTAACGGATTAAGCGGTCCGAGATCATGCGCAAACCGCAAACCATGATAACCGCGATCCGGTTCGTTATAAAGAGCAAATTTCGGATCCGTCCAATCGAATTTGCCGTCGTCAATCACCACTCCGCCGATACCGGTACCGTGTCCGCCGATCCATTTGGAAAGCGAGTGAATCACGATATTTGCCCCGTATTCAATCGGACGCAACAATGTCGGCGGCGTAAACGTCGAATCAACGATCAACGGCAAATGATGTTTTTGAGCGATTTTCGCGTAACCTTCGACGTCGGCAACGTCCAACACCGGATTGCCGATGGTTTCAATGAAAACGGCGCGAGTTTTTTCGTTAATCGCCGCTTCGACCGCCTTGAAATCATTGACCGGCGTAAACCGCGCCGTGATTCCGCCTTGCGGCAAAATGGCGTCGAACTGCGTGAACGTTCCGCCGTAAAGGTTCGACGCGGTGACAAACTCGTCGCCGTGCCGAAGAATGTTCGTGATTGTAAAATACACCGCCGCCGTTCCGCTGGAAAGCGTTAAGCCGGCGGCTCCGCCATCCAACGCGGCAAGACGCTTTTCGAGAATGTCGTTCGTCGGATTCATCAACCGCGAATAAATGTTGCCGAGTTCCCGCAACGCGAACAAGTCGGCGCCGTGTTTCGAGTTTTTGAAATTGTACGCCGTTGTCCGGTAAACCGGCACCGCACGCGCTTGCGTCGCAATGTCGGGAGATTCCTGACCGGCATGAATCGCAAGGGTTTCAATGTGATATTGTTTTTCGCTCATTGGAAAATACTCCTCTCAATTGAGTTAAAAGTTAAAAACTAAAGGTTAAAAATTGTGTTGTGCAAAGTAGTCGATTTCAAACAGCCAACCGGAAAGGTAACGTTCTCCGGTATCCGGCAGGACGGTAACAATTCGTTTTCCGGCATTTTCAGAACGCTCGCTGAGTTGCAGCGCGGCGTGTAATGCAGCGCCGGACGAAATTCCGACAAGCAAGCCCTCCCGTTTTGCCGCCGCACGCGCAACCGCACCGGCGTCTTCCGTTCCGACTTGAATAATTTCGTCGATGATTTTCGTGTTAAGAACAGCCGGAATGAATCCCGCGCCGATTCCCTGAATACCGTGCGGTCCGGGCGTTCCTCCGGAAAGTAATGGCGAATCTTTCGGCTCAACGGCAACGATTTTCACATTGGGCAAGCGTTCTTTCAACACCTCGCCAACTCCGGTCAACGTTCCGCCAGTTCCGACTCCCACTGCAAAAATATCCACATGACCGTTCGTATCATTCCAGATTTCTTCGGCGGTTGTCAATCGGTGATAAGCGGGATTCGCCGGATTTGCAAATTGTTGCGGCATAAAGGCGTTAGGAATTTTTGCCGCAAGCTCTTCCGCTTTAGCAATCGCTCCTTTCATTCCTTTGCTTCCTTCCGTGAGAAGAATTTCTGCGCCGTAAGCAGCCAGCAGTTTCCGACGTTCGATACTCATTGTTTCCGGCATAGTCAGCGTGAGACGATACCCTTTGACGGCGGCAATAATCGCTAATCCGATTCCGGTATTCCCGCTTGTCGGTTCGATAATGACGGAATTGTGTTTCAAAATTCCATTTTTTTCCGCCGCTTCGATCATCGCAATTGCGATACGGTCTTTGACGCTTCCGGCGGGATTGAAAAGTTCAACTTTTGCCAGAATTTCCGCTTTGCCAGTGTTTAACCGATTAATACGAATCAACGGCGTTTTGCCGATTTTTCCGAGAATATTTGAATAAATACCGTCGGACATGATTTTTACGCTCCTTTCTTTGACATATAATCATTGGCGTTTTTTCAGCAACTCTACCAAAATAGTAGCTTTGAATTCAATATAACAAGATCGTAAATCTCTGCAAGGGGCGAAAACTCAAATTCCCAAAAATTGATAGGAATTAAGGAAAATTTTTGAGAAAAACGTAAAAATAGCGGCGCTAATATTTTTACGGGACATCATTGAAACTACCAAATAAGTAGTGTATAATAAAATATCTTTATGAATAATGTAAAAAATTTTTAACCAAATGTTACAAGCAAAGATTAATATTAACAATGAAGATTTCAACCAAAGGACGTTATGGGCTTCGGATTTTGCTGGATATTGCAATTTACGGAACAGAAAACAAACCGCGAACGATTCGGGAAGTTGCGATAAATCAAGAGATTTCGGAGAAATATATCAGTCGATTGATTATTGAATTGAGAAAATCGGGGCTGGTCGCGTCGGTGCGCGGAGCCGCCGGCGGTTTCAAGTTAGGAAAATCGCCGGAAGATGTGACGATTCTTGAAATTTTTGAAGTTATGGAAGGACCGATCAATCTCGTGGATTGCGTCAATTCCGACCTGGCTTGTAATCGTACCAAAGGTTGCGTTCCGCGAGTTTTATGGTCCACAATCAATCAGAGCGTCCGTGAAATTTTCGCGCGTTATACGCTCAAAGATTTGATCGATATTCATAAAGCAAACAATTTTGTTGAAATTGAATATTGCATTTGAGGGAACTTCTAAAAAACTATTTTTTAGACAAGATTAACAGGATTGACAAAATGATAAAGTCCCATAAAAACCAGTAAATCTTGTTTAACCAGTCGAAAAAATATTCCAAATTTGTTTATTGAAGTTTTTTAGAAGTTCCTAAGAGTAAGTCTTTAACCGGGATTTTGTGTTAAAAATGTCGGAATTGGTATTGTAGGAAATCCAAAAACCATGTTACGCTTCCGTTTTTGAGAAATAGCAACCTTATTAACGAAAGGCGTAACATGGAAGTGAAGTTGCATTATCG
>JAISZO010000309.1 GCA_031269105.1 Planctomycetaceae bacterium | reverse complement strand
CAAACGGCAACAATATCAACAAGATTATTGAAACCGCTTGCGTCTCCTTTGCCCATACTTCCAACTCCAATACAACCCATACGAAGCCGATCACTTGGAGCTTGAGCGTGTACTGGTTGAGCGCTGGACAAAAAATAAGGGGTCATTCCAACTCCGGCAAGACCAAGAGTGGACTGTTTCAAAAAATCACGACGTGAATTGGTGGACGTCATTAAATTCCTTTACTAAAAAACGGTGAAACAAAAGTTAAACAGAAACAACACATTAGGACGTTTCTAAAAACCTTCGACAAACAAATTTGGAATATTTTTTCGACAGGATAAACAAGATTAACAGGATTCTATAGAACGTCTTATCTTGTCAATCCTGTTCATTCTGTCTAGAAATAAGTTTTTAGAAGTTTCCATGAGTTTAACACTGTCAATTATTCCCGTCAATAACTCAAAAAAGTCTTGTCGCATAAATTTTCAAAAATTTCCGTTTTTTTGAGTTTTCCTGCGTAGTAGAGTTACAAGGAAAGCGGTAATTTTGGATAACAGCGCTTGCATTAAATCGACAAAAGAGTTATTCTTCCGTGAATGATTTGTTCTCTTGTTATTATCAAACTCATTAACTTCAATTTAACTTTTTCTTCCCTTTAACTTACTTTTTTTCTCATGTCCGCTTTACGCCTCCAAAATTATCCGACCGACCTCAAATTACGACTCAATACGCTTAACGTTTATACAAACGGATTGAATTACTGCGCCCGCTGTAAAGTGAGGA
Source organism: Planctomycetaceae bacterium (assembly GCA_031269105.1). Lineage (GTDB taxonomy): Bacteria > Planctomycetota > Planctomycetia > Pirellulales > Thermoguttaceae > WRMR01. The sequence goes on along the minus strand of JAISZO010000309.1, from coordinate 6,935 downwards.
GGAGGCGCTTCCTAAAACCTGCAATGACGAGGCACGCGACCCGCGCTCGGGAAGAGCGGATTGCCTCCCCCTCTTGACTTAGAGTCAACTCCAATAGGTAAAATGATAATTTGCGAAAATTAACGGCGACGTTGATCAATACACTGTCGTTTATCAATCTTGAATCAGGAAAATCTGCGAGGAGAATATTTTTATGACGATTGCTGAAATTGCTAAAAAATACGGACTGACAACAGATACGTTGCGTTATTATGAACGGATTGGTTTGATTCCCGCCATAAAACGCAACGAAAACGGCGTCAGGAATTATTCCGAAGAAGACGGGAATTGGGTGGAATTTATTAAGTGTATGCGAAGCGCGGGCGTTCAGATTGAGGCGTTGGTTGAATATGTCGCTCTGTTTCAACAAGGCGAATCGACGCACTCCGCCCGAAAACAAATCCTAATCGCCCAACGCGACCATCTGATCGAAAGAATTGCCGAAATGCAATCGTTTTTAGAACGACTGAACTCCAAAATTGAAAACTATGATTTGTTGCTCGTACCGGCGCAAAAAAAATTAACACAACAACCAAACAAAAGGATTTTTTGAATGATTAAAACATTTCTTATTGCGTACTATTCGCATTCCGGCAACACGCGAACAATCGCCGACTTGATACAAAACATGACCGGCGGCGATTTGTTTGAGATTTTGCCCAAACAACCGTATCCCGAAAATTACAACAAATGCACGGAACAAGCAAAACGCGAAATCAATTCCGGTTACAAACCAGAATTACAAAAGAGCGTTCCGAATATTGAAACGTATGATATTGTTTTTATCGGTTCGCCGAATTGGTGGGGTACGATTGCGCCGCCGGTGGCAACATTTTTATCGGGTTGCGATTTGTCGGGCAAAATTGTTATTCCGTTTTGCACTCATGGCGGCGGCGGACAAGGACGTTGTTTTGCGGACGTTGCAAAATTAACTCCAAAATCCAATCACCGCGAAGGCGTTGTCATTTCCGGCAACCGCGTCAACTCCGCACAACCCGAACTCGAAAAATGGTTGCAAAATATTAAAGCGATCAATGAAATATAAAATATACGTAATATTTCAGCGGAATTTTCGTAAAAATATTTTGGAGATTCATAAAATAAGTTAGAAAATCCCCGTTTTCAGTTTGGGAGTCCTCAAAATGAGTTTGCGGCGTCAAGATTTGAGCGGGGAATTGCCCTTGAGCCGTTCATAGGGAACTCCTACGGAGTTAGCAAATGAAAAGGGAAAGAATCATGTCAGACCTCATTTTCACTTTTCATCTTCTTCGCGGGAGTTTCGGGGGCAAATTGACTTTACTCCTGATTTTTTATAAAATAAAATTCTGTCACGTTAAGAAGACGTCAATAATATTGTCCAATATAAATTTTCAGCAAGATTAAAACGTTCAGGAATTGCGTAAATTCTCCTTTTATTGATAAGGTCGGTCAGCGATGGGATTTTTTTCAAAATTATTCGGCGGCGGAAAAAAACGTTTGGATTATCAAAAACGTTTCGAGTTGTTACATTCGGCGATTTCCGGCACGATGTCTAAAGTTTATAAGGCAAAAGACCGCACAACCGGCGAGATTGTCGCGCTCAAAATTCTCGACGCCAAAAAGACGCACGATCTGGAAGCCCGATTCAAAGACGAGCGTTTCAAAAACGCGAAACGTCCGCGCGAAGGGGAAATTGCCGTTCAATTCAATCACAAATATATTGTGCGGACGTTGGAAGAAGGTTTCACGACGGAAGGCGAGCAATATCTGGTGATGGAATACCTCGAAGGCGCTGGGTTAAACAGCGTGCTGATGGTCAAGCAGGATTTGCTGGCTGGCGCGCGCGTGCATTACATTCGGCAAGTTGCCGAAGCGCTCCGCGAAGTGCATAATAAGGGATTTATTCACCGCGACGTCTGCCCGCGAAACCTTCTTTTCACCGGCGACGGAAATATCCTCAAGTTGACCGATTTCGGATTGACGGTTCCGAATTGCAAACCGTTCACCGATCCCGGCAATCGCACCGGCACGCCGGATTACATGGCGCCGGAACTGGCGCGACGCCGTCCGACCGATCAGCGGCTTGATATTTTTTCTTTCGGCGTAACAATTTATGAACTTTGCACGCGGCGTCTTCCTTGGCTCAAAGGCGATTCCGGTTTGGCGGCGATGTCGCATTCTCAACCGCCCGATCCCATTACGAAATATCGACCCGGCGTCAATAAAACGCTCGCCGCCGCGATTCATTCGTGCATCGAACCCGACCTGAAAGACCGTTGCAGCTCAATCGATCAGTTTTTGCGCTCGATTTCAAAAGTCAAATATGAAGACGAGTAAAAAATCTCAAATTTTCCTCTTAATCGGCGTTGGGGAAATTGTTTTAGGCGACAGGTTTCAGATACCAGGGTCCAGGGTTGATTTTCAACACGCGAAAGTAGGGAACGCTCATACTGGAATCTGGAACATGAACCCTGATATCTGGCGCCTGAAACCTCATTTTCCTAACAAAACAACATCAGTAGCGCCGAATCCCCTAAAAATACAAACCTCATTACCTTATTTTTTCTATTTTCTATCCGGTCATGTTTCAAAATGAGGTAATAAAGTTATTTTTTGAGCGTGCGACGTTTGGCGACTGATGTTGTTTTGTTCGGAAAATAAAGTTTAATCCTCGCTTACGCTTCGGAACGCCATTTTTAACTTTTAACTTTTCTAATCATCCGCCTTGTCTCCGTCTTTAATCACGAAACGGGCTTCAAGCCGGGCAACGGTTCGGGCGAGTCCGGCTCCCTCGACGCTTTTTAATACTTCGCGGAAATTTTTGTAGGCAGCCGGCGCTTCGTCTTTCGGATAATTGCGGCAATTCGTTAAAATGTCGTCCGCGTCAAATTCTTCGTTGATACGGCTCTGATCAAGTTCTTTATTCGCTTTTGTGCGGCTCATTTGTCGTCCGGCGCCGTGATTGACGCTGTAACACGTTTTGATTGCGTCTTTTTCGGCAACCATCACCACCGAACCGTCGCGCGGATTGCCGGGAAGTAAAATCGGATGTCCGACTTTTTCAAACGGCGTTCCCGCAAGCGACGGATGATTCGCCGGAAACGCCCGCGTCGCTCCTTTGCGATGGACCCACGTCATCTTGCCGTCGAGCGGTTCAAGCCGCGCGATATTGTGACTAATGTAATACACAAAATTCGCTTTCACGCCGGGAAAAACTTCCTGAAACGCTTCGTAAACCAGCATATTGATGAGCAAATGATTAACCGTCGCAAAGTTTCCGCCAAGCGCCATATCGTCGAGATAATCGTCGGCTTCAGGATTACCAAGCGGCGCGTACACGAGTTCTTTATCGCCGCCGGGAAACGGAATTCCCCAATCGTTGAACCGTTGCTGCAAAATTTTGAATTGCCCCGTCGCCAGCATGTTGCCGAAACCGCGCGATCCGCAATGCGAAAGAAACGCGACATGACCGTCGCGCAACCCGAAATGTTTTGCCGTTTCGCGGGCTTGCTCGTTATCGGCGATATGCACAATTTCACATTCGCCAAAATGATTTCCGCCGCCGTAAGAACCGAGTTGCTTCATTTTTTCTGGAAAACTGCTCGCCACCGATTTTCGGGGCGACGCGGCTTTTTCGAATAAAAAAGTCAACCGTTCCGCCAGCGCGGACGCTGTTCCGTTATGTCCCAAATGAAAAGCGTCTTCGCAGCGAGTCGTCCATTCCAACGGAATACCGAACTGTTCGCAAACCTCCCGCGACGCGCCTTCCGTCGCCGCTTTAAATCCCAGCGCCCGGTCAATCTGCCGCGATTTCGGGGCTTTGCGTTCATACTTTCCGTAGCCGGTCGGCGTGCGGTCGCAGACGGCGTTGATCAACGCCCGGCGGACTTTTCGATCTTGAATCGCGCCGGTTTCAAGATCGAATTGCAGTAAACTCATCGAACATTTGATATCCACGCCGACAGGACCCGGATAAATGTGCGTCGGCGAAACCATCACGCAGCCAATCGGCGCGCCGAATCCGACATGAGCGTCGGGATTGAGAACGACTTGTTTAACGCCCGGCGCGAGCCGCGCGTTGATTGCCTGTTGCAGCGTCGTTTCATCAAACTCGCTGCGAATTGCCTCCGTGCCGATCACGCGAATCGGCGGAGTTTTGCCCGTATGTAAAAACGCTTCCGCGTCGTTGATTTTCTGTAACGCAAGTTCCGGTTTGTATTCGGTCATAAATTTTTTCTACTCCTTTATCTATACATCTCTTACTTTAAAATATTGTTTCGAACACGGAAATTACGAAACATACTAGTCAACTTGATAAGCGATGTTTCGTTAGCGAAAAGAGTGTAACACGGGATTTTTAGCGTATTTTTCTGTATATTCCGTTCCTCGTTCAAAAACTGAAATTTCAAGTATGACGAGTCTATTATTGATCTTGTTCCAATTCCAAAAAACGTCGGCAAATTTCAGCGGGATTGCGCGAATCGGCGACGACGGATTGCACTGCCGCGCGACGGATTCCCGCCGCAAGAACGAACGGAAAATTGTCCGGCGTAATTCCGCCAATAGCAAACGCGGGAAGTTGAATTTCCGACGCGGCTTGTTTGAGAAAATCCAAACCGGGGAACTCCGCAAATGGTTTCGTGCGCGAAGGAAAAACAGGACCAACGCCAATATAATCCGCGCCGCTGCGTTCCGCTTCGCGCGCTTGTTCAAGAGAATGCGTCGAAACGCCGACCAACATTTCCGGCGGAACGATTCGCCGCACTTCGCGAATCGGCAACTCGTCCTGACCAACATGAACGCCGTCCGCGCCGCTCAACGTCGCGACGTCGGGACGGTCGTTGACGATCATCAACGTTTGCATTTTTCCGACAGACGTTAATTCCCGAAGTTTTTTCGCGCGCGATAAAAGTAATCGGTCGGAAATCTGTTTATCGCGCAATTGAATCGCGTCCGCGCCGCCGTCGATGACAGCCGCCGCCAATTCCGCAAATTTTTCTTCCGACTCCCTCGCGTCTAATAGCACGTACAATTTTGCTGCGGCAATTCGTTTTTGCCGTTCCGATAAATCCCGCGAGTCTTGCGGCGCTGCGGAATTGACGACGGCAAACAACGTTTGATGCAATGCGTAAGCGCGGTAACGCAGACGCTCGACAGTTCTTGCAATGTTTGGAACAGCGATTTTCCCGTATTCCTCAACGCTTCGCAACGACTCCTGCAAACGCGACATATTGGCTTGAAGAGCTTCGTCGAGCGACTCGCGGCGGTACTCGTTTTTTCCTTCAATTTCAGCGCCGACGTCGGTTGCGATACTGCGGAAAATCAGCCGCGTTTGCTGCGGAATTTCCCGCAACGCCTCCGCCAATTCGTGACGCATTTGCTTGAGCGCCGCCGTTAAATCCTCGTCGTCCAAGCCGAATCGCACGTAATCTTCCAACACGCGAATCGCTTCCATCGCGCGGTTTGCCGACGCGTCGAGAATCCGATAAACCGTTTGCCGTTCATTCCGCTCCGCGCGAACAACAAACGGAGAAAGCGTTGAACTTTCCGCCGTAAATGGAATTTTTTGAGAAGAATAAAATTCCTCGCGATTTTTCGACGTCTTGTCTTCCAATGGAATCAATTCGTCGGAAAACGTTTCCGTTTCTTCCTCTTGCGCGATTTTTTCAAGCAATCGCTCCGGCGTTAAATGATGATTTCGTAAAAAACTGCCAGTTTCTCCTTCTTCGAAAGCAAGCGCCAACAAGAGATGTTCGGTTGAAAACAAAACGCGCGGCAAAATTTCGTGCAGCCGCCGCACGGCGTTAAGAAACGCCGTCGTCAGCGCCGGTTCTAATCGTCCGACCGTTACCGCGTCGGCGTCGAGATAAAAACGAAGACACGGCTCGATTTTTACGTCATTTCGCAAAAAAATTGCCGTTTCATCGCCGTTTCTCGCGAAAAATTTTTCTCGCGCCGCGATTTTTTCAAACGGCGTCGCGTCAACGACGAGTTCGCGGGCGATTCCATATTCCGCAAGCCAATGCGCGGCGCGGTATTCTTCCTCTTCAAGCATTGCGAGCAAAACGCCCGACGAAAAAACGTCGAAACGTTCCGCCGACGATTCATACGTTTTCCGCCGAAACGACTCTGCCAGTCGCAACGTGCGGTAAACTCCGTGCGTTATATTGATTTTCATATTCGCGGAAAGTATTTTTAGTTGGAAAGTTGGTAATCTGTAAATTTATGATTTTTCCAAACGTTGAATGCGTCGAAGAGAGTCGGCGACGTTTCCTTTTTATTACGTTATCTCCTCAAAAAATGACTGCCAAACTTTATAAAAGATGCGGAGATACTTTTGGGTATAACAAGGGCTGACGCTTCCGTCGCCAAGTAACGGCGACATTGAAATTCATTCAACATCGGTAACATCTTTTCTATACGTATCTACAACGCCGCTCGGTCAGTTTTTATTATCGCCAAAGAGTATCATAATACGATAATTTGTCAAGTTTAATTCTGAATAATTCCTTAATTGTCGCTCGTGCTGTGAAAACCTCCGTCGGTTGCGCTGCGCTCCACCGCCAGTTATGCACTAGCGGGGTTTAGGAAAATCACAAAAGACCTGTATAAAAATTCCGCTGAAATATTATAAACTCATGTTACGCACTATCGGTAAGTTTCATTTTCCCCAGTTCGTTCCATGCTGCTTTTGAAGCGGCCCAGTAAATTTTCGCTTTGAGGGCAAAATGATTGAGTTTGTGAACGAACTTTAGCTTCTCCAATTTAACATACGCGACCAGCGAAGCAAATAAATGATTACTTTGTGTGGTCACCGTTCTTGCCGGCGATTTTGCCAAGGAAGCATTTTGTTTAAGCGATTGGTGATATTCCTCCACACTCCATCGTTTTTTATAAAGTGTTTTGAATTCTTCCGT
>JAISZO010000268.1 GCA_031269105.1 Planctomycetaceae bacterium | reverse complement strand
GATGCGAAACTTGTGCTACAACATGAGCCGCCTGATCACGCTGACGCGTCAAAAAAAGCGGCCATCCCAAGGATAATGCGCGCCGACCGCGAATCGCCGCTTGAAGTTGCGGCGATCAGCGAAAATGGAGAACATGAAATGACGTTATAACACCCCCGTTTTGGAATTTTTTGACAAAAAAACAAAAATCTTCCCGAAGATCATCAAAAACGACTGAAAAAACTTATTTCGAGAGGTGGCTATTAGAACCCCCAGTTCTTGTTATGATTTTTTCTCTGCCAATCGTTCTAACAGCTTGCGTACGTCTTTCAAGCAAATTTTCCAACAGTTGTTTCATGGTCTCAGCTGTCATGTAGGAATTGTCAAATTCATCAAACAGTACGCCGTTCATGGTGAAGAATTCTTTTCCTTTCGTCCTCCCAGAGATAAATCCTGTCCCAAATGGAACCTTCCGGCCGGCATTACAGCACATACGAATCGCCTGATCCAGTACATGATTACATTCCGATTTCAATTCCAACGGAATGTTCGGGAAATCAGCAACAAGTTTATGTGTTTGCTGTTCCCGGATGGAAATCATGAAAATTTTCAAACGTTTCAGATGAAACCCCACCTGGTCTTTTCGTTGAACGTCCAGCGTAATCATCCACGGATACCCGGCACACCGTTGTTTGGCGGCTTGATACGCGTGCAAATCTTTGGAAAAATCCCGACACACGGGTTGGTTCTCGGAATGGGGATTCCTTGTCGGTTTATTCGAAGTGGGGTATTCGCTGTCAATAAAGATTCTAACTAATGCGAGAATAAATTCGAAAAATATATTCTAATATTTAGACAACGCAATACACAAGTTAAAAATCAATTGTAAAATAAATTTTGCGTGCGATTACTTCACGATTTTATTTTATTATTCTTACTGAATTATCTTGACTATGTATTTTTTTTAATTAAGATATTATTTTATATAGTTTTTTTACTTTGACTATGACTTTTGTAATATTTTATTATTGAGACAGCTCGCGACTTAATGCGATGAAAATGATTGAGCCAACATGATAAAATCAGCGCTAAACAGAATCTCGCCCGCGCGAAAAATCGCGTTTCTTTTCCATGGACAAGGTTTTCCTCAAGAGGAAATGTTTTCGCAACTCGCGGCGAAAAATCCGTCGATTGCCGAAAAAATCGCGCAAATAGACGCAATTCTTCAGCGATTGCAATTGCCGACTCTTATCGAAACGGATTCTGAAAATCGTTTGACGGATTCCGCAAACAATTTGTCGTCCGGCAAAAACGGACTGCGGACGCAAATTGCTTTGTTGGCGGCGGCGATCTTAACGACGTCGCAACTTGAAGAATGGGGAATCGTACCGGACTTGGTTTTCGGATATAGTTACGGCGAATATTCCGCTCTCGTCGCGTCGGGAGCGTGGTCGTTTGAAACGGCGGCAAAAGCGACCGCAAAACGATACGAAGTTCTCGCCCAAATAAACGATTCGGCGGCAACCGGCGCGATTTTGACAAACGCCGGCGAAACCGCGTTGCGCCGATTGTTCGACGAAATTAACGGCGAATTGTTTGTCTCGCACCGCAACGCGCCGGATCAAACGATTATCGCCGGAAAAAAAGACGATTTGAAAAAATTGAAAAATCGAATAGAACAAAACTGCAAAGACGGAACGCTTCCCGTTTCGACGATTGCAATTTTTTTGCCGGTTTCGGCGGCGCTTCATTCTCCGCTTATGAAAAACGTTTGTCCGTTACTTGAAAACGCGCTTTCGGAATGCGAATTGCAGCCGCCGGATTCCCGCCGTTTATTTTTGAGCGGAGCGACAACGCGGTTTACTTCCGACCCGGACGCGATTCGGGAAAATCTTGTCAAACAAACGATCAAGCCGGTCGATTTTATGGGAATGATTCTCAAAGCGTATCAAACTGGTTGCCGCGAGTTTATTGAAGTCGGCCCGAAAAAAGTGTTGATCAATTTTGCGAAAAAAATTCTCGCCGACAAAAACGACGTTCAATTTTTCGCTTGCAAGGAAAATATTGTCGGCAAAAATATTGAAAACAACGATTCTCGCCGATTTTTACAACAATTAAGCGCCCGCCGTTTCGGAAAAAATCACCGTTTCGCAGGCGTTACAACCGGCACCCCCCCCCCCGCCTGCCAAGATTGTGCAAAATCAACCCGCGAAATTTCCAAGTTCAGCGGCTTGAAAAAAGAGTCGGCTCGAAATTGCGATTGGCTTATTAGCGCGGACGATTTTTGCCGTTTGAATAGATCGGAAAACGGAAAACCGCCCGTTGTTCAACCGGAAGACGTTGCGTCGCGTTTTGTTCTTCGGATGACGCAATCGCCGTTGACGATCAACGTCAATACGTTTCAGCCGCAAGGATACGTTCTTCTGATTGGCGAAAACGAACTTGCGAAAACAATGCAATCGCGTCTTTCCGCGATGGGAATCGACGCAATCGCGATTTCCGCCGAAAAGACAAATCTGGAAACGCTTTCGGAAACGTTGCGTTCTTACTGGCGACAGAAACCGATTGGTCACGTTGTTTGCCTGACTTCCTACGACGAAGATACCGATGCGCGAACGGAAGTTTCGTATCAAAAACGATTGCGGGACGCGGTTTTATTTCCGATTGAGGTTTGCCGCGAAATCATTTTGATCGCCCGCGACAACAAGAGCGTTGGTCGATTAACGTTTTTGCACGCGGCGCGGTTTGGCGGAACGTATGGTTTAACGGGCGACGTCGCCGTTCCCGACGGCGGAGCGATTGCCGGTTTGTTCAAGGCGCTGAACGACGAGTTGCGGGTGCGCGATAAAGTTTACGTTCCGTTGCGGATTGTCGATCACGCGGAAAACGTTTTGCACGACGAAATTGCGGAACATCTGCTTGCGGAGATGGCGGCGGATTTTCAGGCGGTTTCTGAAAGGAATTTTGAAGACGCGGAAACGATTTTCAATCAGCCGCCGACTTCATGGGGCTGGAATCCGTACAACTTGGAAATCGGTTACGTGAATGGAGAACGTTTGGCGACGCGTTCCGTTCCGGTTACGAAAACGCCGCGACAAAATTCTGCGGAAAATTCTGAATCGGCATTGAGAGAAATTTCCGTCGGCGGAACGTGGATTCTTGTCGGCGGTTTGCGCGGAATCACGGGCGAATGCGCTTTCGGACTTGCGCAAAAGTATCGTCCGAAAAAAGTGATATTGGTCGGTTCTTCGCCGTTTCAGATTTTGCCGCCGGAACTTTTAGACGTCAATTCTCCCGAAGTCGCGGCGAAAAAGCGGGCGACGGTAAGCGAATGCGTTAAAACCAAACGGAATTTTTCCAAAGTCTGGTCGCAATTCACCCGCGATCAGGAAATGTCCCGCAATTTCAAACGTTTTCAGGAACTTGGCTGCGCCGCGGAATATCGGGCGTGCGATATGCGGAAATGGCGGGACGTTGCCAATTTGATTGCGTTGTTGGAAACGCGGGGAGAAAAGATCGCCGGCGTTATCAACGGCGCTATGTTGAATACTGCGGACGTTGCTATCGACAAAGCCAAGAGACAAGAATATCAGGCGGGATTCGACACGAAAATACTTGGCGCTACGGCGTTATTGGAATTGCTTTCGGAACATCCGTTAGAATTTTACGCCGGATTTGGTTCGGTCAGCGGACGATTCGGCGGCAACGGTCAAACCGGTTACACGGCTTCCAATGATTATCTTGTGAAATTGCTTTCGTATTATCGAGGGAAATTTCCGCAACGCCGATTTGTCTGTTTTGAATGGGGCGCGTGGTCGGAGGTCGGAATTTCGTGGCGTCCCGACATTCGCGGAATCCACCTTGCGGCGGGAACAATTTTCATTTCACCGAAAGAAGGCACGCGTCATTTTGTCGAGGAATTTGAACGCGGTCTGCCGGAATTAGAACCGCTTTTTGTCGCGTGGAAATATTACAAACGATTTCAACCGGACGTCATTCACGCAAAATAGGCGATCTTTCGTAGAGGGAAAAAGTATCCCCTAGCCCTTTTGAAAATCGTTTTTTGGAAGAAATGGAAGTTATCCGTGACGAGGGTGCGTAAATCTTCCGCTTTGACGCGATTGGAATATTTTTTCGACAAGATCAACAAGATTGACAGGAGAGATTGGAATAAAAAATCTTCTCAATCTTGTCTAAAAAATAAGTTTTTAGGAATACTCTAAAGAATATTGTCATGGATCATCTTTTTCCTGCGGAACGAATGCGTTCGCTCCGTTCCTATCTGCCATTTTGGCGATTCGAGAGGGAGTTTTCTAGCTTTTTGCTAGGACGTCCTACCTTTTTGGCAGGGATTTTTAGCTTTTTGCTAGGACGTCCTACCTTTTTGGCAGGAATTCCTAGCTTTTTACTAGGACGCCCTACCTTTTTGGCAGGAATTCCTGGCTTTTTGCTAGGATACCCTACCTTTTTGGCAGGAATTCCTGGCTTTTTGCTAGGATACCCTACCTTTTTGGCAGGAATTCCTGGCTTTTTGCTAGGACGTCCTCCCTTTTTGCTAGGATGCCGGAGCTTTAAAGTAAAAAATTCCCGCCTGCAACATTATTTTTGATTTTCGGAGCGGGGAATTTTGCCGTTCGGGACGCGACGTCGCCGTGAAAAGCCGTTTATTCCCTCGTTTTTACGGGGCGAGCGTTTAGTCAGACGCCAGGTATCAGGTATCAGATTTCAGGTACTAGGGTTGGTTTTCAATACGTTCGCCACGAAGCCGCGAAGAAATCACGAAGTTTTTTAAAGTTGGGCAAAATTCCCCTCTGCCGGATAATGGAAAACATAGGGGGGGAATATTGGCAATATTCCTGAATAAGGATATAATAAAAAAATAATATTTTCAGGACTGGGGGATTTGAAATGATTTTGATGATCGATAATTATGATTCGTTTACTTATAATCTTGTGCAGTATCTTCGGATGCTCGGCGCTGAAGTTCAAGTGCATCGCAACGACCAGATCGATATTTCCGCAATCCAATCGCTCGCGCCGGACGGCGTCGTCATTTCGCCGGGACCCGGTAATCCTGACGAAGCCGGAGTTTCGCTTGACGTTATTAAAACGTTTGCGGAAAAAATCCCGATTCTCGGCGTTTGTCTCGGACATCAGGCGATTGTGCAGGCGTTTGGCGGCGATATTATTCGGGCAAATAAAATTATGCACGGAAAAACGTCTCGCATCATCAGCGACGGTCAAGGTATTTTTCGCGGAATTAACGGACCCTTTGAGGCAATGCGTTATCATTCGCTCGTTGCAAAACGCGAAACATTTCCCGAACAACTTTTGATTACCGCCGAATCGGAAGACGATAGTGAAATTATGGGCGTGCGGCATCGGGATTTTCCGCTCGAAGGGATTCAATTTCACCCGGAAAGCATTATGACAATCATTGGAAAGCGTTTGCTTCGCAATTTTTTAGAAATGGTGCAAACGGCGACGGTTGCGTAATAAAGAAACATTGAAACGCAAATTTTTTTGAAATAAATTCACAAATTGATGAAAAGATATGTCACAACAATCAAAAATACTGAAACTTGGAATACCTGCGGGAAGTTTACAGGAAGCGACGATAGAATTGTTCCGGCGAAGCGGTTACAATATCACGGTTCAATCGCGTAATTATTTTCCGTCAATTGACGACGACGAAATTGAATGTATGTTGATTCGCGCGCAGGAAATGGCGCGTTATGTCGAACAAGGCGCGTTAGACGCCGGTTTGACCGGTCGCGATTGGGTCGAAGAAACCGGCGCGGACGTGATCGAGGTGACCGAATTGATATTTTCCAAAGCGAGCCGCCGTCCGGTGCGATGGGTACTTTGCGTACCGAATGATTCGCCGGTTCAAACGGTGCAAGACCTTGAAGGAAAGCGAATTGCGACGGAAGCGGTCGGATTGACGCGGCGTTATTTTGAAAAACGCGGCGTGTCGGCAAATGTGGAATTTAGTTGGGGAGCAACCGAAGCGAAACCGCCGAAACTCGCCGACGCAATTGTCGAAGTGACCGAAACCGGCAGTTCGCTTAAAGCAAACAATTTACGGATTGTCGATGAAATTTTGCAAAGCACAACGCGTTTTATCGCCAATAAAACCGCGTATGCCGACGAATGGAAAAAGAAAAAAATTGCCGATATTGTGTTGATGCTTGAGGCGACGATGGCTGCCGAAGGAATGGTTTCGCTTATGATGAACGTGCCGAAAGAGCGTTTGCAAAATATTCTTGCGGTACTTCCGGCGCTTCAAAAACCGACAATTTCAGCGCTTTCCGATGAAAATTGGGTCGATGTAGTAACGATTATTCCCGAAAAAATGGTTCGGTTATTGATTCCGCAACTCCGCGACGCTGGAGCGACGGGAATTGTCGAACAACCGATTACAAAATTGATCAACTGATTGACGAATCAAAATTTATTTTGTATAAAAAAATTTTTGAGATTTCTTGAATTGATTTTTTCCTTAAACTGAGTAGAATAGATACTTGCGTCGTTTTGTATCAAATTTGACTGTTGTATCACACAAAATCTCATTCAACATTGGGAGTTTCGCTATGCGTATGACCTCTTGCGTTTTGCTTGGATTGGCGTTGTTTTTCTGCATGGAATCAAATCTTTGGGCAGGAAATCATGTTTCGGTTTTGCGGACAAAGAGAATTTTCTCGCGTCCAATTTTGCCTCGCGCGTTTGTCGAACAAACGCAAACCGTTGCAACTCCGAGAGTTGCATTATTCAACGGCAAAAATTTGGACGGTTGGACAACGGTCGGAGGCGGAAAAAATATTAAAGCGTGGGACGTTGTAGATGGAACATTACATCGTAAATCGGGCGGCGGCGATATTGTAACAGAAAAAGAGTACGGAAATTTTATTTTGGAATTTGAATGGAAAATCTCTCCCAAAGGCAATAGCGGTCTTAAATATAAATTTGCAAAACATGGAAACGATTGGATTGGTTGTGAATTTCAAGTTCTTGACGACGCGCAAAACGGCGACGGAAAAACTCCTTCTCATCGCACCGGTTCTTTGTACGACATTATTGCTTCTCCCGCCGAAAATAATGTTCGACCGGTCGGCGAGTACAACCAAAGCAAAATTATTGTTAATGGCGCTCGGATTCAGCATTGGCTTAACGGAAAATTGCTTGTCGATGTTGTCGTTGGTTCGTCCCAGTGGAACGCCGAATTCAATGCCAGCAAATTCAAAGAACATCAGGATTTTGGAAAAATTGCCGAAGGAAAAATTCTTTTACAGGATCACGGTAACGAAGTTTGGTTCAAAAATATTACAATTCGCGAACTGAAAACGGTTTCGGCAAAAAAACATGGTTTGCGTTTGTTCCGATAGCGTCGCAAATTCAATAATGGGCGCTTCTCATCCCTTTTTTCGTTTCGTTTTTTATTTTGAATTTCTATGTTTCCTTACACGATTATTATTGGGCTTGAAACGCATGTTCAGCTTTTGACGAAATCAAAACTCTTTTGCGGCTGCGGTACGACGTTTGGAGAATCGCCGAACACGCAGATTTGTCCGGTTTGTCTCGGACTGCCGGGCGCGTTGCCGGTTATCAATCGCGACGCCTATTATCTTGCGGTTAAAGCGGCGTGTGCGCTCCAGTGCGAAATTTCGCGGAATACAAAATGGGATCGCAAGAATTATTACTATCCTGATTTGCCGAAAGGTTTTCAGACAAGTCAGTTTGATTATCCGGTCGGAGTCGGCGGACGTCTGACGATAACCGATCCGGCGGACGCGGAAAAACAACGGGAAATCGGGCTGTTTCGCGTTCATCTCGAAGAAGACGCGGGCAAAAGTATGCATGATGAAGAAGCCGACAAAAAAAGTAGCATGCAGTCCACGCGAATTGATTTGAACCGCGCCGGAATGCCGCTTTTGGAAATCGTGTCGAAACCGGATATGCGTTCGCCGGACGAAGCGTATGCGTATCTGACCGAATTGAAATTGTTGCTTATGTATATTGGCGTTTCCGATTGCAATATGCAGGAAGGAAGTTTGCGGTGCGATGCGAACATCAACCTGCACATCGCGCCGTCTCCTGAAAACAAGTTGAAAGAGACGTTGAAAACGCCGATCATCGAAATCAAAAACCTGAACAGTTTCCGCGCGGTGCGGGCGGCGTTAGCGTATGAAGCGAACCGGCAATGTCAATGTTTTCTCGACGACGAATACGGCGGCGATTTTGCCAAACAAACATGGCTTTGGGACGAGGCGAAACAAATCACGCGGCAAATGCGGTCGAAAGAAGAATCAAGCGATTACCGCTATTTTCCCGAACCGGATTTACTGCCGGCGACGATTACGGACGAGGAAATTGCCGAAATACAAAGAAGTATCGAACATCGCAAACCGTCCGTCGTTCGTAAACGTCTTGCGGAGCAATATCAATTGTCGGCATACGATTCCGACGTGATTGTCAATGCCGGAATCGAAACGGCGGAATACTTTTTCACGCTTGCCGACAAGTCGGGCGACGCGAAACAGTCGGCAAATTGGCTAACGCAGGAAGTGATGCGAATTTTGAATCAACAGAACATTCCGATTGAGGAATTTCCGGTTTCCGCCGACGTTTTGGCGGAATTAATTGCGGCAATCAACGCCGGGAAAGCGCCGCGAAATCAGGCGAAAGCGGTCTTTGCGGAAATGCTCAAGTCGAAAGAGAGTATTGACGTGTTAATTCAAAAACTTGGTATCGCGTCAATTCCGCAAGAAAAACTCGACAAAATTGCCGAGCAAATCATCGCCGAAAATCCGAATGTTATTGCTGAAATCCTTCAAGGAAAAGTCAAAGCGATTGGTTCGCTCATCGGCAAAGCGAAAAAGCTCGACAAAAATATTGATCCCGCCGTGTTTGAAGCGTGTTTAAAAGCGAAAATTAACGTGAAATAAAACGTAAAAGAAATTCTAACAATTTATTTTAACCGCGAAAATAAAAAATTTCAAAAAGGAAAAACATGTCGGAAAAGACGATTTTTAAGAAAATTATCGATAAAGAAATTCCCGCGTCGATTTTATACGAAGACGATTTCTGTCTTGCGTTTCGCGACGTCATGCCGCAAGCGCCGGTGCATTTTTTGGTGATTCCCAAAAAGGAAATCGCGTCGGTGAACGAGATTGACGAAGCGGACGCGGCGTTGATTGGTCGTATTTTTTCGGTCATTCGCAAGTTGGCAAAAGACGAGGGAATTGCCGAAAGCGGTTATCGCGTGGTGACGAACTGCGGCGCGGACGCGTGTCAAACCGTACCGCATTTGCATTATCATGTGATCGGCGGACGAAGTATGGCATGGCCGCCGGGTTAATGAAAGATGAATGAATTGGAATCAAAAAATTATCGGGGTGATTATTTGAATCCTCCGCTTTTATCGGATTATCAATTTTTTGCGATAAAACATTCCAATGAAAACGTTATTTCTACTGAACCGATTGTAATACTTCATTTTCCGCTGAAATATTGTAAATAAAATAATTATTTTTCCCATATCAATCCTCACTTTTTGACTTGTGAAATATTTTCAAAAAAATTTCAATTTTCCGACAATTCGTATTGACGTCGCGGATGAGTTCGTGCATAATGAGGGTTAATACGATTTATTGAATTGACAAAGTCAATGTGATTTTGCCAATTCAATTTCAAAAAACTAAAAAATGTAGAAGGAGTTTCGACTATGAAAAAGTTGAACAAGGCGTTTGATTTTCTTGGACTTCGGCAGTCTGTATCGGGGGGGGGGGGTGCGTAACATGGCTAATAAGCCGTGTTTTACGTGTTGTAACGCTCTTTATTGCCCGCGTTACGAGTATTTTTGCCCGTATCATTGCGAGCGCTTCTGCCTGTTTGAGCATTTTTGCCCGTTTAGGAAAATTTTCTTTGATTCGCCGAGCGTTTACGCTGGTCGAATTGTTAGTCGTGATTGCGATTATCGGCGTGTTAATCGCACTTCTGTTGCCGGCTGTTCAAGCCGCTCGCGAAGCGGCACGAAGAATGCAATGCGCGAACCATATGAAACAGTTCACACTGGCGGCGCATAATCACCACGATACCCGACAAGTATTTCCGTCCGGCGTGGCAAAAATCGGCAACTACTGGGATAGCGGCGGCGGCTGGCGGTTCAATGTTCACGCTCAACTTCTTCCCTATCTGGAACAGAACCCGATGTATGAGCAATTTGCTTCTGGAAGTCTTGCCCCATGGAACACCAATCCGGCAAACACGGTTATCAACACGTTTCTTTGCCCGTCCGATAGCTACAGCAAAATGCCCGGACGCACTACGCCATCAACTTCGTCGGCACGGACAAACCTGCAAATTTGTCTCGGTGATTCCGTCCGTATGCAGGGAAATGCCCGCGGTTTGTTCACCTGGACAGGTTCTGCAACAGTAACCACAACGCAACGGGATGACGGTACGCTTGCCGCCCGACTCATCATGCCAAAGGGAATGGAAAGTATCATCGACGGAACGAGTAATACTCTCTTTGTGAGTGAAGGCGCAACTGCACAAACAATCGGTGAAAAAGTTGTCAAAGGCGGCGTTTATAACAATGCCTCGCTGCAAATCTCCAATGGAACGGTTGACCCTGAAACGGGGCATCCGGCAAATTGCCGCCCCAATGTCACGTGGTGTATCAACAACGCCTTTGATACCGGTACCGGTAACCGCTCTTTATTAAGAAGCGGTTCAAACGATATTTTCCGCGGCGGGCGACAATTTGACCGCTTGCAGACCTATAACTCGTTTAACACGATCATGCCGCCCAATGGTCCGGCATGTGCACAAGGTAATGCTGAAGACCGTTGGGGTGTTTATCCGCCTCAAAGTTGGCATACCGGTGGCGTGAATTGCGGATATGCCGACGGTTCCGTCCACTTTGTCAACGACAGTATTGATACCAATGGTTTGAACGGTACGACCGGCGGCGGAGATCCTGATTATCCCGGTTCGAGCCGATTCGGTGTTTGGGGAGCACTCGGTTCCATCAACGGCGGCGAATCAAAAACGCCGTAATAATGAATCGTTGCACAAGCGAGTTTTTCGCAACCAAAGTTTTTCACTTTAACCTTTAACTAACTCTTAACTAAAATGAACCGTTATTTATTGTGCTTTGTGAGTTGTGCCTTTCTTTTTTGCGGCTGCGGCGATTCAACGCGTCCTGCGGATTTGCCGAAGTTGTATTCCTGTAAAATTACGGTAATACAGGGCGGCAAACCGCTTGAAGATGCAACGGTAACGTTGCTTGCCAAGACGCCGTCGAAATATGGCGTCAGTTCGGCAACAACCGATGTTTCCGGGACGGCAGTGCTGTGTACTTACGGTTTTAACGGCGTTCCGGTGGGCGAATACGGCGTAACGATTACAAAAATAGGCGTGGAAGACGCAAAAGAGAGCAAAACGATTGAAGGAAACCCGATCCAAATCGGCGGCAAAGTTTATTCTTACGTTGACGCGGTGTTCGGCAACGAAAACCATCCACCCTACACGATTATGGTTACAAAAAAAGGTGTTGCCGAAACATTCGACATTGGTACGTCTGTCCGCATTTTTTTGCGTAACAACGATCAATATTGATTCCACCCGACCAAGCAAATTGGAAACGGAGAACATCCGCCGTTACCGATGCGTCAGGCTGCCAACTTACCCCTGTTGGCGTATGGAAATTAACAAACCAACCGCGTACAACACAAATGGAAAACCAATTGGTGCGACGTTTCGGCGAAACGTTGCGCCAGCGTACTCGCCGACTTGTCCCTGTTGACGAAATTATTCTACGAACTCATGTTACGCAGTAGTTTTTTTCCATTAGGAAGGTATTGGTTTGTCCTCGTTAAGATTTTTATTGCCGAATTGTTCCTAATCTGGTAAACTCCGCATTCTCGTTAGTATGTTTTCCCGAAATTTAAGAACCCCAAGACAGGAGTACAATTTTTTATCATGGATGAGCGATTGGATTTGTACACGGATTATTTATTGAGCAGTGCTGGTCATACAACGGCGACCGGTTTATCCCGTTTGCTTGACGGTTATTTATCACATGACCAGATCACCCGCCTGCTCTCCGGTAATGAATTTACGTCGAAAGATTTATGGCATGAAGTCAAGCCCTTGGTTCGGTCTTATGAAACGGATGAGGCGTGTTTGATTTTTGACGACACGATCATCTCTAAACCCTACATGGACGAAAACGAAATAATCTGCCGGCGCTGGGATCACAGTCATGGACGTAACGAGAAGGGTATCAACCTTTTGACGGCGTTTTACTACAGTCAACCGCTCTATGCTTCGGAGGCATTGCGAGTTCCGGTTTCCTACGAGTGCGTCCAAAAGACGGTTCATTATTGCGATCTCAAAACACGCCAAGAAAAACGCC
>JAISZO010000158.1 GCA_031269105.1 Planctomycetaceae bacterium | reverse complement strand
ATTACCGGAGCCGCAGAAAAATCAGTTGCAAGGCAAAAGTCTTATTCCGCTGATTGAAGGAAAAAATGTTCCGAAAAAACTTTATGCGGCGGGACGTTACGGCGCAGGCGATACGATTGTTGACGGACGTTTCCGCTACAGCGAATTTCGTGCAAAAAAAGGCGGCGGTGAACTTGTTTCACGAATGTTGTACGATCACAAAATTGATCCGCGTGAAAATGTTAATATCGTCAACAATCCGGAAAATACCGCTATTATTGAGGAATTATCCAAAGAATTAAAACGAACAATTGATTTGCCGTAATTGATGTTGCGTTTATTAACCGTAGGCTTTATTACGGTAACGACAATCACACCGTGAAAAGTCCCGCTAGGGACGACATGTTGGTAGAAAACGATATAACAAAATTATTCGCGTCCCGTAGGGACGCAATATTGGTAAAATTTATTCTGATTTCACCAACATTTCGTCCCTACGGGACGAGTGATTGGGGCAACATCATTTTCTACCAACATATTGTCCCTAGCGGGACAAAAATACAAAAATAATTTTTATGACTACAAAAAGTATAATAAGGTTGGATTTTTTATGATTTTTGGCTACTGAGGTTGTTTAGTAAGAAAAATCAGGTTGAAAATAAGGTTTGTTGGTAATATTTCAGTGGAATATTTGTTTTGACTTTTTAATCAATCAATTCATCAATTCATTTCTAGCCGCGCTAGCGGCGACATTATGAATAACCGGCGGTGTAGCGCAGCGGAACCGCCGGATAGTAGGAACAACACGTAAAGTAGGGACGCACTGCCGTGCGTCCCTACACGGTGTGTCGTCCCTGCGGGACTAGAAAATGGCATTACTCAACTCAATTACAACAAAAATTCCACTGATATATTACGTTTGTTGAAATAATTACAATACGTTTTTTGCCAATTCGGCTGAAATATTAACCATATTTTGTTTACCCTTTGAAAAATGTTGCTATTAGGAGAATGATTTTATGTTGAAAAAATTTTTACAAACGATTACGTTTTTTATTGTTGTTGCTGTATTTTGTCCGATAACAGAAATTCGGGCGGATGTTTCACTTCCTGCCGTTTTCGGGGACAATATGGTTTTCCAGCGTGGTTTGTCCAATCCGGTTTGGGGCAAAGCCGATCCCAATGAAGAAATTACTGTTTCTATTGCGGGACAAATCAAAAAAACAACAGCAAACACCAACGGAAAATGGTTGGTCAAACTCGATCCGTTAAAAACCGGCGATGTTTTAGTTTTGACCGTAAAAGGAAAAAACGAGATTCAATTGAAAAATATTCTCGTTGGTGAAGTTTGGATTTGTTCAGGACAGTCGAACATGGTTTTTACCGTTGCGCGAGGAAACAACGCAGAAAAAGAAATCGCTACCGCTGATTATCCTAATATTCGTTTGTTGAAAGTATCTCAACATGCAACAAAAGAACCGCAAGACGATTTTGTAGGAAAATGGGAAATCTGTTCTTCGCAAACAATTCCAACATTTACCGCAGCCGGTTATTTTTTCGCTAGAAATTTACACAAAGAATTGAATGGTGTTCCGATTGGGTTGATTCAGTCGGCTTGGGGCGGTTCAAGCTGTGAGGCGTGGATTCCACAACATGTGATTGAGTCGGATGTTGACGCTCAAACGTTTGCTTTGCGGCATAAAAATTTTGAACAACAAACTGAAAATTCTGCAAAACGTTCCAATAATACGGCTAATACGGCGCAAAATAATCGTCAACGACCCGCCGGTATCAAACAACAGCATCTCTCCTCTCTTTTGTATAACGGAATGATTCATCCGCTTGAGCGTTTCGGTATTCGCGGTGTTATTTGGTATCAAGGTGAGGCGAATGCGACCCGTGCTTATCAATACCGGAGGATTTTTCCGTTACTGATTCAATCATGGCGCAACGTTTGGCAACAAGGAGATTTTTCGTTCTATTATGTTCAGCTTGCCAATTTTCGTAAAATTTCGGAACAACCGTCTGAGAGTGCGTGGGCGGAACTCCGTGAAGCACAAAACTTAACGCTTTCGGTGCCGAACACCGGTCAGGCGGTTGCTATTGATATTGGCGAAGCAGACGATATTCATCCGAAAAATAAACAGGAAGTTGGAAAACGGCTTGCTCTTTGGGCGTTGGCAAAAGATTACGACAAGAAAGAAGTTGTTTTTTCGGGACCGGTTTATCAATCGTTTCAGATTGACGGCAATAAAATTGTCTTAACTTTTGAACAACCGAATAACGGTCTTATTGCCAAAGGCGATCAACTCAAAGGTTTTGCTATTGCGGGAGAAGATAAAAAATTTGTTTGGGCGGACGCAAAAATTGTCGGACAGACGATTGAAGTTTCTGCCAAAGAGATTGATCAACCAGTTGCAGTCCGTTACGGTTGGGGCGATAATCCTGTTGTCAATCTCTACAACAACGCCGGTCTTCCCGCATCGCCTTTTCGCACAGATAACCAGCGGTGAAGCGCAGCGTAACCGCCGGGTATTTATCATGTCGCCGCTAGCGCGGCTAGAAATGAATTGATTAATTAACTAATTAATAAAGTCAAAACAAAAATTCCACTGAATCATTACAAACAAACTTTATTACTTTGTTTCGATATTGTTAAATTTTTTGTTTCAAAACAAGTATTCACGAAAACCGCTGAATTGACGTTCACGGCGGAGTAAGTGCGTTTGATTTTACGATAGAACGTCTCAACTTAAAATCTGTGAGGTAAATTTTTATCATGTCAAAAACAGTTTTATGCTTTTCGCTCATTTTTCAGTTTGTGTTTGTTTTGGCTCTTACCGCCAGCAACGATTTGCCGCAAACTGATCAACGTCCGAATTTTCTGGTGGTTCTTTCCGATGATCACAGTGCGCCGTTTGTTGGCGCTTACGGCGATCCTAATGCGGTAACGCCAAATCTGGACAAATTCGCATCAGAAGGGATGATTTTTCGGCGGGCGTATGTGAGTTGTCCGCAATGTGTTCCGTCGCGTGCGGGAATTTTTGCATCGCGTTCACCGGTTGGAATCGGAATGTCACGTTTTTCCGCTGCCTTTCCTGCGAATGTCAAAACGTTTCCCGAATATCTTCGTGAAAACGGTTATTTTACAGGACTTGCGGGAAGAACTTATCATCAGGAAGGTTACAACGGAAAAGGCGATCCGGTTCGTAACGAAAAGGGAGAATTGGAATATCATCGTTTTGCCGACCGTTTCGATTATGCGAAATCAGGAAATTCACTCACACAACTTGCTGAATTTCTCGACAATGTTCCGCAGGAAAAACCGTTTTATCTTCAACTCTGTTTCAGTGATCCGCATCGTCCTTACGACAATCAAAATATTCCGAATCCGCGTGATCCTGAAAAACTCGTGTTGCCGTCATGGTTTCCCGATACGCCGGAACTTCGTAAAGATCTTGCCGGTTATTATAACGAAATTAATCGGTTTGACCGTGATTTCGGTAACGTTCTTGCGGAGTTGGAAAAACGTTCACTCAAAGAAAATACGTTAATTATTTTTCTCGGCGATAACGGCGGTGCAACATTACGCGGTAAAGGAACATTGTATGAATTTGGAATTCATGTTCCGTTTATTGCCCGTTGGTCGGGAAAAATTACGCCGGGAACCAATAGTAACGAATTGATTTCAGCGGAAGATATTGGTCCGACGTTATTAAATGTTGCAGGAATAACGCAGCCGAAAGAATGGACGGGACAAAGTTTTCTTCCGATTTTACGAAATGAAAAAGACGTTCCGGTACGAAAATACATTTTTTCGGAACGCGGACCGCACGGCAGTGGTTTGCCGAATCATTCCGCTGCATTCGACTTGGGGCGGACAATTGTTGGTCAGCGTTACAAGTTAATTTATAACGCGATTTGGCAAATTCCTTATTATCCGGTTGATTTTGCCGGACAACCGTTTTGGGCGGAAGTTCAGGAAGCGGCGAAAAATGGCAACGTGCCGGAACCGCTTGTTCCGTATTTTACCGGAAATAACCGTAACCTATTTGAACTTTATGATTTACAAAATGATCCGCATGAGTTGAATAATCTTGCGGGAAATCCCGCTCATCACGAAGTGGAAACGCAACTCAAACAAGATTTAACGGAATGGATGATTCTTGAACGTGATTTTATTCCGTTGCCGTTTCCTCCGCAAAAAAAAAACAATAACAATAAAAGAAATCAGAATAATATTGTTCCTGATACGGTGCCGGGTGTAAAATTGTTATTTGATTTCACCAAAGAACAAAATCCCATCGCCGACATTTCCGGGAAAAATAATGTTGTTACTATTCGTTCATTATATTTTGGGATGAAATATGATGAAAATTAAAATAGACAATTACCAATATAATTTTAAACCTCAACCTAAAACAAAATAGAAAAATATGAAACCTTTAATGACAATAATCATTGCGTTGTTACTGATAAACTCTGTCATTTACGGAGCGGAAGATAAGAAGCCCAATATTGTTCTTATTTTGATTGACGATATGGGTTGGAGCGATCTTTCTTGTTTCGGTAATAAAGCGGTTGAGACGATAAATGTTGATCGTCTTGCTCAAGAAGGAATTTCGTTTACGCAATTTTATGTCAGTTCACCGCTTTGTTCGCCGTCTCGTTGCGGAATTACAACCGGTCAATACCCGCAGCGTTGGCGAATGACGTCGTATCTCGACAACCGAAAACGTAACGAAGAACGCGGAGTTGCACAATGGCTTGATCTTTCGGCTCCGATTTTGGCGCGATTCCTTCAGCAAAACGGTTACGCAACAGGTCATTTTGGAAAATGGCATCTCGGCGGACAACGCGATGTTGATAACGCGCCTTTGATTTCAGAGTACGGATTTGACGAATCGCTAACAAATTTTGAAGGACTTGGACCACGTATTTTGCCGCTGCTTAATACTTTTGACGGAACTCCTCCGCGAAAACATGCTCTTGGTTCCGATACGTTAGGACACGGCGAAATTCAATGGGTAAACCGAAATAACGTTACGAGTTCTTATGTCAATAAAACGCTGGAGTTTATCAAAAAAGCGGAACGGAAAAATACTCCGTTTTATGTTAATCTTTGGACGGACGATGTTCATTCGCCGTTTTTTCCGTCGCAAGAATTGCGGGGAGACGGAAGCAAACAAACTCGTTATCACGGCGTGCTGACAGAGTTGGATCGGCAACTCGCACCGTTGTTGGATTACATTCGTGAAAGCCATTCGTTACGGAAAAATACATTGATTATTTTCTTGAGCGACAATGGTCCCGAAATCGGCGCCGGTTCGTCCCAACCGTTGCGCGGTTCAAAAGGAATGCTTTACGAAGGCGGCGTACGTTCTCCGTTAATCGTTTGGGGAGACGGTTTTATTGCTTCCGAACAAAAAGGAACAAAAAATCAGACCGCAGTATTTCAATCAATTGATTTGGTTCCGTCGTTACTGAAAATTACCGGAACAGGCAAAGACCCGCAAGTTACAAAAACTATTTTCGATGGCGAAGATTTTTCCGAAATTTTGTTAGGGCGAAAAATCAACCAATCACGTCAAAAGCCGATTTTTTGGCGTCGTCCTCCAGATCGACCTGGAATAGATCAATATCCGTTGCCTGATTTAGCGTTGCGAAAAGGAGCGTGGAAATTCCTGATGCAATTCGACGGTTCCAAACAGCAACTTTATGATTTGGAAAAAGATGTTACAGAATCAATCAATCTTGCCGAATCCCAACCGGAACTTGTCGAGGAGTTAAGCCAAATTTTACGAAACTGGAATAACTCGCTCCCCAAAGACGCTGGTGAAAAATTACAAAACTCACCTTGAAAAAACGCCATTTGATTATTGTTATCAACAGAGTCCGCAGAGAGGAGATTATATTCAGAAAATATTAGTGACGATTTAGTAGAATACTTTAAAAAGGCGGGTTACAGAAAATTACAAAACTAAACTGTCCCATGCGTCCCTTGATTCCTAAATCTTGAACTAAAAATTCCGTTGGAATATTACGAAAACTACCAATTGTCCGACAGTTATAAAATTGTCGTTATTTAATTTGTATTTCCATTTTTCAGGAGAAAGATATGAAAAAATTGACGTTTGTTGTGATGATGTTGCTGTCCGTGTTCTCTTACGTGTCCGGCAATGTTCATGCTCAAGAAAAACCAGAAACTCGCCCGAACATTTTGCTGATTCACACCGACGACGTCGGCTGGGGCGATTACTCGATTTACAATTCGGAAAGCAAAATCAAAACGCCGGAAATCGACCGATTGGCGAAAACCGGTATTCGTTTCACGAATGCTCACACGCCGGCTGCCTTGTGCGCGCCGACGCGGTACGCTTTGCTGACGGGAAATTACCCTTGGCGCGGACGTTATCCCGCCGGCGATTGGAACTGGCACACCGATACGCAATTCCTGCCCGATCAGAAAACGTTCGGGCATTTTTTGCAACAAGCGGGTTATCGGACAGCAATGTTCGGTAAAGCGAATCTTGGATTAGTGTACGAGAAAATGATTGACGACAAGACGCCGGATTTTGCGTCAAAATTAAAAGAAGGACCAATAGAATGGGGGTTCGATTACTCTTATATTATTCCGCGCGGTCACATGACGTTCCCTTACGTCTATTACGAAAATAATATTCTTGTCGGCGATCCGAAAAACGTGGTTACGCTTAAAGCCGGTGCGCTCAAAGGCGGTTCGGTTGTTACAGCCGATGGACCCGGTTATTCCGATTGGAATAGCGCCGACGTCGGAAGAACGCTTACGGAAAAAGTAACCGCCTTTATCGACGACGTCCTTGCGAAAAACAAAGCGAAAGGAAAACGTCAACCGTTTTTGATTCACTTCAACACCGACGGCGCGCATACGCCGCATACGCCGACGGACGTTCTTTTCGACCGGAAACTCAAAGGCGAAACGATCACTCCTCAAACCGATATGATTCTCGAAACCGAGATCATCGCCGGTCAACTTGTCAAGGTTCTCAAGGAAAGAAACCTTTACGCGAATACCATAATTATTGTTACCAGCGATAACGGCGGTATTCCTGCGGGCAAACTGGAAAAATTCGGACACGACGCGGTCGGCGGATTGCGTGGTAACAAGTCCACGATTTGGGAAGGCGGCACGCGCGTTCCGTTTATTGTGCATTGGGGCGACGACACGGAAGCCGGTTCAAAAATTAAACCGGGAACGACGACGAATCAAGTGATTGGTACGCACGATCTTGCCGCAACATTTGCGGAAATTGCCGGCGTCGAACCGGGTGAAGATCAGGCGTTGGACAGCGTGAGTTTTCTTCCTGTGTTGCTTGGAAAACAAAGCGAAGACAAACCGATTCGTGAAAGTCTGCTGGTTCAGTCCAGTCTGGGTTCGGATATTGAATTTCCATTTGTCGGAAGAGTACCGCAACAGTTTCAAAACAGACCTCAACCTCAAAAAGCTTATAAAAATTCTCGTGCCAAAGCGGCGCAAGACAAAGGCTTTGACGGCATTGCTCACGCCGTGTTGAAAAATCATTGGAAACTGCTGCTTGGTTTGCAAGAGGAACCGCAATTTCTTGTCAATTTGAAAGACGATCCCAAAGAAACAACCAACCTGCTTGAAGATTCGGCAAATAAAAAACGAATCGAAGAATATCAAACGATTTACAAATCCATCCGTGAATCAAAACGCAGTACTCCGCCATTGAAACTTTAATTATACAATAATTAAAGTAACCTTGTACAAAGTCAACAATATCTGTCTATCAAAATTTTATAATAGTTTCACAAAACCTTATTTCCACCTTATTTTTCTGACAAAACAACCTTAGTAGCCCAACGCCGCACGCTCAAAAAATGCCTTATTACCTTATTTGAAAACGGGACAGAGAGAAAAAAGAAATAAGGTTTGTTTTTTTGTGAAATTCATTACTACTGAGGTTGTTTTGTTAGGAAAATGAGGTAGAAATAAGGATTGGGAGAGAGCTAAAAAAGAAAAGCTAAAAGTTTCGCAAGCGGAATGCGCAGTTCTGATTGAAACAATCGTTTGCCCAGTTTTTAGTTTTTCATTTTTAGCTTTTCACTCGCTTAAAAAACGTTTGCTTGTCGCGTCGATGGCGGCGGCTGTTCGCGGGATTGCAAAAGTCCAAAGAAAAAAGCGATTACCACGCAAGTCGATAGGCGTCGAAAACCGGACCTTCCGTGCAAGTGCGCACGTCGTCCGCAACACCGTTTTCGTCGCGGTACTTGACAACGCAACTAAAACAAACGCCAAGTCCGCACGCCATCGGCGATTCCAGCGAAACGTAACACGGAATATTGCCAAGCGATTTCGCGACGTCAAACGCCGCAAGAAGCATCGGACGCGGTCCGCAACATGCAAGAACAACCTCCGGCAAATTGGACTCGCGAATCGTTGACGCAATCAATCCGGTCGCGACTCCTCGCACACCTTCCGAACCGTCGTCCGTCGCAATCTGAACGTTCACTCCAAGTTGGCGAAAATCATCAAGACAAGCAAGCCGGTTTTTATTTTTTGCGCCCAAAAGAAGCGACACTTTTCTCGCCGCGACGTTTTTACGAGAAAAAGTTCGTAAACCGAGCGATTCTTCCGCAAGCGTATAAAACGGCGTTTGTCCGATTCCGCCCGCGAT
Organism: Planctomycetaceae bacterium; assembly: GCA_031269105.1. Taxonomy (GTDB): domain Bacteria; phylum Planctomycetota; class Planctomycetia; order Pirellulales; family Thermoguttaceae; genus WRMR01. The sequence continues at coordinate 32,356 of JAISZO010000158.1, read as the reverse complement.
CATAATCAAATGGTCGGCGTGCGGAAGCCGAAAACCGTTGCCAAGCGGTCCCCAAACTTGCAACGGCGTTCCGGCGGAAAGCCGCGACAGCCGCTCCGTCATTTTTCCAACCGCAAGATACACGACATCAATCGTTCCGGCGTCCGCGTCTGCCTGATACGCGGCAAGCGGACGACCAAGCAACGGATCATTCGTATCGGACAGCCGAAGCATGACAAATTGACCGGGCTGCATTAACGAAACAAGTTCCGGCGCGCGGAAACGAAGCCGATACGTTTTTTCCGCCGTAGGAAAATTTGCGAGAATTTCCGTCTCGCCGTGCCAAACCGATTTTTTTTCAAAAAAATTACAATTCATCTGTCATTATTGCCTAAAAGTCTGTTTTCCTTGCGGGCTGTTCTATTTAGTTGTCTCTGAAAAAAGAGATACGGGAACTTCGAAAAAATTTGTTCCTCAAATAAGTTTCAGAATTTTTTCTGCAACTTCCAGCGCGTAAGCCGCTTGCGAGGCGGGAACGTTTGACTTTTGACGATGCAAAATAACATTCGCAAAATCCGCCATTTCTTCGGCAAGAGCGTCGCAGGAATCATACGTAAGTTCGGAAAAAGGAAAATTTTCCGCCATAAAATCGGGCTGAATTTCGGCGCTCATTTCCGGCGAAACGTGATCCGGCAAAAAACGTCCCGCTTTCACATCGTCGGACGCATGAATCGATCGGATTGTTCGCGTTGCAAAATTCACAATCCTGGTTTGATAAGCGGAGGAAATTTTCATCACGCGCTCGGCGTCATGTTCAATACGCGACGCGGTTAAATTAGCGACCGTTCCGTTTTCAAAAGTCAATCGCGCCTGAGCAAAATCTTCAAATCCTCCAATCGTTGAAAATCCGAAAGCGTCAATTTTGAGGATTTTAGACGGTACGACCGACAAGATCAATTCCAAATCGTGAATCATCAAGTCCAGCACAACGCCGATATCGGTGGAACGAAACGTATAACCGCTGGCGCGACGCGCGTCAATCAAACACGGAACGCCCGATTGAATCAACGATTTTGCCGTGATCCACGCCGGATTATATTCTTCCGTATGTCCTACCGTCATTTGCGAGTTATTTTTTTCAGCAAGTTCCAGCAACAATTTCGCGTCGGAAGCCGTTGTCGTCATCGGCTTTTCAATAAGAAGCGAAATTTGCTTTTTTAGCAAAAAACTTGCCGTCTCGAAATGTAAAACGGAAGGAACCGCGACAACCGCCGCCTGAATTTCTTCCGCAAGAGCCGTCAATGAATCGAAAACCCGGCAACGATACTTTTCGGCGAGTTTTTCCGCACCGGAACGATTGACGTCAAAAACGCCAATAAGTTCAACATCATTGCGAGCCGCCGCTTTCGACGCATGAAACGAACCGAGCCGTCCCGCTCCAACAATTCCAAGTTTGAGATGATCCATTTTTCCTTTAGGATTTCTTTTGATACAAAAAACCGGAGGCGAAATAATCCTCCGGTATTTTCGTTTCAGACAGATTTATAATACTGTCTTAATTTTACAAAGAGATGGTTAGTCTTTTTTCGGAATCCGCATGTTGTAGAACGAGCGGTACACGAAGTAAAGTCCCGCGGCAAGGAACGCGAGGGCAAGAACCCAAGTGAAACCGGCATACGAACCGGAGACGACCGGATTGCCGGATGCGGTCGTTGCAATTTGCTTCACGCCTTCCGTAATATCTTCTTTCGTTTTCTCGGCGTATTTCAGCACAATGGCAATTTCCGTTGCCAAGAGTCCGAACAGAGTCGAGAACTTGATAATCGGGTTGAGAGCGACAGACGAAGTGTCTTTGAACGGATCGCCGACCGTATCGCCGATAACAGAGGCGGCGTGCAGTTCGGTACCTTTTTCCTTGAGATCAACTTCGACGACTTTCTTTGCGTTGTCCCACGAACCGCCTGCGTTTGCCATATACATTGCTTGGAACAAGCCAAACACTGCTATCGAAATGAGATAGGCAACAAAGAAGTTCGGATCGACGAACGCAAACGCCAGCGTCAGGAACAACAACGCAAGGAAGATGTTCCACATACCTTTTTGAGCGTATTTGGTGCAAATTTTCACCACTGTTTTTGCATCGTCGATATTCGCTTCCGTTTTGTTCATATCGAAATTCTTCTTAATGAACTCCACCGCCTCATACGCGCCGGTCGTTACGGCTTGCATGGACGCCCCAGAGAACCAGAACACCACGGCGCCACCGAGAATCAAACCGAGAATCACGGGAGCGTTGGTTAATCCGAGCTCCAACACGCCGAGATTGGCGAGCATGAGAATGATTGCAAAAATCATTGTCGTTGCTCCCGCGACAGCCGTTCCGATTAACACCGGTTTGGCGGTTGCTTTGAACGTATTTCCAGCGCCGTCGTTCGCTTCGAGATAGTATTTACCTAACTCAAAATCGGGTTCAAAACCGTAATCTTTCTTGATTTCTTCTTTGATTCCCGGAATACTTTCGATTTGCGACAACTCGAAAATAGATTGCGCGTTATCCGTTACCGGACCATAACTATCCACTGCAATCGTAACAGGTCCCATGCAAAGGAATCCAAAGGCGACAAGACCGAACGCAAAGATCGGAGCGTGATCTCCCAGTATTTGGCTAAGTCCCAGCAAAGAAATACCGTAAGCGACAGCCATCAAAGCGGCAATTAAAGCGCCTGTCCAAAACGCGGCGAAGTTACCGGCGACGATACCGGATAAAATATTCAGCGACGGACCGCCTTCGCGGGACGCAGTCACGATTTCCTGAACGTGTTTCGATTTGGAACTTGTGAAAATTTTCGTAAATTCGGGAATCAATACGGCGGCAATTGTTCCGCACGCAATAATACCGGCAAGTTTCAGCCAGGCATAATGCGGAAAATCGTTCAGTAAAAGATAGCTCATAATAAACGAAGTCGAAATGCAAAGAATCGCGGCAATCTTAATGAGACGGGTCAGCGGTTCTTCAAAATCGAATTTTTTCAAATTGCCGTATTTCTTTTCAGAAATCGCTTGATTGATGAAATAGGAACAGCCGGAAAGACAGTCCATCAGGAAGCGCATCACGAAAATCCAAACGATCAATTTTGCCTGCAAATCGTGAGCGTAATAATCGGCGGCAATATAACGGTCGTAAAGAGTTTTTTTGACCTTTTCAACGGGAACTTCAGATTCTGATGTAAGAGTTTCAACGTGCTTTTTAACATTTTCTTCTTTTTCACTATACTCTTTGGCAAATTTGATACTTGTAGGTTCAATTTTATCTTGTTCCGACAAATACTGCACAAGAGCAGCCGGACGGGAATCAGCATTTCCATACCATTTGTCAAATGTTTTTTGACCGGTTGTCAAAAGCATATTCGGCGTAATCGCAAGAACGATGAAGGAAATCAACGCAACGCCGGTTACGCCGTAAGTCTCAAAACCGTCCGCCGTCGGACCAATACTATCGCCTGCGTTGTCGCCGGTGCAGTCGGCAATCACGCCCGGATTACGCGGGTCGTCTTCGCCGACTTTGAATACGATTTTCATCAGGTCGGAACCGATGTCGGCAATCTTCGTAAAAATACCGCCCGCGATACGTAAAGCGCTTGCGCCAAGCGATTCGCCGATTGCAAAACCGAGAAAACAAAGTCCCACAATACTGCGATCAACAAACAACAAGATGATAACCATCATCACCAGTTCGATTGAGATAAGGAAAAGTCCCACGCTCATACCGGCGCGAAGCGGGATGTTGACAACGTCCCAAGGACGGGCTTTCAATGCGGCAAACGCGGTGCGAGAGTTGGCAAAAGTATTCACACGAATACCATACCAAGCGACCAGCGAAGAACCTGCCATACCGATAATTGCGAACAAGAGAACCTGAATGAGCGTGTGCAACGGCGAAGCGGCGGCGACTCCTTCGTGCGTTTCCTGCGGCATTGCGAAAATGTAAATCGCATACGTTGCCGCAATAATGCAAAACAGCGCAATCAAAAATCTCACTTGTTGGAACAAGTAAGTACAACAAGTCGTGTAAATAATATTTGACACCTTTGCCATCGACTTGTGAACCGGCAATTTCCAAACCTGAAAGAACAGGAACAAACTGAAAAACACGGTGAGACAGATAACAATCGCACCGCCGAACAGTAAGTTCCACGCGGAAATGTTTCCCAGTGTTTCAAAAGTTCCCGCATGCAGGTCGGGGATTTTCAAATCGGCTTCGCTGGCGAAGCTGAATGCTGCCATCGCGCTAAACAAGGCGATGGTCAAAAAGGAACGAACTAAATTTTTCATGTTACTCCTAATTCCTGATTTGTTGATGGAATCAAATACCGCCGCAAAAATGCTTGCGATACGAAGTCATAGTTGTTGAAAACGTCTGTTTCCGCCGTTGTCTTAGGAACGCTGCCTAAACAAATATTACGGACAGAAACAACTTAATAGGAATGTGCGGAAAAACTCTCTTGAAACAACGGACTGACCGCAGCGCTTCCTGTTGTCTGATGTTCTACATATTCTGCAAAATAAAAATGCAGATCGTTATTATTATAACTCTATTTATTATCCTTGCAAGTCGCAAGAAAAAAAGTTTTATACTGACAATTGTTTCACAACTAAGCGATTGTAAAATATATTTTCGTGAAATTCCTTAGTAACCCCCTCGATATTTACAAAAAACGTATTTGTTCAAGGGAATTTTCTGTTTAATCGCAAAGAACGCAAGGTTGTTTGTTTTATTGTTCTTTGGCGACTGAGGTTGTTTTGTTAAGAAAATTAAGGTTTAAATAGAACAATGAAAACATTGCTAAAAATTCCGGTGAAATGTTATAAAAACAGGAAGCGCCGAATTACAACTCGGTATTCAGCGCTTTATGTTTGACGCTTTCGCGATGGACCGGCGAAATGATTCCGCGTTCGGTCACGATTCCCTGAATCAATTCCGCCGGCGTGACGTCAAACGCCGGATTGTAAACGCGAACTTCGGCGGGAGCGGTTCGTTTTCCGAATCCGCAACGAATTTCTTCTCCGTCGCGTTCTTCAATAGGAATGAAACTGCCGTCGGCAATACTTAAATCAAAAGTTGAAACCGGCGCGGCAACATAAAACGGAACGCCGTGCGCTTTTGCGGCGACCGCAACGCCGTAAGTTCCGATTTTGTTTGCCGCGTCGCCGTTGGCGGCAATTCTGTCTGCGCCGACAAAAACCGCGTTGACTTTTCCCTGACGCATGACAAGCGCCGCCATCGAATCGCAAATCAACGTGACGTCAATCCCGCGACGCCAAAGTTCCCACGACGTAAGCCGCGCTCCTTGCAAAAGCGGACGAGTTTCGTCGGCAAACACGTGAATTTTTTTTCCTTGTTCCGTTGCGGCAAAAAAAACGGCAAGCGCCGTGCCGTAATCGGCGGTAGCAAGTCCGCCCGCATTGCAATGCGTTAAAAGCGAATCGCCGTCACGAACAAGCGACGCGCCGTAATTTCCGATAGCGCGGCAAATCGCGCGGTCTTCCTCGTGAATCGCTTTCGCTTCGGTCAGTAATGCGTCCGCAATTTCTACAGGCGACGCTTTTCCCCGCAAGGAATCCGCTTTCGCCGAGATACGGTCAAGCGCCCAAAAAAGATTCACCGCCGTCGGTCGGCTTCCGGCAAGATATTCGCACGACTGCTTCAACCGCTCAAAAAACGCAGTTTCGGACGGTTGTTTTCCGTCAACCAAAAGCGGCTGCAATCCAACGCAAACGCCGTAAGCCGCCGCAATGCCGATCGCCGGCGCGCCGCGGACTCGCAACATTTTGATCGCCTCCCACACCGTTTCAATCGTCCGGCAATCCAGCAGTTTTAATTCCATCGGCAAAAGCGTCTGATCAATCATCCGCAAATACGATTGCGAAAAATGCCCGCCGTCAATCCAGCTTAACGTTTCGAGTTTTTTGAGAGGATTCATGTTCGCAAATTCTATTTTCTAGGATAGCAGGTTCAAGTAAAATCCATCGAGAATTCTCAATAAAATATATCACGAAGAACAAATTTTCCAAGCGATGATGATTCAAGAGGAGAAACTTTGTTTTTCGCCTGTTGGTTAAAAGCGTCTCCGTAAATCTTTTACGATAAAATGTTCCATCGAAAAATCTAAAATATTTATGGAGATACTTTTGCTCCAGCGGGGGATTTTGAACGTCTTTGTCTAAAACCTCAACTCGCAAAGATTTATGATGCAAGCCGGATTGTTAAAAATCTATCAATATCAAACAGGATTGAAAAAAGTTCGATACTATTTTTATGGCGAAAGGTTAAATAATGAAGAAAAATTCCCGCCAACAGGATTGAACGGCAAAATAAGATTTTTATGCCGATTTTGCTAATTCTGTAAAAATAACAATTCTAAAAAAGAAAAAAATAATGATGAAAAAATTTCAATTCCGAACGATTTTGTCGTCGGCGCTCATGGTCGGCGGCTTTATGTTTACCTGGACAATAACGAATTTGCACGCGCAAACCGGAAATCAAACAACCGGAAACGGGAATAATAATTCTTCCAGTTCTTCCGGCAATTCAAACAATTCCGGGAGTTCTAACAGCGGAAGCGGTTCAACCGGCTCGTTTTTTACGGATTTTTCGCTTGAAAGTATGTCTTTCGACTCCGCGCAGGGAACTTCCGGTTTTATCGGCGGCGGAGACGCCGGCAATTTTGTCGGCGCTTCCGGCGGCACGACCAGAAATCAGACGTCGCGCGGCGCTTCCAACCGAAGCGCCGCGCGAACCGGTCGAACAGGTTCCACAGCGGGAGGTTACGGCGCAACCGGAGGAAATCGCGGAAATTCGCGGACGCAGATTCAATCTGTTTATACGCTCGGATTTACGCCGCCGGTACGCAATCAGGAAATAATCTCATCGGCGTTAAATTCCCGATTTGCAGGATTTTCGCAATCAACAGAGCGTCGGGAATATCTCAAAACGGTGCAAATTACGATAGATAACGGTATCGTTTCGCTCGCAGGCGCCGTTCCTTCGGAACATGAGCGAAAATTAGTAGAAAACATGGCGTTGTTGCAACCAGGCGTAAAAAAAATCAACAGTCAATTAAAAATCGATACGGCGGCTCAATCGATTTTGCCAAACGATTCAAATTTCCGATTAAATAGAGAAGCCGCGAAACCCGTTGAAACGATTTCGCCGCAACAACGGCAAATTTTGTATATTTTTTAGACGCGTTACTTGTTTTTGCCGAGATTGATTGCATAATAGAAAAATATATTCTCATTTTTACTTTCGCAAAAAATAATTTTCTATGACAATTCCGGCAATTTTCAATTTGTTTTTCTATCCCCAAATACTTTTTGCCGCCGATTTTTTTGAAATCGCCGAAGGCGTAACGTTTGATCGCCGCGTTTTGTTGATTTTTCCGGCGGCTATATTAGTCTTTCTTCTTCCAGCGTTATTTCGTCGCGCGTTTCCGACGCGGCGACTTTTCGGATTGTTAATCGTTCCGACCGTTTTTTCGGCAACGCTTTATTGCAATCGCGATTTTTTTCCGTTTTTGGGCGATTGGGAACTCTCGGCGGTTTTTTCGCGTTTTCTTCTCGCGCTGGATTCGGGAATCGCTCTCGTTTTGGCGTATGATTTTTTTCTTACGCTTCCGATTTTTGAACAACCGTTTCGCGTCGAACGGCAATTGGAACGGATTGCGTCGTTGTCGCGTCCGCATCTTGTCCGATTACGCCTCGAAAACCGTAGCCGATTCCGCTATCGGCTCTCGATACGCGACGACGTTCCCGAACCGCTTTTGCCCGAACCGGAAACGTTTTCGGAATGGGTCGTGCCGCGTCGTTCCGCCGAAACGCTGGAGTACGACGTGAATCCCAAAGAACGCGGATTGTTTCAATGGGAAGAAGTCGCGTTGCAGATTCGCAGCCGTTTCGGTTTTTGGCGTCGTTATATTACGCTGCCGTGCCGAAGTGAAATTTGCGTTTATCCGAATTTACGGCAGATGACCGAATACGACCTTCTTGCCCGCGCCGACCGATTGCATCAACTCGGCGTGCGTATGGCGCGGCGAGTCGGGCATGATAATGATTTTGAGCGGTTGAGAGACTATCAACTCGACGATCAGTACAAATTTATTGATTGGACGGCGACAGCGCGACGACAGAAATTGACGGTCAAAGATTTTCAAACGTCGCGCAGTCAACGGATTATGTTTCTTGTCGATTGCGGGCGAATGATGACGAATATTTGCGACGGGAAATTGACGCTGCTCGATCATTCGCTCAACGCGGCGTTGATGTTGAGTTACGTGGCGCTTCGCCGTTTCGACGCGGTAGGAATGCTCTGTTTCTCGAACCGTATTATCAATTACATTCCCCCGGAAACCGGACGTCGTCAGATGAACCGGATGTTGCACGGCTTTTTCAATCTTGACGCGGAACCGGTCGAATCGCGTTACGACGAGGCGTTCAGTTATCTTGCGTCCCGATGCCGCAAACGGTCGCTTGTTATTCTTATCGCCAACGTTGCCGATCAGGTCAATGCGAAAACTGTTCAAAGTCACTTGACTAATTTAACAGGTCGGCATCTTCCGCTGGGCGTATTTTTGCGGGATCATCAGATGTTCGATCCCTTTCGGAATTTTTTCGGAACGCTCGACGCTTTTCATCAGCCGGGAACCCCGTTAACGCCGCCGCAACTTCTCGCGCGTAACGAAGATAATTCGATAACAACCAAGACGTTATTTGCCAAAACGGACGATTATTGGCGAGCCGGCGCGGCTGCGGAAATTTTGAATTGGCGGCATAAAGTCATCAACGACTTGAAACATCAAGGAACGTTGACGCTCGATATTTTCCCCGAAGAAATGACCGCTCCGCTTATCAACAAATATCTCGAAGTAAAAGCAAGGCGCCTGTTGTGAAATGAAGAATTGAGAGAAAAATCGAAACGTTATTGCGGACGTTCAGCAAGCGTCCCGCTTACTTTATAAAAATTTTCCAGCAATCGGGGTACGGCGATTCAAATGTTATCGGCTTTTTCGTAATCGGATGCAAAAGCGTTAGACATTTTGCGTGCAACGCAATTCCTTCGGGAAACGCGCGCCGCGATCCATATTTTACGTCGCCGAGAATCGGATGTTTCATGTGCGAAAGCTGTAAACGAATCTGATGTTTGCGTCCGGTTTCCAGCGTAATTTCCAAGAACGACAAATTGCCGAGATATTTGACGAGCCGATAACGTAACGCGGATTCTTTCGATTCCGGCGTGGAACGCGACGCGATCCACATTTTTCGATGACGCTTGTCTTCGCAAAGATAATTTACCAACCGCGATTCTTTCGGCGAAACGTAACCTTCGACAATTGCGTGATAAATTTTATTCGCATTGCGGTTGCGGAACTGCTCGTTCAGCCGCGCCGCCGCTTTCGACGTTCTCGCAAACACAACAACGCCGGAAACCAGAAAATCCAACCGGCTCGCCACGCCTAAATAGACAAGACCGGGTTTTGCATAACGTTCTTTGATATATCTTTTTGCCCGCGTCAACAGCGTCTCTTCGCCGTCGGGAAGTCCCATCGTTGCAATTCCCGCCGGTTTCGATATCGCCAATAAATGATTGTCTTCATATAAAACGTTCAAATGTTCCGGCATGAAAAAAGCTTAATAAATAAAAGGTGAAAGATTTCTTTGCGACCTTGTCTCGTCGCGCGTGAAAGCAACGTAACAAAGCGTATCTTACCGCTTTTGCCGCGAAAAATCAAGGGAACAACATTTTATCGCGGGGGTAAACAAAACGGCGGTTTTCTGGTAGAATATAGAATTATGTTTTGCGACAATGAAACCAATTCAATTAGCGAGAAATGCGTTCAAAATGAAACGTCCGTCTTTTTTCTTTCTTTGTTTTTTGTTGTTTTTTCCGCTTGTTCAGGCGTGGTTGTATTTTGTGCTGATGGCAAATTGGAATCCGACAATTCAAAAATCCATGTACGCGCTGACGAAAACCGTGATGTTAGCGGTTCCGGTGATTTATACGTTTTTTGCAACAAAAGAGCGTCTTCGTCCGCGACCGTTTAACAAACGCGGATTGCTTGAAGGAAATCTGTTCGGCGCGGGGATATTGGCGGCGATTTGTCTTTTGTACTTTTTTTGGCTGAAACCTATCGGATTGATCGGTCCCGAAACGCCGGTTGCCGACGCGATTCGCGAACGGGTGAAAGCGTTTGATCTGACGAGTCCGGCGATGTTCGTGTTGTTCGGCATTTTTGTTTCGCTAATTCATTCCGCGTTGGAAGAGTATTATTGGCGATGGTTCACATTCGGACAGCTTTCGCGGACGATTCCTCAAACGGCGGCGATTGTCGTTTCTGGATTGGGATTCATGCTGCATCATGTTGTGATTCTCGGCGTTTATTTTCAGTTTAATCATCCGGCGACATGGTTATTTTCGTCGGCGGTCGCGGTCGGCGGAATGTATTGGGCTTGGCTTTACGCGAGAAAAAATTCCATTTACGCGTCCTGGCTCAGTCACGCATGGATCGACGTCGCAATTTTCATTGTCGGTTACGATATCTTATTTTAGCCGGAAACTCTTAACTTATAACTAATCTCATGCCGTCACGTTACATTAACCCTTACACGGATTTTGGTTTCAAGAAACTTTTCGGCGAAGAAGCCAATAAGGATTTGCTGATTGATTTTCTGAATGCAGTGTTGCCGCCGGAACATCAGGTGAAAACATTAACGTTTCAAAATCCGGAGAATATGCCCGATTCCCCGCTCCAACGTATGGCGGTGTTCGATATTGCCTGCAAGAATCAGAACGACGAATCGTTCACCGTTGAAATGCAAAAAGCGCCGCAACACAATTTCAAAGACCGTTCCGTTTTTTATTCCACGTTTCCGATTCGCAAACAAGCTCCCAAAGGCGATTGGGATTACAAATTGAACCAAATCTATTTTATTGCCATTCTTAATTTCGTCTATGACGAAAAGGAAGATCGTCAAAAATTTTTGAGCGAAGTTTCCCTGAAAGATCAGGACGGCAAGGAGTTTTACGAAAAACTCCAGTACCTGTTTTTTCAGATGCCGCTCTTCAAAAAAAACGAAACCGAACTTCAAACTCGAAAAGATAAATGGTTTTATTTCCTGAAAAATTTAACGAATTTTGACGACATTCCCACGATTTTGAAAGAACCGATTTTTGAACGTGCCTTCGATACTGCCGAATATATAAAGCTCCCTCTCCACGAGCAGGAAATTTACGAACACGACTTGAAAATTTACCGCGATAACTATTCCGTACTAAAAACCGCAAAAGATGAAGGAATTACGGAGGGAATAGAAATCGGCAAAGCCGAGGGAATAGAAATTGGTAAAACCGAAGGTAAAGCCGAACGCGAAACCGAGATTGCCCGCAATCTCAAACAACTCGGTATCGATTACGAAACCATTTCAAAAGGAACCGGACTCTCTATTGACGAAATTAAAAAACTTTAAAATAGTGAATCGTTCGCAAACGGGTTGCCAATAATTCATTATTAAACGATTAACAATTCACTTTTAACTTACTTCATGTCTTTTTTGCAATTCGAACAAAAGCGTTTTTTAATTTTCGGCGTTGCCAACAAGAAGAGCGTGGCGTGGCATATCGCAAAGTTTTTGCGAGAAGAAAACGCGGAAACCGCGTTTGTTGTGCGCGATGAAAAAACGCGGGAACAAGTTATGAAACTGTTTCCCGACTCGGAAATTTTCATTTGCGACGTAGAAAACGACGAGCAAATCGCGCAGCTTCGCGCAGACGTCGAACAAAGATTCGACCGTTTCGACGGTCTTGTTCATTCGATTGCGTTTGCCGATTACGGCGACGGTTTGCGTCCGTTTCACGAGACCAATAAAAAAGCGTTTCTTCAAGCGATGGATATTTCCTGCTTTTCGTTAATTGCAATCAGCCGTGCGTTTGCCGATCTGCTTGACCGCAACGCTTCGGTCGTTACGATTTCCATTTCGACAACAACGATGGCGAGCGAAAATTACGGCTACATGGCGCCGATCAAAGCGGCTCTTGATTCGGCGATTGTTTTTTTAGCGAAATCGTTCAGCAATTTTTCTAACGTGCGTTTTAACGCAGTCGCGCCGAGTTTGCTGAAAACGTCCGCGTCGGCGGGGATTCCGGGCTATTTGGATTCGTATCTTTTTGCCGAACAAGTTATCCCGAGAAAATCCGCGTTAACCACAGAAGAAGCGGCGGCGGCGGCGGTCTTTTTGCTCAGTCCGCGTTCCAGCGGTATCAACGCTCAAAAAATCATCGTGGACGCGGGAATGTCGATCAATTATTTCGACAAAACGATTATCCAAAAAACGGTCAATGGAAAATAAGCGATAGTCTCAGCGCTTGTTTTGTGCGGAAAATAAGGTGAAAATGAGATTTTCATTGGAAAATTCCATCGGAAAATATTTGTGGAGAGATTTCCGCCATATGGAGGAACGCTTCAAATTTTCTCAAAAACGCAAATTCTGCTAAATAATTAAAAATTTTCAAATTCCCTCTTGACAATGATTTTACAGTGTGGTATTATATCATACAGTAAAATATTTCGGCGTTCTACCAAAAAATAGATAAAATGAAAATTGTGTTAAATTATCATAGCAGCGAACCGTTGACGCAACAAGTTGTGTTGCAGATCAAACGGTTGGTTGTCGCAGGTCTGCTGAAACCGGGGGAAAAATTACCTTCAGTACGGCAACTTGCAAAAGATTTGAAGTTGAATCCGACAACAACAAACCGTGTTTTCGCGCAGTTGGCAAAAGAAGGCATGGTTGTCCAGCGTCCGGGACTCGGCGTATTCATCACGGATAAACCCACTCCGTTTTCCGAAAAATATATTCACGAAATATTATCGCATCAGGCAATGACTTTTCTTGTGGAAGGATTACGGTTCGGGCTTGAATATCCGGCAATTCAAACAATCCTTGATAAACAATATCAGGAACTTTGCCAAGCAATGGAGGTGAAAAAATGACGAACGCGATTGAACTGACCAACGTAACCCGCGCATTTGGAATCGGAGATTCACGCACGTTGGCGGTTGACCGGCTGACATTCGTTGTGCCGCAAGGTTCGGTATTCGGATTACTCGGAGCTAACGGCGCGGGAAAAACGACGGCAATCCGTATGATGGTTTCGCATCTTTTGCCCGATAGCGGCAATGTGCAAATTCTCGGTGAAAATCCGGCATTACAGCGAGAAGAATTACGGCGGCGCGTCGCATACATTTCGGAAAATATGCAAATTCCCAACTGGATGACGCTTGCCGATGCAGCGGCGTTTTGCGAAAAAATGTATCCGAATTGGAATCATAAGTTGGTCGATCATTTGGAAAAACGATTTCGGCTTGAAGGCAAAAAGCAATACAACGAATATTCCAAAGGACAACGCCGTGCCGTTTGCCTTATTCTCGGATTGGCGCAAAACGCGGACGTGCTGATTCTCGACGAACCGGCGTCCGGTCTCGATACGCTTGCGCGGCATGATTTTCTGGAAGAAATTCTCAATGTTGCGTGCGAGGAAAATCGGACGGTTTTATTTTCGTCGCATATTCTCGGCGACATCGAGCGGATTGTCGATCGCGTGGCGATTCTCACGCACGGACGGATGGTAATCGAAGGCGAACTGGATTCGCTCAAAGAAAACGTGCGGCGTATTCGGCGGCGGCGACCGAAAAACAACGGAAATTCCGCGTCGGAACAATCGGAATCCATGGAACGAATATTTCAAATTTTGCAAAGCCGTCAATCGGAAAACGAAACAGAATTTGTAACGGAATGGATTGTCGCCGATTTTTCCGAAGAAAAACTGGCGGCATGGCGGCTATCGCTTCCCGCCAATGATCAAACAGCGTTGGAAATTGAAGGATTGAATTTAGAAGAGCTATTTGTCGAAACGGTCAAATAAAATGAGAATTAAGGAGAGTTTATGAATCGCGTAATATGTCGATTGGCGTTTCGGGAATGTGGAATGTTTACGATTCCCGCGATTTTGATTTTGCTCGGTTATACGTTATTTTCCGTAATGCCTTTGCGGTATTTCGATACGGTTATCGCGCTCCTTGCCGTAATATTGGGATTCATTCCCGGCAAGTTTATTTTTTCCGATAACGGCGGCGTGCGTCCGTTTTTATTTTCGCGGGCGTTTTCACCCACCCGCCTTTTTCTGGTACGATGGTTGTTCGGACTGGCGATTCTTCTGTTCGCCGCCGCGATGATTACGGCAATTCTTGCGTTGGGTATTCGTCAAGCGGTGCAGACGGCGTTGTTCCAAAATGCGTTTTATCCAAGCATCCGCTACTACGAACTCCATGTTCTCTGGACATTTGGTATCGCGGCGCTGCTGACATATCACACGACGTTGTTTTGGACGCTACGGAATCGTTATCTGATCAAATTGAAACTTTCCGCCGTTCAACGATGGGGACGGCGCGTGGCGACATTGTTGGTTGTATTGACGTTTATCGTATTCGGGTTGGCGCTTTTGTATCTGACGGGGATTGATCTTTTCATGCAAGTTGGTTACATAACGTTTTTTCTTCCAATTTTACAAATCGTTTTTCTTCCGGCAGTGATTTTGCAAACAGTCCTTGTACCGTTTTACGGCGTACATTGCTATCGTTATCAGGAAATAGAATCGTGATTTTTAGGGAAAACGCAAAAAAAACAAAAGGTAAAAAACGGCGGACGGGAACGAAATAAAACAATAGTATAAGCGGCGCAATGCGCATGAATCATAACCATTCCCGCCGTAAACGACAGAATAAGAAATTTTTACAAAACGTAACAAAATACTACGAGGACGATTTATGAGCAACATAACAAAAGAAAAAAACGTAAAAACGCCGCAACGACCGGATTGTCGCAAACAACCGCTCGTTATGCGGCTGATGATGGCGGCGGTTTTTATGCCGGTCTTCATGTTGTCGCTGGTATTGATAAAAATCGTCATTCATTTGACAAACTCCTCCAATCTTGGCGAAAATAACAGAACGTTTTGCGGAATCAACGATTTTTGGTATGCGGTCATTTGCTTCGTCGTGTTTCCTTGCGTTGGTTTCTCGCTGGTTTTAGGAAAAGGATGGTGGCGGATTCAGATACTTCTTGCGACTTGCGGCGTGCTTTTATTTAGCGTATTCTGCATGTATTCCGTTTCGCTGCCGGAAACGCGGAAAATTATTATTACCGGAAATCAAATTCTTCCTGACGGAACAGACGTGTACTGTAACGGCGTACATCTTGGCAAAACGCCGCTCAAAATTACCGTGCGCGATCTACGGAAAAAAGTCCCGGAATGGAATTTGCCGCCGGAACAAAAATGGTTTCTCGATAGCAAAAACCCTGTTTATACTTGGTTTCCTTGGGACAGATTTCTTCGGGAACGTTATGAAGAGTACCGTTTACTCGATCAGTCGAAATCCGCAGCGCCGTTTGATAGGAAAAGCAAATATTGGTGGCGGCTGGAATACAACGGCATGAGCTATTGTTTGTTAGGATCAATTTCCAGCGACGGCGACAACGCGGAGAGTTTTGATACAATCAGCTCTTATTCATGGTCTCGTCAATCTCCTCATTTTTTACAAATTCCGGCGAGGCGAGTTGTTCTGGATATTTTGACCGATTCCATTAGTCGCTTGAACGACGCGGAAAAACTTGAATGGGCAAAATATATTGATCGTCTTCCGGTGGATTTTACGTCAAGATTGCATTCGCGTTCTCGAAATAACGAGGAACTCAAAAAAATGCTGACATTAGCGGCGAAAGTGAAATACGGTCTTTCCGAAACGCCGACGGCGGAAGAATGTCGAAACGCTCTTGAAAAATTCATCAGTGAAAATAAAGACGAACATCTTTCGGCGTGTACGCTTCGTTACGGATTCGGTTGGGATGGAATAACGGCTATTGTCAGGGGAACGACGAATTATGAATTACAATTTTTAGCCGTTGACGCAATGAACAATGCTTGCTGCAAACCGCTTCAACAAATGTTTCGTAAAAATTGGTATGCTTACGACAGTCGCATTGCGCCGCTTTTGCTGACTGCCGAACATCATGGTTTTTCGGAAATGTTCGACGATCTTGTCCGTTTTTACGCGACAAGCGGTCAAACTTCGTCGGCGGTTTTTAACAATAAAAATGAACGGACGGAAGCGTTATTGCAAACGCTTTTGAGTCCGCGCACGCTTTATGAAAAAACCAAAGCCGGAAGAGAATACGCAATTCAAGACAAAATGAGCGCGTTGGGTTGCTTGAACAACAAAAAACTGGAACCGCTTATCCGGGAATACATTGCTAAAAATCTGTCGGATTATGATTATCATTATAACGAGCAAATCGTTGAAGGGATTCTTCGCAATTTTGTCCGTGCAAGAATTTATTGGAAAAATTTTGACATGAATGAATTGCGGCAATGGATAGAATCGTTGCGAATTCGCGGCGCCGTGAAAAATAAAATTCTTCCGATGATTCCGTTGGACAAAGAACAAAAAGAAAACGATGCGGTGATTGTAAAAATCGTCGGCGATTCCGGCGAAAGAAAAATCACAACACGAGCGCTTTGCGATTGGCTGAAAGAGCGACCTGAAAAAACAATCAATGATTATTTTGAGGAAATTAATCCGAAAATATGCGAGGATTTTGACAAGTTTGACGTCGCGTTGTTATCGCTGGAAGCGTTACTCAACGACAAATCGCTGGACGCGGGCGCGGTTCTTCGGAAATATTGGGACAATGCGGATTGGCAGGAAAAAATGTTGAACATTCTTCGCGAACGCTTTTACTATAATACGTCGATAAGGTATTCTGACGGAAGCGTTCAGGTACGCAACGACGACGATTCCAACGCGCGTTTGAACGGGTTTTATTATTATTTAAGAGAAACGGAATCGAAATCGAGCGCAGAATTGATGGGAGCGGATGATCCTGTTGTTTTTTTCGAAAACGAAAACGCATGGAATGAAAGTCGCGGAGAGTGGGCGAGGAAATTTCTACGCGGAATGGAATACAACGACGACGGAACGTTGAAACTTAACGCGGAAGTTTTCCGTATTTTTCATGAAGTGCGCGACGTAAGTTTATGCGTGGATTTTGCTCGGCATTTGGCGAGGACAAAACTACCGGAGTCGTCGAAATTTACCGAATTGTTAGACGTTTGGAGTAAGTCGGAACTTCCGAAACTTCAGAAAATCGCCGACGATTTGCAAAACGCGGTCAAGATGCGCGACGCCGTCCGCGAAAAAAGCAAAGAGCTGGCGCTGCAACTTGCCGCCGAAAAAATCACGCCGGACGACCTACTTCCTCAAACCGCCGTTTGGGTCTGGAACAACGGGAAATACGTACAAAAAGAGGAATCAATACCGGTCATTAAAAAATAGGGCGGCGTAAGAGGAATTTGTTATCGTTCAACAGATCGAAGCCGAAAAACAACGCAAACAATCCTCGTTCAATCCACATCCGTTACCATTGCGTCAAAATCAATCGGGAGACGCGGCGTGAGATTTTCTGCGCCGGTTTTTGTGACGAGATAATCGTCTTCGATACGGATACCGCCCCAGTTGGGGAGATAAATTCCCGGCTCGACCGTGAGAACCATACCCGGCTCAAGTATCGTTTCCGCGACGGTGTTGAATCGCGGATTTTCATGAATTTCCAATCCAAGTCCGTGTCCTAAACCATGTCCGAAAAATTTTCCGTAACCGGCGTCCGTAATGATGGAACGGGCGATGGCGTCGACGTCGCGGCAGCGCTTGCCGGGCGCGATTGCCGCCGCCGATTCGCGATGGGCTTGAAGAACAATCTCGTAGAGCTTGCGAAGTTTTTGCGACGGTTTCGGCGTTGTAATTAAAGTGCGGGTGTTGTCGCTCATGTAACCTTTGTAAGTGGCTCCCCAATCGATGAGAAGGAGTTCGCCTTGTTGAACGCGGCGGTCGCCCGGCGTTGCGTGACAAAGCGACGCCCACGGACCAACAGCGATAATCGAACTGAAACTCGCATTCTCCGCGCCGAATTGTTTCATTACGTGTTCGAGTTGATTTTTCAATTCGATTTCGGTTTGCTCGGCGCGAAGTCCGGCTTTGACGCACTCAAACGCCCGCGCTGCAATGACGCCGGCTTTCCGCATGAGATCAATTTCCGACTTATCTTTGATCATCCGCAACCGCTCGACCGGCGATTGCATGCCGACAAATTCCCAGCCGTCCATCGCGGCGGCGAAAAGGTCTCGCAACGCTAACGTCATCGAAGCGCTCTCCACGCCAAGACGTTTGGGCGTAACGGCATTGAGAAGTTTGAGCGCCGCTTTTGGCGACGACTCTTCCGCCGGACGAATATACGCCGCCAATTCCGAACATTCCTTTTCGATTTGTTCGCTGTAGCGGAAATCGCTGATCAGCGTGTCGCCGTCCTGCGTAACGAGCAAATAGCTATCGTCTCCCGTGAATCCGGTCAGATAGGCAACGTTAATAAAATTCGTCACGATCATCGCGTTGACGCCGTCTTTTTTAAGAATGGAGCGTAATTTGTCCCGCCGTATTTGAAACCGATCTTTCATTGGTTTGTCTTTCTTGGTTTGTTCTTAGTTGGTTTGTTCGGTTTGTTTAGTATTAGTTTGTTTGTTCTTGAAATGAATTGTTTTTTGCGAAACCCTCTCGATTCGTTTATTGTTGCCGTTTTGCGGAAGATTGTCAAGAGCCAAGCGCGTCGCGCGGCTCCTCTTGTGCGCGGCTTGGCGTCCGAGTAGCCGCGCAGCGGCGGAATCATGCGTAACCGGCGGTGCAACCGCCGGAAAGTTCAAAATCTCCAATTTGTCGTCAAACTGAGATTCCCGCCGTTGCGTTTTCCGGTATATCCCTGCACGGCAAAATTGACGGAAAGACAATCAAACGGCGAATAAACGACGCCCAGTTCGCCGATTCCCGAACCGCCGCGAAGTTGCGGAGCGTCCACGTTCATGCCGACGACCGTCGCCCGCACGCTTCCGCCTAATTCGTATTCGTAAGCCAAACCCGCATAAGCGTTCCAAATCCGGTTGAAAGAATCGCACGATACGCCGAATGAATGATGCGACGCGCCAAGCGAATCATGCGATAACTGGACGCCAAAACGAAGACGGCTGGAATCCGTTCCGCGAAATAGAAATGGAAGATCGTCGGCGTCAAGAGCGTTGCGATTCATGCGAGTCCAAAGATATTTTGCAGACAAATCAAGATGCGTCGAATTGCCGCCCCAATGAAACAAGCGTCCGAATCCCGCAAACGATCCGACATAAGACGTTTTATAATCGCATGCAAGCGGTTGCGGTTCGTCGGAAAAATTCATCCAAAAGTTTGTTTGAAGCGATCCCGCGCGGGCGCCGCCTTCCATATAATAACCTCCGCCGTAACGAATCCGCGCAAACATTCCGCCGCCAAGATAATTTATATTTCCCGAATTATTAATCGAATTGTCGGCAAACTGATTGAACGTCGAATAATCGCCAAGACCGTACTCCGCGAAACCGCCGAGTAAAACGGGCTGCATTCTCCAGCAAAAGCGCCGGCTCAATCCCGCGACGACATGAAAGCCGTTCGCATCAACCGACGAACCGGTTTCCACTCGCTCCGCCGCGCCGCGAAAATACGCAAACGGACGCCAACCGTTATTTCCGTTTTGTAAACCAAAACGCTCCGCCGCGCCGATACCGTAATCGGTCAGCAAATCGACGTTCTGATTCAAAAAGATCAACGACGCCGCTAACGGTTCCGCAACCGCTTTTCCCTGCGGACGGACTTCGATGCGGTTCAACACGGCGTCGATACTGTTTGTCTCCTGCGTCAAAAGAAACGAATAACGAAGGAAACGGCTTTCCGCGTCAAGGACGTCGCCATTGTTTCCAATCGTTCCCGACAGGGTTGCCGCCTGAAGAAGATGAAACCGTTCATTGAGTTGAAGACGCGGCAATCCGCTTGCGGCGACAGTCAATCGGGAAACGTTTGACGGATTCGACGAATCTTCAAGCGTCGCCGTACCGGTAATGTTCAAAAGCGTATCGCCATTTTGAATATTTTTAGGAATCTGAAAATTATAAAACTCGAAATTCGCCGTACTTTTCACCGTGATTCCCTGCGCCGTTGACGGTTGAATATTCAACGTGTTTCCGGTAAAAGCGTCGCCGCCTGTTTCATTTTGAATTTTACCGCCGAATAAACTTGTGTTATTCAGTAGAGGATTTCCTGAAATCGTAACTGTATTATTCGTCGCTTGATTATTATCTCCGCCATCCGTCTTGGGATTTTCAATGTACCCGCCGTAAATATAACCATTTTCAAGCCGGGTCGAATCGCAGATTTCCACCAGATTATTCTGCGCGTAAAAATAAGCGCTATATCCGCCGCAAACAGTAGGATAATCGTCAACAAAAGTCAAACCGCCAATACGGACAACGTTGTTATTTGCAGACAAAGGATATCTTGAATCAAAAGCCGTACTTCCCGAACCAACGCTTCCTCCGTGAATATCTCCTTTGATATAAATTCCTGTTCCGATAATCGTTACAATGTTATCATCCGCCGAACACGCTCCGGTGACAACGCCTTCAGATTCGCCGAAAGACCTTCCGCCGTAAATCCAAGAAGTTGTCGCTTCTCCGCTGATTGTTACCCGATTATGATTTGCGGAACCTTCTTTAAACACGAAACCGCCGTAAATTTTTGGTTCCACAACGGCGGCGTCCTGAATGAAAACGCTATTGTTGTTAATCGCGCCATATTGTCCCCATCCGCCTGCAAGCGCTTTGCCTGCGATGACTTTCGCCGAATCGCGGACAATAACGCTATTATTCTCAACAACGCCGTAATAATTCCCTTTATCACCGAGCTGTCCGCCAAAAACTCCATACGCCTCTGCGTTTCCCTGAATAATAACATGATTGTCATAGACGTAATTTTCATTTTCAGAGGGATTATAAATCTGACCGCCGTAAACTCCCGAATCATCGATTTGTATGGAAAAACCAGCGCTATCGCTGTTAATTGTTCCGCCGCTCATGACGATCCGATTACCGTAAACTTCATTCTTTTCACCGTCACCTTTTCCCCATAAACTTCCGCCGTAAACTTCTTTCAACGTTCCGCCGTAAATTTCCACCGTGTTGTATCGCGAAGCGTTGCCGATTGCGTCGCCGCCGGAAATATAATAAGGGATTTTTCCATCATGAATAATCACTTTGTTCCACTCGACCGTTCCGATTGAATTTTCATTAAGCATTCCGCCGAACACGCAAAACGGATCATTCTCCGTCCCTTCGCTTGCGATAACAATCACCGTGTTATGGGATTGAGCGGAGGGACTTGCACTATCGCCGATGTAAAGAACGTTTTTGTTTTCGATTTCTTGATTGCTGTCTGTTTCTACGTATTGATATGGTTTTAACGTGGAACGAGCGAGTTGCGAACCGTCGTAAATAATTGTTCCTTCCGCAAACGCAAAAGGATTGGGAATCAAATAAAAAACAAGAAACAAAAGAAGCCCTGTTTTTCCTGGCATGATGAGTCAATATCCTTGAATTGAATGAGTTGTTTACCCTGTTTTTACGGAAAATTCAACGATAAGAAATTTCATAACATTCAGCTCAATCTGATTGCTTAAAATTTATCTCTTGAACATGAGTTCTTTTCGACTGAGAAAACGGCATTTTGTAATTTATTTGACGGTTGCAACGGATTATGTAACGTTTCCATGACGATCGGAAAGTTTTGCATTGCCGGCGTTCCCGTTTTTACAACTGGCGGGAGGTTATTTCCGATAACGTTACAACCATTAACCGTTTTATTCTTCTTGGTTCAACAGGCGTAAAAACGCGATAAGAACTCTTTGCATTTTTGCAGATTTCATAATAATGAGGCGAACGTTTTCCATGTTTTTTCCGATGTAGAAAGACGTCTTTTTACGGCATTACAAACAACAAACAGTTTAACCCGACGAGGCGACAAATGAAAAACAATCTTCTCAAAACGCTTTTTGACAAACTTTGCGAGAAAAAACAATCTTACGCCGGTTACAAAAGAACGCGGCGTTTATCGATGGAATTATTGGAAGATCGCGAGTTGCTTTCCGTAACGCCTGCCGATCTTCAGGCGATACGCGCCGCGTATCCCGATTTGAATTTTTCGGACAACATTAACATTATTGAAGTCGCCGCCGATCAGTTGACGGACAATTCGGAGGACGCTTTTAATCTACGAAAAGCTCTTGCCGTCGCCGCCGGCACGGAGGAAACGGACGACTTGATCGTTGTTCGCACAACGGATACGGCAAATACCATTCGTCTGAAAACGGGCGAAATCAGAATCAACGCCAATTTCAAAAATAAAGGAGACGTAACCATTGTCTCGTTGGGCGAGAAGCCGCTGACAATCGACGCGGGCGCGGACGTCAATAATCCGTCGCGCGTACTGAATATTAGTTCGCCGATTGACGTTACTCTTGCCGGTATCGCAATAACCGGCGGCTATACCGGCACGACGGGCGGCGGAATCTATTTTGGCGGGAATACCGGAGACTTGAATCTTATCAACAGTTCTGTTACAGGAAACTACTCGCAAGGACGCGGCGGCGGAATTTATTCCACCGACGGCGAAGGAATTTTAACGCTGATCAATAGCGATATTTCAGGGAACCGTTCCGAAGCGCACGGCGGCGCGATTTATTGCAGCGGAACATTTCAACGGATGAATATTCGCAATAGCGTTTTTTCCAATAACGCGGCAAGCAATTTTGGCGGAGGAATATTTATTACGGACAGTAATCGGTCGTTGTCCATTATCAATAGCGTATTTTCGGAAAATACGGCGACCAACGGCGGATCCATTTATTATGCCGCCAGCGGCGCATTGAGTATCGTTCAAAGCACGATTACAGAAAATACGGCGTCAACGGGTTCCGGCGGAGGAATTTACAACGTCGGTTACGCATTGACGTTGAACAATACGATTATTGCCGGAAATACGGCGTTTTCCGATTCGGATATCGTCAAAGGTTCTTCGACGACAATACGAGGCAATAACAACCTGATTGGAAACAATAACGGATTATCCAATCTTTTCAATGAAGGAACGGCGAACATTATCGGAACTCCCGACAATCCGATTGACGCAAAATTTGTCGATCCGGCAAACGGAGATTATCGGTTGAATAACGGTTCGCCCGCGATTAACGCGGGACAAAATAATTCTATCGGGGCGATTTCAAAAGACGTCGAAGGAAAAGAGAGAATTATCGGAAGATACGTAGATATTGGCGCGTATGAATTTCTTGAAAAGCCGTCCGTCGAAGTCACGACGACTCTTGATATTATCGACGCAAGCGACGGATTGTATTCGCTTCGCGAAGCGATTCAATACGCGACGGAAGATAATAACGTCGTTACGTTTCATGCGTCGTTGACCGGCGAAACAATTTTGTTGAATAATCAAACCGACGATTATTATCAATTTTACGGCGAACTGACGCTTGATAAAAACGTCGTTATCGACGGCGCGGACAAAAATATTACAATAAACGCGGATGAAAAATCTCGTATATTTTACGTCGCCGAAGACGCTAACGCGACGTTGAAAAATTTGAAACTGACCGGCGGCAAAACAAGCGATTCCGGCGGCGCGGTTTTCAACGAAGGAAATTTAACGTTAATTAACAATCTTATTTTTGAAAACGCGGCTTCTTTCGGCGGCGGTATCGCAAATGCGGGAACGTTGGCGGTTACAAACAACACGATTGCGGATAATACCGCGTCAAGCGGCGGCGGACTTTTCAACGACGCCGGAATCTCGACGATCAATAACTCTATTATCGCTGAAAATTCCGGGTCGGATATTGAAATCGCACCGGATAGAGAAAACGCGATTTCGTCCATCGTTCAGGGACGTAATAATATTTCATCGTTTGACGCCGCCGATTGGCTTTTCAACGGCAATTATCTTTATTATTCGGAGAAGCCGTTGTTTGCGGACGGAAGTTATGAAATTGCCGTTGGATCGTTGGCGATTGATCGCGGTAACGACGCTCTTGCTCTTGACGAAAACGGCGAAAACATCGGCTTTGACGTCACCGGAACAACCGCGCGGCGTCGCGGAAACGGCGTCGACGTCGGCGCGTATGAAAGTCCGTATTATCTGCCGCTCGCGCCGATCCTTGACGTAACGGATCAAACCGAAACGACCGTTTCGCTGGCGTGGAACGAACAAGACGCCGATTGGGACGAACTGAATAAAGTTTGGTACAATATCGCTTATAAGAAAAAAGGCGAAACGGAATGGACTTATTATCAATCTTATAACGGAACGGACGACGTAACCAAATATAAAAACACGTCGATTGATGTCGATGGTCTTTATCCCGCGTCGGCTTACGCTTTTCGCGTCGAGGCGGAAAACGCACACGGAATAAAAGCGTCCGAGACGGAAGAAAACGCGGCGGTTACCAAACCGACCGCAGAGATTCATTTCAGCGCGGAAACGTTGACGTCGAACAGCGCGGATTTAATATGGGACGCGCAGGGCGAAGAATTAACGTATGAGATTTACTACATAAAATCTTCGCAAAATGATCCCGACGACGACAAAGAAAACGATCTGGATATTTGGACAAAATACTCGCCCGCTCCGAATGTTGACGATACGGCGTTCACCGTGAACGGTCTGGAATCGTCCACGCATTATGATTTCAAACTTGTCGTTGCAAACATAAGCGGTTCGGCGGAAGCGTTTATTTACGAGGCGTTGACGTTACCGATTGCGCCGACGGGTTTGGAATGTATCGACGTTACAGAAACGACAGTAACGTTGACATGGGACGATCAAACCGGCGAAGATTTTCATTATATCGTTGAATACCGGACGGACGACGGCGAATGGAAGCCGGTTGACGACGAGAACGACAACGTCGGCGGAATCGGCGACGGCGCGTCTTATGTCGTAAGCGGACTTGATCCTTCCGCCGAATACGGTTTTCGCGTGATTGCCGAAAATGAAAGCGGCTCGGCGACGTCGAATGAAGCGACCGTTATAACGAAACCCGCCTCGCCGTCCAATTTCCAAGTAGAAAATCGCACGACCAACGCCGTATTGTTGAGTTGGCGGGAACAGAAAAATCTGAACGGCTATACGCTTTCTTACAAAAAACATTCCGACGGCGAAGATTCGTGGTCGGAAGAAATTCCGTTGGATTTCGACGCGACGTTGGCGGAAGTAAACGGTTTGGAATCGTCCGTGCAATATGATTTCCGTTTAATCGCCGTCAACGAAAGCGGCGCCGCAATCGTAACCGCGACCGCATGGACTTATCCGGCGCTTCCCGCAGGTTTCAGAATGACGGAGAAAACTTATCAAAGCGTATCGCTTGCGTGGAATGACAATTCGGCGACGTCGTTTTACGAGGTTTATTATACGACGGACGAAGATTATTTGTCGGACGCGGTTTGGAATTATGCCGGAACGACGTTCGATATGTTGTTAAACGTTTCCGGTTTAGAATCGTTGACGACCTACGCTTTTCGTCTCGTCGCCTACAACGCAAACAACGACGCTTCCGCTCCGGTTTATGTTACCGTAACAACGAAAGTTTCTCCTCCGATAACGCCGTCGTTGGAAATTGACGAAATCACGTATCAATCGGTCGCGATTGTTTGGGCGGAACAAGAGAATCTCGATTCGTATCAATTGGAATATAAAACGTCCGCTTCCGATTGGAACGCCGCAATTTTCGTAACGCTTGACGCCGACGCGAAATCTTATATCGCGATAGATTTGATCGCATCGACAGACTATCAATTCCGATTGACGGCGAAAAACGAAAGCGGCGGCGCAACTTCGGACGTTCTCGCCGTAACAACCTTTGATCGTCCTTCGCTGATTGTCACGACGCTCAACGATATTGTCGATCCGTTCGACGGACTTGTTTCTCTTCGCGAAGCGATTTCGTGGGCGACTCCGGCGAGTCATGTTATTTTCTTTGATCCGGGATTATTCGTCAACGGCTCGCAGGCGATAATTCTTCAAAGCGAACTTTTGATTACGTCCGCAACGACGCTCAACGCGCCGGGCGCAACGTTGCTGACGCTCGACGCAAATCAATCGGGACGGCATTTGACAATTTGCGCCAACGAACAAGACGTGATTATCAACGGCTTAACGTTTGCCAACGGTAAAATCAATAAGAACGGCGGATCGATTTATCTTGACGGCGGAAATCTCGTTTTGACCGGAGTTACGTTTAGGAACAACGCCGCCGTTAATAAATTTGGCGGCGCGCTTTATCAAAAAGCCGGAACAGTCGCAATGATTGGGGTAACGTTTGATAGAAACAAATCCAAAAACGGCGGCGCGTATTTTCAAATGTCCGGCGAATCCACATTGACCGCGTCGACGTTCATCAACAACAGCGCCGATTACGGCGGCGCATTTTACATTTACGGCGGCGTGTCGGAGATACTCGAAAGTTATTGGGGACAGACGCAATTTTTCGGCAACACCGGAAAATGGGGCGGAGCGATTTATCAAAACGGCGGCGATTTGAAACTGGAATATGCGTGGTTGAATTTCAATACCGCGACATGGGGCGGAGCGATTCTGCAAAACAATGGAAATTTAACCGCTCAAAATACTTCGTTCCAGTACAACACCGCGACGTGGGGCGGCGGTTTCTATCTCGGCGGCGGTACGACAAATCTGCTTGACGTCAAATTTACCGAAAATACCGTTTCACGAAAATTCGGCTCTGCTATTGCAAAAATCATCGGTTCCAAACTCACAATCAAAAAAGGAGATTTAGAAAAGACGTATGACGAGGCGTTAGAACAATATTTGGATGAAACGATTTTTTGACAATAATGTTTAAAAACAGGTTGTTTTTTGTATGAAATAGACCAACTCTTTCATACAATATCGCCGCCATATTTATCGCCGTTCAAATCCGCCGCGCGATGGTGGTCTGCTATTGTTACCGCCGCTATTACCATTGTTGTTGCCGTTGTTTCCGCTGCGATAGGAACGGCTGTTGCGTTCGCGAGAATTGGAATTATTATCCCGATTCGGATTGGCGCTGGGCGTGAACGGCGAAGCGTTTTCGCCGCCCCGTTCGCGCGGGGAAGACGGGGAGGAAAAACGGGAACGCGGATCGCGGCGGTTTGGATCGTTGTTTTGCCCGCCGTTAGCTTGTTGTTCTTCCCGCTTTTTTTTATCTAATTCCTCTTTCGCTTTAATTCCGTCGTAACATTCGTTTAACGTGGCGACGCCGTCGTTGTTGACGTCGAGAAACTCAAACTCCGAAATGACTATGTCGGTAATCGGTTGACCGGCGCTGTATTCCAACAACGTCAGCTGTCCGTCGTTATCTTTATCGTTATCGGTAAACCACGGCGGAATTCCTTCCGGCATATACTGATATGTTGTCGCGTAAGTTGTGAACGCTTTCGCGCCGCCGGTTCCGCCGCGCAACTGATTTCCAACGTAAACTTTCATTTCGTCCAGCGTGAGTTTTCCGTCGCGGTTGATGTCAATCGCGTTGACGTCAAGCCGAATATTGTTCCATTCGCCGGTCGATTTTTCGATCCTACCATTTTTGTCTTTGTCATATCGATTAAGCTGCTGTTGCGCTTGTTCGTTGATTTGGCGCTGCCGATCGTCGCCGCTGTTTTGTTGAACTGGTAAATTTGACGCCGCCGATTGTTCGCCGAATTTCAGCACGCTGGAAAGTTCAACAATTTCGCCAAATCCCGGGACAAGCGGCGCAGAAGTATTTTGGTTGCCGCGTCCCCGCTCGCGGATTCCGCCGCCCGGAAATTCGCCCGGTCTATTGCCCGGAAATCCGCCGCCGGGAAATACACCGCCGCCCGGAAACCCGCCCGGTCTATTACCCGGAAATCCGCCGCCAGGAAACGCTCCGCCGCCCGGAAATCCGCCCGGTCTATTGCCTGGAAATCCGCCGCCCGGAAAATTTCCGCGTTCTCGTTCATTTTCGTTTCTCGATCGGTCGCCCCAACGTTCACGGCTACCGCGATCTCGATCATTGCGATTCCTATCTTCTTGAGCAAAAGTCATTTGCATCAGAAGTAAAAACGCCAGACCAGAAAACAATAACGTTAAAAATTTTTGCGTAATGTTATAACAAACGCGATTTGAAAATAACATTCCGAAAATCTGCAAAATAGAATCCGCTTTGTTATTTTTCATAAATAGAACCCTTTCGGCTTAAAATTTTCGCGGAAAACCGTTGTTGTAAAACTTGTTTTCTCATCGCAGAAAACGTCGAATTTCAAGATGAAATTTCAATCTAAATCTTTTCGTTTCAAACTGTTATAAAATATTTTCGTTTTCTTTCGCGTTCTTCATAAATTCTGCGCGATTCCGTTTGTTTCGAGATTACTCCTTTACATTATATTAAAACGCGCCAAGAAAAGAAAAGTTTTTTGAAAAATTTTGCGAAACTCGAATAACTTTCTTTGCGTTTAATTCCCTTAATGCGATTGGTCGCAGAACACAAAACAACAACACACAATGTTCGACTCAAAAAAGGAGAGATTCCGATGACAAAAAAAATGATCGTTTTTAGCGCCGCAATTCTGGCGCTTTTGGCGACGGCTTCATTAGCCGTTGCTCAACCCGGTGGACGCGGAGCTAACAACGCTCCCAGCGGTTTTAATTTCGGCGGCGGTTTAGGGGTTCTGTTCAACGAAGACGCCCGAAAAGATTTGGGAATCACGGAAGACCAGGTTCAAAAACTGCGGGAAGCCGGTGAAAAATTGCGCGGACAATTCACCCCGCCGCAAGAAGGTCAGCGTCCCGATCCGACGCAATTGCGCGAACAATTCCAGAAAATCCAACAGGAAAACCGCCAAAACCTTGAATCGATTCTCGATAAGGATCAAGTGACCAAATACGACGTATTGGTTTTCCAACAAAGCGGCGGTTTGGAAGGACGATTTGTAACGGTTGATTCGCTTCGTGCGCTCAATTTGACGGCAGATCAACAGAAAAAGATTCAGGAAATCAACGAAAAGGCGTTTACCGCTGCTCGTCCGCCGGAAGGATTTGATTTCCGCAACGCAACGCAAGAAGAACGCGATAGATTTCGGACAGCTGGAGAAGAAGCTCGTAAAAAAGCGACGGAAGACCTCAAAGCCGTGCTGACGAAAGATCAACTTGATAAAGCGGCAGAGTTGACGAAGAGTACGCCGGAATACCTGCAACGACGCGGTACTCAGCCGCGCGGCGAAGGCGGACGCGGCGGCGAAAGTTCGAGTCGTCGGGGCGAAAACCTCAATAATTGGCAACCCGGTCGAGGCGCGGAACGCAATCCGAATCGTGAAGAACGCGGCAATCGTCGCGAAAACGGCGAAGGCAATCAAAGACGGGTTCCCGGCGCAAGAAGCAGTACACAAAGCTGACGCTCCGAAAAATAAAACGATACGACGCGATCTTTTGATTGATTTGAAAGATTTTGTCTTCAACTTATTAAGTTTCCTTGAATAAGTAGAAAATCCTTAAAATTACGTTTTCATTCCTTCATGCGGCGGTTTTGTAACCTTGCCAATTCAAAAAAGGAATAAAAATAGAGTTTTGAGGATTTTTTCTTTTAACGCCAAATTTTCTCCGGCGTTTTAGTTGTTGCGGCGGTTTGGGAGTTTTCTTTGTTAACGCAAGTTATGCCGTCTTCTAACTCAAATGACGCGTATTTTTTACAAATTCGGAGGAAATGATTTCTGATTTTCATTACATTCATACATTTTATTGATTCATTTTTTCTGTCCACTTGACGAAAAAAAACTGCAATTAATAAAAGAGAACGTATCATTTTCTCTTTCGGGAAATTTTACGGTCAAATCATAAAGAATGGCGTCAACATCTTTTAAGTAACGAAAAAAAATTCTATCTTTTTTGATAATATGGCTGTAGTTTTTTCATGGTAGGCAGAATTTTTTACTTGAAAAAAAAATACCAAACAAAAACGCGAACTTCTTCTTGACAACGCTCCCCCGTTAAGGGTAAAATTGAGGAAAATGACTCGCGTCGATTATGGATAAACAAAAAATCCGAAAAACAATGACAAACATATCGCAAAACGTTTATCAAAGTTACGCTCCGGCAAAGCTGAATCTTTTTTTTGAGATTCATGGTCGGCGAAGCGACGGTTATCACGATGTTTGTTCGTTATGTTGTCCCATTAGTATTTACGATTCCCTTATTTTTGAGCCGTTGACTTATCCCAAAATAGAATTTTGTTGCCAAATGACCAACATTCGCAAGCCAGTCGGCGAGATACCCGTTAATGGCGAAAATCTTGTGGTTAAGGCGATTCAAAAAATTCGTGAAAGATACGGCGTTTCCGCCGGCTGCAAAGTGCGGTTGATGAAACGGATTCCAAGTCAAGCGGGCATGGGCGGCGGTTCAAGCGATGCGGCGACTGCAATTCAATTGGCAAATCGCGCGTGGAATTTGCGGCTTTCTCCAAAAGAGATGCTGGAACTCGGCGCAGAATTAGGAAGCGACGTTCCGTTATTTTTTATCAACGGTATGTCGATTGGTTACGGACGCGGCGAGCTTGTGAAATCCGTTCCGACAAAACAACCGTTTTATTTTGTGGTCGTCAAACCTCGCGAAGGAATTTCCACTGCGGAAGCGTTTCGTTATTGTATGCAAAACAATAAAACAAGCGACGAGCAGAAACGTTTTCCCGACGAATTGATTTCCGGTTTGTTGCAAGGAAATTGGACGCGAATTGCCGACGGATTGTACAATCGATTGGAACGCACGGCGGAAACTTTATGTCCGAAAATACGAAAAATCCGCGAAACATTCCAAAAACTGGATTGCATTGCTCATCAAATGACCGGAAGCGGCTCCGCTTATTTCGGACTTTGCCGTCACAGGAAACACGCGGAACATTTAGCGGCGCAACTACGGCTATTGACAGATTGCTCGGTTTTTACGGCTCAATCAATACTTAAACTGTAAATTCATTTTTTATTGACCGCCAAAGAAAAAATACGAAAAAACAAGGAGAATTGTTTTTAGAACATTGTCAATTTTACGAGAGCGAAAAACAATAAGAGTTTTTCTCGATGAGAGAAACAACGAACATCCATAAGGAGTAACAGAATGGAAATTACTGAAGTAAGAATCAAATTGATGGACGACCCGAGCGAACGGCTCAAAGCGTTTTGTTCAATCACGTTTGACGGTTGTTTTGTAGTACGAGACATGAAAATCATTGAAGGAGCCAACGGAACGTTTGTTGCAATGCCGAGCCGTAAGCTATCCGTTCATTGTCCGAAATGTCATACCAAAAATCCCGTGCGAGCGAATTATTGCAATCAATGCGGCTGTAAATTCAACAATGCGGCGTTACGTTACGATAAAATGCGCACCAAGTTGTATTCCGACATTGCGCATCCGATTAAATCGGAATGCCGCGAGGCGCTGCAAAACGCGATTCTTCTTGCGTTTGAGGAAGAAAAAGAACGCGCGTTGCAACCCGATTATGTCAGTTCGTATGACGACTACGACTTTCAGTACGGCGATTTAGACGAACACAACGTTTATTTTGATTCTCCGCATTCCGATTCTGCAACGCCGCATCATTCCGAAAAATCTGCGCGGGTGGAACGAGCGTAAACAAAAGAGATAAAGAGAAAGCGTCTTCCGCGTTGTCGAAAAATAAACGCGATTGATTGCTGAAATTTTTTTGAAAACAGGAAATCTACGAAGTGATTCGTCGCGAAAAGCGTTGGCTTATTGTCATAAGAGAACGTCGTGTGAAAATTCACGAGAACTGCCGGTCATGCAATATAGAGTCTTTTCGACAAAGACCAAACGGCATGACCGTCAATTATTACTTCCATTCAATTGGTTCAGTTCGCGTCGCGGAGATATTTGCGGATTGCAGCGCCGACGTCGCATTGCAACGTTTGAACTTCTTTTTGTTCTTTAATCTCGATTTCATAAGGAGTCTGATTTTTGTCGGCGAATTTCGATTCCACGTAAGAATAAACTTTCGCTCCTTTGATGCTTTTGGTCCCAAAAGCGTCTTCAACTTCGGTACCTCCTTCGTCTTTCAGTTTTGAGATCAGAACCTTATATTTTCCTGCCGGAACGCCGCGTTGACCATAAGTCATCACAACGGCTTTACCATTTGTGTCGGTAGTTGCGGAACAACTTCCTGCGGGGAGCAATCCCTCAAAGTTTCACTTCATCCATCCCCCGAAAGTCGCATTTTTTAAGTATCTATCGATATTTGTTCTGCATTTCCGGTCGTCGCATTCAATTTGTAGCGTCGCATG
>JAISZO010000137.1 GCA_031269105.1 Planctomycetaceae bacterium | reverse complement strand
ACGTTTGTCCAGTAAGGAATTTCTCGAAATATTCAATGATTAATTTTTTTTGACAGGATTAACAAGATAGATTGGATTTTATAGAACGTCTTACTCTTGTCAATCCTGTCTAAAAAATGTTGTTTCACGTGAAACATACATAGTTCAATGCGAGTTTTTTTTTTCTTTCACTACGAAGGAACGAAGGTTTTAAGTCTTTTTCCACAGACGTCGCAGATTTGCACAGATTTTTTCAGACAGGATTGACAAGATAAAAAGTCAGTCAATCCTGTTTCGCCAGTCGAAAAAATATTCCAAATTGGTTTGTTGAAGGTTTTTAGAAGTTCATAATAATTTTATTGGAATTGGTAAAATTTGTTAAGTTCTTATTTTCATTTGCTTACGCTGCATTTCTGATTTTAACTTCACTTGTCATTCATCGAAAATTTGTTAAAATTTGTCGCGTTATTCCTAATTTCTTTCCTTCCATTTCCGGTGCATTTTGTCGCAAACCTCCGATTCTCTTGATTCGTCAAATTTGTCCGAAGCGTCCCCAATTTCCAAACCGGACGCTTCGCGTTTGATTCGTTACGGGTTATTTTGCGCGTTCGCGTCGTCGATATTCTATTCGATAACCAATATCGGAATGCGTTATCTGATTACGATCGGCGCGGAACGGTCGTGGATTTTGTTTGTCAAAGAAATGGTCTGCGTTGCGTCGGCGACGCTCGTTATTTTGTGGCTCGCAGTACGCGGAAAGTATTTCATTCCGAAATTCCAGTGGATTTTTTATATTTTTGTCGGCGGAACGACATGCGAATTGTTCGGGGCGCAACTCAATTTAATATCGCTCGAACTCGCCGGAATTATCGTTTGCGTGCCGATTATTCAGTCGGCAACGCTGATTTTCGCCGCGTTTTGCGGTTATTGTTTTCTTCAGGAAAAACTCAACCGCCAAACGCTTACGGCAATTTTAATTCTGCTGACCGGAATCGTTTGTCTTGTTGTCAGCCCAAAATTTTTCGGAAATTTACCGCAAATCCCAGCAGGCAATTTGACGCAAGCGGCGCAAAAAGCGCCGCTTGCGCTCATTCTTGGCGGAATTTGGGCGGTTTTAGGCGGAATAGCGTATGGCGTGCATATTTTTTATTTGCGGGTTTCCGCGCGAAGTTTTCAAATCCCCGTAACGTTTATGATGCTCGAAGTTACCGGAATCGGCGCGGTCATTTTTTTTGAAGAATTCTTGCGGTCGCACGGCTATCAGATTTCCGCGTTTAACGACAACATTCCGGCAAAATATTGGATCGTCGGTTTGCTTACCGGCGTTTCCAACACGGTCGCGTTTTATTTTCAAATCAACGGACTCCGCTATTTATTCGCCGCCCGCGCTCAAGTGATTGCGATTGGGCAAATCGTTATCGGAACGATATTCGGCGTCTTTTTTTTCAACGAATCAACTAACTTTATGATTTGGCTCGGAATGGCGCTGATTGTTGCCGGAATTATTGTCGTGAGTTTTGTGAAATCAGAAAAACTCAAAAGATGAGAATAAAAATCAACGCCGCGAGAATCAGAAAAATCGGACTCGCAACCGCGATTCGTAACCATATCGAATACGTTTGAAGAACTTCGCCGCAGAATTTGCACTCATAAACTTCGTGAACGAAATTTTGTTCATGCAAAATCAGTCCGCATTTTTTACAACGCGAACATTTTTTCGCCGTATTTCTCATCAGCGGTTGCGTTCTTTGAAACGGCAAAATCACATAATCTTGCCGCCGCCGCAAAAAAATCATAAGTTTTTTTAACATTAATTCTTTCACTATCTTACTTATTTTTCACCACAAAGAACGCAAAGTTCCGCGAAGAAATTTTTAAATATTTTGTAAGTTGTTCTATTTCAACGAGTTATGTATCAAGAAATTTTTCGGACGCTTCTTTGTGGTAAAAAAAGCGGTTGAGAAGCGTCAGATAGTATAATTTAGCTGATTTAACGCAAAAGTCCAGTCAAAAATTCTTTTTAAAATCAGATTCAAAGAAGTATCTCGATCATTCAAATTTTATCAAAATCGTTGCGATAAACATCGTTTTTTACAACGTCGCGTTTTTTGAAAAAAATTTTTCAGAAAAGATAGAGATAAAGAAAAAAGGGAACACATAATACGTCACTAAGCGAAGGCTTCCCACAGCCCCTAGACACTGACGCAAATGTGCTCCCTAAAGGAAGGGTAGCGGACATTTGCACTCAGGCGGCTAGGTCTGTAGGAAATATCAGTCGCGTTCTCAATTTTTCCGAATAAAAAATTTTGCGCGGAACTGAATTTCAAAGTGGGAATTCTCGCTTAGTTAAGCGAAAGTTGAGTCGCGCTCAACTTTATAATAGGATAAAATAACATAGTTCGACAAGAACGTCAAGTCAAATTTACGTAATTGAAAGAAAAAGAGAGAAAATATTTCCGAAAAGAAAAAGAATTTTAATGAGAATATACAACAAAAATATCGCCAATTACGATATTTTGCCAATCAGGAGAAAGATAAAAAGATTGGTTGTAAAAACTACCCGGCGTGGATTCGAACCACGAACGAGGGTACCAAAAACCCTTGTGTTACCATTACACCACCGGGTAACAATCTGATTTTTCAAAATCGAAAAACCATATTCTTAATTAGTTTAGCATCTTTCCACAAAATGAAAAGCGGGGGAGAAGAACGTGAAAAGTTTTTCTTGCGACGTCTTTTTTTCGGCTTAATGATTTCTTGCGATTTGTTTTGCTCAAGACGTTTTCTAGCTTTCCGAATTTCTTGAAAGATTAGTAATGATTACAGAGAAGGAAAAAAATTCAGAACTCGGTACGTTTATCGCTCGTAAAAAATACCCTTTATTTAATTACTGCGGTTTCAATAAACGCAAAAAAATCTTTATTTTTTCGCAAAACAACCGCTTCTTTAATTTTTTTATCTGCAAAATCGTTTTTTATTGTTTGAGATATTTCAAGATATTATAATTTCACCGTCACGTAAATTTTTTTAAAGATGAAAAGATTGCTTATTTTATAAAACGTGTATATTTGATATATTTTATTTGTAACGAATTTACAATTTTATATTATGTAATTCTTTCATTTTGTCTGGGTTAAATATCTCAAGGAGTTTGCCCAGTATGACGATATGTGAATAAAGCGAATTTTGGCAAAAATGCCGTTGTGCGCAAATCTTACGTTTTAGCGAATGCTTGACAGCGATTTCAACGGCTTTGCGAGGAACGAGTAGCGGCGGTTGATTGATATTGTGATAACATTACCCGTCGTTGTGAGTTACAGATATTAGTGTTGACTTGAGGAGGCAAGGCATGAAAAAAATGTTGGCTGCGTTAGCCGTGATTCTAGGGTTTTGGATCATTCCGCTAACGACGACAGCCCACGCTGGGTTCTGCGGAGCGACAACTTACCGGGCTTGTGAACCGGCAACGAGTAGCTTCGAAGAACACTACGAGACTGTCATGAAGACTTGCCGAAAGGTGGTCTTCGAGAAACAGCAGTACACGTGCTATAAGACCTGTTACGAACGGGTGCAGGTCCCGCGAACGCTCTCGTGTACGAAGTATGTCCCAGAAACCCGGACAAAACAAGTTTCCTACACCGTGATGAAACCGGTTTATGAAACTCGCGTGAAGCAAATTCCCTACACGGTTTGCAAGCCGGTTTGGGAAACATGCGTCAAGCAAGTTCCTTATACCGTTTGCAAACCGGTTTATGAAACGCGTCAACGTCAATACACGGTTTGCAAACCGGTGTATGAAACATTGACGAAAGAAATTCCTTATACGGTTTGTAAACCAGTTTACGAAACGCGCCAGCGTCAATATACCGTTTGCAAACCGGTTTGGGAAACAAAAACGCGGGAAATTCAATATACGGTTTGCAAGCCGGTTTACGAAACCCGTCAACGTCAATATACCGTTTGCAAGCCGGTTTATGAAACGCAAACGAAAGAAATTCCTTATACGGTCTGCAAACCGGTTTACGAAACGCGTCAGCGCCAATATACCGTTTGCAAACCGGTGTGGGAAACGCTTGAGAAAGAAATTCCTTACTCTGTTTGCGTTCCGGTTCGTTATACCAAAACCGTGAAATACAACAGCGGTCGTTGGGAAAATCGAAGCTATGAAGTTCCCGGTCCGGTCGTAACGAAATGCGTTGCCGACGTCGGTCCGTGCGACAGCGCGATTGAAGACGTACAAGAAGCGTGCAATCCGAGCGCTTGCGCTCCGGCGAAAGTGCGTTATGTGAAAGTGCAATGTCCTCCGATCAAATGCACGAAACGAGTTTGGGTTCCGACCGTTTGCGAAAAACAGGTCGAATGCGTGAAATACGTTTCCGAAACCCGCACAAAAACTTGCCGCTACAAAACTTGTAAAATGATTCCTGAAACCCGCGTTCAGAATTATACCGTTTGCAAGATGGTTCCCGAACAACGGGTGAAGACCTGCACGTATCAAGTTCGTAAAACTGTCGCCGAACAGCGAGTGAAGACTTGTACGTATCAGGTTCGCAAAATGATTCCCGAACAACGAGTGAAAGACGTGAATTACACCGTGATAAAACCGGTCTGCTACGAAAAAACGGTCATGGACGTCAAACTTGTTGCGAAACAAGTTCCCTACACTGTGACGCAAAGCGTTCCGAAATGGACGACTTATCAAGTCCCGGTGAAAGTCCGTTGCCGCAAACCGTGCGAACCGGTTGCAGCTGCCTGCGAACCGACGTCAAACGCTTGCGAACCGCCGGCGAATCTTGTCCGCGAAACAGCGGTCGAGTTGAGCGAATCGGAATCTGAAAAAACAGAGGGGCAGGCGGATAGCCAATAAGTTTTGTCTCTTCTAAAAACAGAGTCGTTTGGTTTACCGAAAACGGTTGCTGAACGATTCAAATATCACAAAAAACCCCGACGCCAATGCCGGGGTTTTTTGCGTTTTTATTCCGTGAAATTTTTGTATTGATTCAATGTTCTCTCTTCATTAACATTATTTCCGCCTAATTTTTTCAACAAAACAGTCGCATTAGTCCAGTATAAAAAAACAAACAAAATGAGCGGAAAATCATTACGGCGCAAAAGATTCCGATTCATGCACGGGAAATTTCATTGTAAAAGCGGTTCCTTTTCCGACGGCGCTTTCGACGCGAATTTTGCCGGAGTGCGCTTCAATAATTTGTCGGCACGCCGATAATCCCAAACCCGTTCCGCCTTTGCCGCTTTCGTCAGGACCGGATTTTGTGGTGTAAAACGGTTCAAAAATTAATGGCAATTTCTCTTGTTCTATTCCTGTGCCAAAATCGCGAATCGTCAGATTGACCGTCTTGTTTGCGGAATCATGGCTCAATTTAATAATAAGACGACCGCCGTTGGGCGTCGCCTGACGCGCATTGATCAATAAGTTAAATAAAATTTGTTGAATTTGGTTTCCGTCCGCTAATATTTCCGGGACGTCGTGAAATTCTGTTTCAACGCGAATATGATATTTGTTCATTTCGCGTTCCAGAAGTATCAGGGCGTCTTCAATGATGGGTTTCAGTTGCGTCGGTTCTAATCCTTTTTTGCGATTTCTTGCCATGCCAAGAATTGTCGACGTCACTTTCGCCGCGCGATTTGCAGCCGTTAGAATTTTATCAAGCGATTTTGTGCGCGTTTCGTTGTCCGAATGACGCAAACCAAGTTTCGCATAATTGATGATTGTCATCAAAATATTGTTAAACTCATGCGTTGTCGTGCCTGCTAATTCGCCGATTGCCGTCAGACGCTGCGCTTGCAACAACTGTTCTTTAAGTTGGGCGATTGTTTTTTCAGCGTTTTCCCGATCCCATTGTTCTGACATTTTCTCGTTGTTCCGCATCTATTGTTAATACGTTAATTTCAAAACGTCAAATTGAATTTTGTCGTTGCGTATTTTTGATTCAAATTTTTCTTCTCTCATTTCATCGGCAAAGCACGACATTTTTTTGACGCCGGACGGCAATCTCCCCAAAGTTGTCAAAATATCAGCGATTTTTCTGCGGCTCATAATCGTCAAGCAAACTTAACCAAACGCGAATGTCATTGTCGTATTCGCTCGCCAAATTTCCTCGAATCAGTTGCCGTTGAAATCCAACCGCTCCATCTTGTAAATAATTCGCAGACTCCGCATTTTGAAATCGTTTGGAGGGATCGGGTGCGATTAATTTCCGGCAAAAGTTCATCAGTAACTCGTTTGATACGACTTCCGCCGGCAAAATTGTCGGCAATTTTTGCGCCAAAAAATGTTTTGCTTCCAGTAAATCTTTATGATTTGTGCGTCCGTCAAAAGGAGCGACTCCCGACAACATTTCAATCACAAGATATCCAAGACTTGCCAGATCGGAAAGAGGCGTAGGTCTTTCTCCGGCAAGAACTTCCGGCGCGGCATAAAGCGGCGTACAGGTTGCTTTTTCCGGCGGATTGGCGAATTCAAACGCCGAACCAATATCAATGATTTTTGCGTTTCCTGTACGTTTGAGCATAATATTGGACGGTTTAATATCGCCATGCACAATTCCTTCGCGATGAAGAGCGCCGAGCGCGGACAAACATTCCTGAGCAATTGCAATGGCGACGCCCGGTTTAAGACGCGGATGAATATGTCCGTTTATTACAATTACTTCGCGTAAATGATTCCACATTTTATCATTGACGCGCTTACGAATATGATCCAACATTTCGTTGCGAAGAAGTTCATTAATGTCGAATCCGTCAACGTATTCCATTTCCATTAAACGAATTCCGTCAGATTCAAACCAGTTGAGAACGTCCAATAAATTATCATGTTGAATTTTGGAAACGTGAGACGCAACTTGTGCAAGTAACTTCATTCCGCTATTATACGCATTTTCGCCATGATAACGTTCCGGTGAAAATATTTTCACGGCGATTGGCAATGAAAAACCGTCCGTGCCATGCCGATGCGTCAAATAAACAACGCCTTGCCCGCCTTGTCCCAACATT
Organism: Planctomycetaceae bacterium; assembly: GCA_031269105.1. GTDB lineage: Bacteria > Planctomycetota > Planctomycetia > Pirellulales > Thermoguttaceae > WRMR01. Next base: position 980 of record JAISZO010000137.1, on the reverse strand, counting down.
TTCGTAAAAGATCGTTGTTCGACACGTTCTAAATGTTGCTTTTGGATAATATGGGAATAACAGGCAAAAAGTTTTTCCGAACAATGCGGCGAACGCGAACCGTTCCAGGTTTTTGTCACAGATGCGTCAAAAAAAGTTGTTGTTGCCATGTCTTGTCCGATTAAAATGATTTTAATATTTCCAATAGAAAAATAATATGTAATATATAAATAGGAATAAAATTAATTTCTTATTTTTATGTCAATCTATTATAGATTATACACAAATTTTATAGAGATAAAAAGCCCGCTCGAACAAAGCGTCTCGATTTATTCCTGTGCGCGGTCGCGTTTTCTAATGGTCTCTATCTTTATCGAGGTCATAAGCATTTCCACAAATTTTTCGTCGGAAAAATAGGAAGATATTTTTAGCGCCCTGAAGCGTCGGCATTCGTCCTGCAAGAACGAAATCATGCATAACCGTAGGGGAAGCGCAGCGCAACCTACGGACGTTAAGCCGTGCGAGAAGATAAGAAACTCTGTAGGAGTTTCCCATGAAAATTCCCCTCCATTGGAGGGGTGGCAGTCGGCGTCGCCGACTGACGGGGTGGTTGATTGTTTTTGCGCGCAGGGCTTTCCGCCGGTTATGAAACAAAAAAACGATAACCATTACAAAATGATACTTTGAACGGTAACAAATTGGTTTTTTGTTTCTAAAATACGCCCATCATTTTTTGTCTTGAATTTGTATTTCGCCGACTTTCTCATCAATATTTCCTTTGCCGGAAATAGGAATCGCTTTGTTTCCGGCGAATGTTTCTCCCACCGTTACCGATTCGAGAAGGAGTTTTTTGATATGTCCCTCGTTCTGTATCAGGCGGGATCATTCGTTTTTTTGGGGCGACTTATGCGGCTTGACTTATCGTCACAACTCCATGTTTCTCAATGCCTTGCCATCGGTTTGCCTTGTCAAGGCATCGTAACAGCAAGATAGCTTCCGCC
>JAISZO010000024.1 GCA_031269105.1 Planctomycetaceae bacterium | reverse complement strand
TGGTTCATCCGACAAGTTCATACCTTGCGTTATGTATTGCCAAGATTTTGAGTTTGAAAAAAATGCATTACGTCTCTACGATTATGGTTTTTCTTCCACAACCCCAATTTCTTTATCACTCAGCCCATACAATTCATAAACTAACTTATCGATTTCCTTATCGGTATTTGTGCAGAGGGAAATTTTTTCTTGGCAGAATGCGGCGTATTCGTTGAAAAATGCCGACCATTCGACTTGGTGTTTCAGTCCTATCGTGATTTTTTGTTTTTTCAATTCCAATAAAAACTGTTTGAAATCCATCTCCTCAAACCGCTCCAAAACGCCCGTGATTTTCACGCCGTCAAAATTGTCCCGAAGACGTTGCAAAAATTCCTGACGTTTCCCTTGAATCAACGTCTGATACGAAAGCATTTTGTCCGCTAACGCGATAAATGGTTTTTGTTCTGATAACGGAATTTTTTTAATCGGCAAAAGTCCTAAATGAAACGCTTTGACTTGTGCCATCGCTTCGCCTTTTTCAGGATTGATTGTCCAATAGAAATAATCGCTTAATTTAGAATTGAGTAAAGCCAATATATATTTCAAATGAAATTCTGAATTTTCCTTGTTAAGAATAATATGCGTATTATCTCTCATAATAAATCCATTACCGACGTATGTTCCGATAATAGAATCTGATGTTTGGCGAAAAATCAATTTTTCTTCCGCTTCAAATATTTCTTTTTCACGCGGAGCGGCAAGCCATTCGCCATACTGAATCCAATAATTATTATTCCACATCAATCGGTATTTATGAAAATAACTGCCGCCAATCAATGGAGAAAAAGAATTGTCTTTCTTCACTTCCGATGTGAATGGTTTTTCTTTCATTGTTTTATCGGTTTGAGGCGGTTTACCTTTTCCTTTTTCATAAGGTTTCACGCCGTTTTTAATAATCAATTCCTCTTTAATCAATACAGATTGCGACAAAATTTTTTCTTTCAAATCGTAATCTTTTTGCGTAAGAAATGTATTGATATAACCTTGTTGTTTCAATAAATTTTGCGGTAAATAATGTTCTTTTTTTATCGTTGAACCGTCCATAAAACGAAGAAAAATATCCTTTGATAATTTTGTTTTTCTGATGATCATTGTATCGCAATCAACAGTCGCTTCTTCAAAAACTTTATTCAAATGTTGTACGATTTGACAAATTTGAAAATCAGCAAATAGTAAATTTCTGAATGTTTTTGCATTATCAATGAGTTTCCAAGTATTTGGCGTAATAAAACCAAGAAAACAATTCTGTTTCAAAATTTTATCCAAAGCCATTGCATAGAAAACAAAATATGCGTCATTCAACGCGGAAGATATTCCCCAATGCGCATAATATTCCGATAAATACGCAACTTGTATTTTATCAATTTTAGCTCCATACGGCGGATTCCCAATCACCACGTCAAAGCCGCCGTTTTCAAACACGCTCGGAAATTCTTTGTGCCAGTTGAACGCTTTTTCTTCGGCAATTTGCGGGTCGTCAATCAGCGAATTGCCGCATTTGATATTGCTGTCGAGCGAACAAAGTTTGCGTCCCTGTTTTGCTGTCCGAAGCCATAACGCTAACCGCGTGATTTCAACACTCTCCTCGTTCACATCCACGCCGTAAAGATTGTTCCGCAAAATCTCATTGTCTAAATCGGAAAAGACCAACGAATGTCCCTCCGTTTTGGAAATCATCTCGTCAATAAGATGATGTTCCGCTTTCAAAAAATCCAACGCCGCATTGAGAAACGCACCGCTTCCGCACGCCGGATCGCAAATCGTCAGCGATAACAGCCAGTTGCGGTATTCGTCAAGTTTGACCATGATTTTATTAAGATTATCACGATTTTGCTTGCTGTTCTTCTTCTTGTCTCGAACCGTGATTTTATTATCATCTTGGTTAATCGAGTTAATCTTAATAAAATCTTGGTTCAAGATAAGGTTAAAATCAAGGTTCAGACATTTTTTCTTCTCCTCGCATAATTTTCCGAGCGTGTTTTCTACAATATACGACGTGATATAACGCGGCGTATAGAAAACGCCGTCCTTTTTCCGCTTACTCTCTTTCGGCAGCTCGTAGCCGTCGAGTCCCGCAAGTTCATGTTTGATTTTTTCAATTTCGGTCAGCGAATTTTCAAAGATGTGTCCCAAAATGTTCACGTCAACGTCGCTGTGAAAATCATACGCGCTCAAGTCGGCGACATGTTCGAGAAGAACATCATCCGAAATCGTCAGCGAATCCAACGCTTCGTCCTTCTTGAACAAACCGCCGTTGTAACCGAAAATCTCCCGCTTCTTATTTTTGTTTCCTTTGTCGAGATACGAAAAGTATTTTTTCAAATGGTCGTAAAGCGAATAATCGCCGTCCATTTCTTCGCTGATTGTTTCCCAGCCCTTGATAATGAAAGTTTGCGCTGTATTGAACGGCAGCAATCCGCAATCTTCGGCAAACAGAATAAACAAAATCCGGTCGAGTAATTTTTGCGCGTGACTGAAAAGCGTCAGTTTATCGATCGCGGAATTGTTCGCAATCAAATCATTGAACAAAGCGTTTTTGAATTGCGAATATTTCTCATAAAATTCTTTCGTGATTGTTTCTTCGCGGCTGACCGAATCCGACTTGAGACGTTTTGGCAAATCGTCGGCAAGATTCCGAAATGCCAGACAAATCCACAATTCGCCGAACTCCTGTTCGGTCAGTGTGAACAGATTCCATTCAAAAAATTCCGTCGCGTTTTCGATATAAAACCGTAGTTTCTCGAAATTCGAGATGACAACATAAACGGCGTTTTTATGATGCGCTTTATAATTAAACGCCTGCGGCTCGACTTGTTTCAAATCAAACGTTTTCGTATCTTTGAGTTCAATGACCGCGCGGACGTCGCCGTTGACAAGAATTGCGCCGTCCGCTTTTTTCTGGTCGTTTTCATTTTTTTGCTCGGTGATAAGATTATGATTCACATCGGGATAGAGCGTGTAACCCAACACGTTGACAAACAATTCCCGCAGAAAACCTTCCTGAAATTGCTCTTCTTTGCTGTTGCGGATATTCTCTTGAATCTCAGCATTCCAAAAGTATTTTCGATACAACTCATAAGCCGCGTGAATCTGTTCGCTCTGAATGTCCGTATGTTTTTTGAGAATTTGGAGTTGGAATAATGGCATGATGAGATGTTTTGATTGATTGGATTTTTAAGGCGACGTTTTGCCGAAACGTCGCGTCGGCGATAGCCGACTGTAACATTTCTATTTTATTGTGATTGCATTAGTACGTTGTCGAATGCCGACACGGATAATCGCGCAATGTCATGGAAAGAAGATGGACACGTTACTGTCGACGTTGCCTACCTCTCACATAAATCGCAACATACAAAAATATCAATCAAGTGACTGCAAGGAGTGTAGTTATTCGGCGTTGGTTTCTTATTTCGTTTTTATTTCGATTCGTTTAACCATTCCAGCAATTGGACACGTTTTGCACGGAATAGGGAAATATTGTTCTCATATTTATTGGGTTGCGGAATGAGCGATTCGACGAGTTGTTTTGCTTTTGCCGGATCGCGTTTTTCTAAAAGTTTCAGCAATTCATAATCGCCAACCGCGTCACGCATTGCCGCAAAACGAAGCGAACTGTAAATTTTTTCGTAACCCGGATAAATAATAAAACAATCTCCCGCCGGTAACGTTTTATGTTTGTCCACAAAACC
>JAISZO010000350.1 GCA_031269105.1 Planctomycetaceae bacterium | reverse complement strand
TCGCTCGCAAACTCAATCATTTTGCCCTCAAAGCGAAAATCGACTGGGCGGCTTCCAAAGCCGCATGGATCGAACTGGGGAAAATGAAACTCGCAGAAAGGGGCGTAACATGAGTTAATAAACCTTATTTTCTTACCAAAACAACCTCAGTAGCCAAACGCCGCGCTCAAAAAACAACCTTATTCCCTTATTAAAAACATGAACGAAACAATTGAGGTAATAAGGTTTGTGTATTTAGAAAAATGAAACAGAACGATTAACGAATCGAAAATATAAAATCATCGTTCAGACAACTTTCCATTTCCATGCGAACACGATGCCCTCATTGTCAACAGGAACTCTACGAGACGAATGTCTCTGAAAACATCGGTTGGGGCAAATATCCCGACTGTAACGGTATTTTTTGTTTGCGGGACGATCTTATTGTTCCCGATACGCCGCGACAACCGGAATCTCACCGAAAAAATCGTATCGTTATCGAACAGGATAACAATACGCTTACGGCGTTTTTTCCGCCGCCTCGCGGATTTTTAGGGTGGGTATTTCTTATTGCTATGTTTTTCTTTCTGGGCGCAATTGTCTTTGTCTTACTGGTACTTGATCCCGATTTTCCTCGACAAGCCCGACTCATTTTCTCTTCGATTTTGGCGGCATTCGGTTTACTTGAAGGAATTTTGGCAGTTTACTATTTTTTCACTTCGCGTACCATTCGAATTGATTACGAAACGTTGGACATTGAAACGAGCATGTTGGGAATCCGTTATCGCAAAAAAAATCGACCGAACGCATTTCTGGGGAATTGAACAAAATTGGTCGCAAGCACAATACGCAGGCAACATATTCCGGTTGTTTGCAGAATTTTTCGTTATCTGAAATTGTTTCGGAATTTTCAGACCGTATAAAACAATGTCCATTAGACGCGCGAACCATCGTCAACTATGAACAAAATCCGTCCGAACAAAACGGTAAAACTCTGATAATCACCGTGCCGTCCCGATTGTCCGGCATGGGACAAAACGAGCAATGGTTTATGAGATTTCTTTCTGTAACGTCAGTAACTGCCGGTATTTTGTTTGGCGGTTGGATCATTTATAAAACCGGTTTAAATTGCAAACTTTTCTTTGAAGTATTTGACTTTTGGACGGCAATGAAGTATTCCGCATTTTATTTGTGCGTCATGTTGCCCGTTGCTGCCGCCTATTTGATCATATTTTATTTTCTTGTTCGTTACCATTTTTGTTGCTGGACGCTTCGGATTGACGCGGATGAAGTAATCGTTGAACGGAGGTATTTTTGGAAAAACATTGTCGTCGCGCAAAACGAAATAAAATTTTTTCTGTCGAGCAAGGAGACCAAAAACTTTTCAGCAAAGAACAATTGACGTTTTGTTATTGGTTCGACGGCGATCCGGTCTGGAGTATGAAACACATTCGAATCAATACGTTGCACGGCGCACTTGCGATTCCGTGCCATAACGACAAAGAACAACAATGGCTACTCCGCGTTATTCGGGAATATTTGGAAAATTAAATTCGCCCTATCGCATTTTCTACTCGTGATGTATAATCCAGATCAAATCATTGTTTGAATATCTTATGATGAGATTTCTATTTTTTTCCGGCATGGAATACAAAACAGTTTACCGTTGACGGTTTCAATTCTCGTGGACATTGCCATTTCGCCGCATTGTTCACAACGGATACTTGTATGAATTTTTGCGGTTTCCGGCATTGGAATTTGCGCCGGAGAAATCGCAAAAATTTCCTCAAAATCGGCGGACAAAATTTTCTCAATCATTTTTTGCCGAATTTTTTTACGTTCTTCGAAATCGTCTTTAGCGAGTTGATTTTGTTCTTCGCGCAAATGATAGAGCAATCCGCCGCGCGTGACCAACCGAACATTTTTACCGTCGCTGCGACGGAAAAACGAATAAGCATTTTTTCCGTAATCCAAAAAGATAAAATTTCCTTTGCCAAATGTGCATCCGGTAAGAAACTGAATTGCGTCCACCGAACACATGTCCGTTTCCACAACCGCGACAATTTCCTCGTCTTCCGCACGCCCAAATTCGCGAAAAACCCAGTCGCCGATGCGCATTCCAAACGTCAGTCCCGGACAATGATGTCCGTGAAACGCAACCACATCGTCAATTTGTTTTTGTGTCAACATATTTAATATCAGCCATTTACCAAAATGTTACTTTGTCTTTTGGATTTTTGCGAAAAGCAAAGACAATTGAGCCCTAGTTTAATGAAAAACTTTTTTTAGACAAGAAGTTCATCGAAATCATTCGTATTTTAGAGAAAGATTTTTTGAAATGTTTTATTACTTCAAATTCTTTTTTGTTCTTTGTATAAACAAAGATTTCTAAAACAAAAATCACAATTTTCTTGATCCCCTTGACAAGAGGCATGTTTTTGAATAAATTACAGGTTTCAAATATTTCATGTTGCTAAAAATAGAATGAATTCGCTTAAACATTGGGTTTGGGGAAAATAAGGCGACAAGGGAAATTGTTTGCGCGTCATTGCCAAACGGAAAAATATAAAATTTCTGAAACGTCAGAAATTTGCGTCAAGAATATGACCGCGATAAAATTCCGGTTTATTAAAATAAATAAACTGCAAAAATGCGGCAAAAAAGAAAGTGAAACATAGGCGGCTGTGATGAGTGAACCTGTCACGATCAGTAGCAAACAAGTTGCCAGAGGACTTGATTTTTCTCTGGAAAAAGTGGAATCTGTCATTAAACTTCTCGATGAAGGATATCCGGTTCCGTTTATTGCACGGTATCGAAAAGACGAGACCGGCAATCTCGACGAAACGCAAATCCGCGAGGTCGAAACGCGGCTGAACGAATTGCGGCAGCTTGCGGAGCGAAAGCAAGCGATTCTCAAGGCGATTGAGACGCTTGGCAAACTTACGCCGGAACTCGACCAGCAAATCCGCGAAGCGAGAACGTCGAAACGGCTTGAAGACCTTTATTTGCCGTATAAGCCGAAACGGGAAACGCTTGCGTCAACAGCGAGATCGCGCGGACTCGAACCGCTAGCGTTGGAAATCTTCGAAGGAAAATTGACGCAAGAGCAACTCGACACGCGAGTTAAAGATTTTGTGAACGAAGATAAAGGCGTTAAATCAGAACCGGACGCTTTGCTCGGAGCCGGACACATTATCGGTGAAATTTTCAGTGAAAACATTGATTTACGGCAAAAAATCCGCAACACGATTCAACATTCCAGTAAACTTGTCTCGAAACGGATTGAACAGGATCAGCCGTCCGAAGAAAACGTGTCAGAAACGGAAAAAGCGTCGCCGATTGTTGTGACTGAATCGGCGCAAACTCAAGCAGCAACAGCAATTGCAGCGTCTTTTGTAATTTCCGACATTGCGGAATCCGAAACAATTTCCGCCGATACCACGACAATTAGCGAAAATTTTAGCGCTACAGAAATTCCTGAATCGTCTCTTCCGCAAGCGGATAGAATTTCCGCAACAGAAAACGATTCAGAAAAAACAAATTTATCAACAGAGAATACGCCGGAAACGCCGTCTGATCTTTCTGTGACGCAAGACGTTGTCATTTCTGAAGTTGCGGAATCGGAAATCAACGTAGAAACGACGATTAGCGATACGGATGCGATCATTCCTCCGGCAATTGCAACGGCAAAAGCGGTCAAAGCGGAAAAGAAACGCGAGAAAAAAGAGCAAAAACAAAAGCAAAAAAACAGAACGCCTCAAGAAGAAAAACGTTTGGCGGAACTCGAAAAATTATACAACGATTATTTTGATTTTTCGTCGGATTTGCGTAAATTATTGCCCTATCGCGTTTTAGCAATCAATCGCGGCGAAAAAGCCAAAGTGTTGCGAGTCCGTTTCGACCACGATAAAGATACGATCCAAAAAATTATTTACGACGTCTGCGTTCCGAAAGATCATCCGTTGGCAAATTTTTTGGAGGAATGCGCCAAAGACGCGACGCAGCGGCTTTTATTGCCCGCTTTGGAACGGGAAACCCGACGCGACTTAACCGAATCGGCGGAAAATCAAGCAGTGGAAGTCTTTGCGAAAAATTTACGGAATCTGCTTTTGCAGCCGCCGCTCAATCGTCAGCGTGTTTTGGCGGTTGATCCGGGCTTAAAACACGGCTGTAAAATGGTGGCGTTGGACGAATTTGGAAACGTTCTCGCGTATGAAACTGTCTATATTGTCGGAAAACCGCATCAAAAATCCGCTGCGCAACAAATTGTAACGCGAATGATTGAGCAGTACCGATTGACGGTTGTGGCGATTGGAAACGGCACCGGTTGCCGCGAAACGGAACGGTTTATTGCCGGATTGATTGCTGATCAGCTTGCCGGAAAAGAGGTCGGTTACATTATTGTCAACGAAGCCGGGGCAAGTATTTATTCCGCAAGCACGGCGGCGAAAGAAGAATTTCCGAATTACGACGCGCTTTTGCGCGGAGCGGTTTCTATTGGTCGGCGGCTACAAGACCCGCTCAACGAACTCGTGAAAATCGAGCCGGGGCATATCGGCGTTGGAATGTATCAACACGACGTCAAAGCGAAACATCTTCAGGAATCGCTGGAAAAAACGGTCGAATCGTGCGTCAATCATGTCGGCGTAGATTTGAACCGCGCCACGCCCGCGATTTTGCGGTATGTCGCCGGTTTGAATCAGTTGACGGCGAAACGGATTTATGAATACCGCCAACACAACGGACCGTTTCGCACGCGCGAGCAGCTCAAACAAGTTGCGGGACTCGGCGAGGTAACGTTCACTTACGCCGCCGGATTTTTGAAAATCAAAGACGGCATTATTCCGTTGGATGCAACATGGATTCACCCGGAAAGTTATGTCGCGGCGGATAAAATTTTGCAGAAATTCGGCTTTACCGAAGACGATTTACGAAGCGGCGAAAGAATCGCTCAAATTGCCGAAACGCTGAAATCTGCCGATGTGGAAGCGATTTCGCAGGAATTGGGAATCGGTCAACTGACGGTGAGCGACATCATTATGCAATTGGGACGACCGGGACGCGACCCGCGCGAAGAACTGCCGCTACCGATTTTCAAGACGGGAATTTTGAAGTTTGAAGATTTGTCGCTTGGGACAGAACTGACCGGAACGGTATTAAATGTCGTGGATTTCGGGGCGTTTGTGGACGTCGGCTTGCACGAATCCGGCTTGGTTCATATCAGTCAAATGGCGGATCGTTTCGTTAAAAACGCACACGATCTTGTGTCGGTCGGCGATGTGGTGAAAGTTTGGGTGACGGAGATTGATCAGGAACGCAAGCGGATTTCGTTATCGATGCTTCCGCCTGGAACCGAGCGAAAACAGGAACCGCGCGAAGACAACCGTCCGCGCGGAGAGCGTCGCCGGAATGACCGTCCGCCCGGAAACCAAACGCGGGAGCAAACGCAAGATCAAACGCAGCCGCAAGGCGACCGACCGCCGCGCGAGCGGGGGCGTTATCGCCGCAACGATGCGCCGCGCAATGACGCAAATCGTCCTGAAGATCGTCCTAACGCAACCGGAAATAACGCGGAACGTGAGAACGCGAACCGACCGAATGGTTTTCGCGAACGGCGCGAGAATCGCGGAAACCGGAGCGACGGCGGAAAAGAACGCGCCAGTGAAAATGCCGTTGCGGAAAAAACGAATGAACGTTCCCGAATCGCGGTGGCTCCGCGACCCGGCGAACGGCATGAGGAACGGCGCGGCGAAAAGCGTGAAGAAAATCGCGGCGGCAACGCGGAACATGGAAATCGGGAAGAACGCCGTGATGATCGTCGCGAGCGTTTCAGTCGTCGCGATGGCGGCAGAGACGGTAATCGGCGAAAAACGGATCGGTTTTCCAGTCCGAAATCGTTTGAAATTCCGTCTAAGCGGGAAAAAGTGGTGATGCCGCTTTCAGAAAATATGAAAAAAGGCGTCGAACCGCTTCGAAGTTTTAGCGACTTAGCGCAATTTCTCGGACATATCCAACCGGTTGATTCCGAAAAAGAAAAACGCCGCAAACGCGAAGAGCGAATCGCTCAACGTAAAAAAGAAGCGGAATTAGCGGAATCGCAAAAGACGGAACAAGAAAAAACGGAAACAACAAACGTAGAAGTTATTGTGAATGAACCGGCGAAACAACCGGAACAGTCAGAACACGAAGCGTAAGCAAGGGTAAAACGAAAAGTTTGAAGAAAGCTAAAAGTTTCGCAAGCGGATTTTTTAACTCTGTGATGAAAACAAAATCTTGGAGTATCCGCGCCAGCGACGGAAGATTAAGCCGCGCACGCGGCGGCATGATGCATAACCGGCGGTGGATCGCAGCGCAACCGCTGGAAAGCGACACGCGCGAAAACAATCAAGCCCCGCAGGGGCGAGATAATGTGAAACGCTCGCATAAAATTCCCCTCCGGTGAAGGGGCGTCTGTCGGCGCAGCCGACAGACGGAGCGGTTCGAGAAAGTTAAAAATGAAAAGCTAAAAGTTTTGCAAGCGGAATTTTTTGTTCTGTGATTGAAATAATCATTTGTCCACTTTAAAAACACTTCGTGCTTC
>JAISZO010000348.1 GCA_031269105.1 Planctomycetaceae bacterium | reverse complement strand
TCGCTCGCAAACTCAATCATTTTGCCCTCAAAGCGAAAATCGACTGGGCGGCTTCCAAAGCCGCATGGATCGAACTGGGGAAAATGAAACTCGCAGAAAGGGGCGTAACATGAGTTAATTATGAACAAATAATCCGCGACGTCAATACGAATTGTCGGGAAATTAAAATTTTTTTCACCACGAAGAAACGAAGAATCACACGAAGGAATCGCGAAGGATTTTTCAGGTTATTTTAGAATTTTTTGGAATCATTTATTATGTATTGAAACAATCCGTAAAACATATAAGAACAAAAGAAACAGAAGCCCGGAGCGGTAGCGACGGGAAACACGCGGGATAAAAATTCCCCTCGCTACTGTTCGGGGCTTCTGTTTCTTTTGTTTATCACACAAATTGCCGAATCAAATCTAATTCACTGTCGGCGGGTACGCCGACGCAACCGTGAATGAAAATCCTTCGCCGAAAGGTTGGCTACCTTGTCTTTTTCAACCATAAAAAAATTCCACTGATTATATTACAAATTTTTTACTTTCTATTTGATTAAGAAAATTTCCTGATTTATACTTGTTATATTGTCGCAAAATGAAATCTTTGACAAACAGTTTTTATTTTTCGCCGTAAATCTGAACGACCGGATTTATGGCGATATAAAATAGAAATCAAAAAAAATGAAACTTACAAAAAATTATTTTCTCATTTTGTTGTCGGCGCTGTTGTTGCCGACGTTGCAAGTCTTTGCAAATGACGCCGACAATGATTGGACTGTCCGCCTTCGCAACCGCAATCAGGAAGGCGAAGCAAAGACAATCGCCGAAAAATGGAATCCCAAAGAAACGGCGATTATTGTTTGCGACATGTGGGCGTTTCATCCTTGCGTTCATGCAACGGCGCGGTTGGAAGACCTCGCCAAAGAAATGAATAAAGTCTTTGACAAAGCCCGCGAAAAAGGAATATTGATCGTTTTTGCGCCGAGCAGTCATGATATTGACAAATATTACGCGGACTTGCCCGCGCGTAAAACGTCGGCGAAATACCGGGCATGGTTTTGGTAATCCGCGGTATTGGGATTTCTGGGTTCATGGACGCGGCGGTGAAAATGAACATTCGCATCTCGCGTTTCCGTGAGAAAAAAACGCGCAATGGTCTCTGCCGGGCGGCGATCCGAATTGTTTTGAGAGTTGCGGTAAAACGCCGGATTTCAGACAAACTGAAATTCTTAAAATTAAAGAGAATGATATTTTCACCGATGATTTTGTTGAAATGATAGGCAACGACGAGTACAAATAGTGTTTATTCAAAGAACGCGGAATAAAGAATGTTATTCTGGCGGGAGTTCATACGGATATGTGCGTGATTGGTCGCCCGTTTGGTTGTAGGGCGATGAAAATTGCCGGTTACAACGCGGTTCTTTGCCGCGATTTGACGGACTGCGCGTGGAATTGCGCAAGCCGGATGAAAGGGACGATGGATCATTTTCGCGGATTGGACAAAGTCGTTGAATATATCGAAACGTATATTTGTCCGACAATTACTTCAACAGACATAACGGGCAAAGCGGCGTTCAAATTTGACGAAAAAAATATTCAGAATTGTTTCCGATTCCAGCGCCAAACAAAAAAGAAATTGAACAGGAAAGAGGGAAAATCAAGGTTGAAATTTTGCAAGCGTTCTACGGATTGGATGAAAACAATCGCAAAGACGTCGCAAAAAATATTCAGGAAAAATTCGACGGGACGCGGTTCATTCCAATCGAATCCTACAATGACGTATTTGGCGATCCTAATCCGGGCGTCGTCAAAACGCTTTGGATTATCTACAAAATTGACGGCGAAGAAAAAACGCAAATATTTGGCGAGAACGACGAAATTATTCTCAAACGATAATTCCAAAAATTGCACGCTTAAAAACAAAAATCGCGGCGTTGTTCCTATAAATTTTCCATCGAAAACCTTATTTTTAATCCTCATTTTTTGACTTGTGAAATATTTTTTCAAGAAAATTTTAAAATATTTCACATTCCTCGTTTTACGTGTTGCAACGCTCTTTTTTGCCCGCGTTATTACGAGTGTTTTGCCCGTTTAAGAAAACTTTCTTTGCGTTCTATACTTTAAAATTCGGTTTTTATTTTTATTATTTTGAACACGGAAATCACGGAGTTTTTGGTAATTTTTTCTGTGCGTTCCGTGTTCAAAAACCGAAATTTCAAGTGTGACGAGTCTATACATTCCGGCGCTGTTCAAAGAGTCTGTTCGTTTTTGAACAACAAAAATAAAACCAAACGAACTCGGATAATTTCTACAAAAACTTGCGCTCGCGGTTGACTATAAAGCTTCGCCAAACGATCGCCTTCAAAAAAATGCCAACAAGAAAAAACCACGTCGCCACAAAAAAATAATCAATAACAATTCAAAAAAACCAGAAACTTAACTTGAAACTGCTCCCCTTATTACCTTACTTTTTCGTCTGGCAATCTTAAATAAGGTAATAAAGTGATTTGAACACGCTATTTTTGCTACTAATGTTGTTTTGTTCGGAAAATAAGGTAAAAATAAGGTTTGGGGAGAAAAATCTTTCGTCAAAAGATGGGGAGATACTTTTGGCGCTAGGGAAAGGGAACGGCGCTTCGTGGAAGTGAAAAGTGAAAAACTAAAAGGTAAAAGTTGAACAAATGACCGTTTCAATTCCAGAACGACGCATTCCGCTTGCGAAACTTTTTGCTTTTAATTTATTTGAGTAACATTTATTCTGAAAGGAATAAAAAATGAAAGAAAATTATCCGAAAATCGGAATCCGTCCCATCATTGACGGACGCAGACACGGAGTCCGTGAATCGTTGGAGGAAACCACAATGAACATGGCGGTCAATGCCGCCGCGTTTTATCGTCGGAATTTACGTTATCCCGACGGTTCTCCGGTAGAGTGCGTCCTTGCCGAGACCTGTATCGGCGGCGTGAAGGAGGCGGCGGATTGCGCCGCCCGATTCGAGCGGGAGAATGTCGGATTGTCGCTCTCCGTGACGCCGTGCTGGTGTTACGGATCGGAAACGATTGACATGAATCCTCGTATTCCGAAAGCCGTTTGGGGATTCAATGGTACGGAACGTCCCGGAGCCGTTTATCTGGCAGCCGCGTTAGCCGCTCATAACCAAAAAGGTTTGCCCGCTTTCGGTATTTACGGGCAGGACGTTCAAGACGTCGGCGAGACGACCATTCCCGACGACGTGCAGGAGAAATTGCTTCGTTTCGCCAGAGCCGGTTTAGCCGTTGCGTTGATGCGAGGGAAATCGTATCTGGCAATCGGCACAGTCTCGATGGGAATTGCCGGTTCGATGGTCAACGCCGATTTTCTTCAGGATTATCTCGGAATGCGTACGGAATATGCGGATTGTTCGGAAATCATCCGCCGCGTGCGGCAGAATATTTACGATCCAGAAGAATACGAGAAAGCCGTTGCGTGGACGAAAGCGAACTGTGCCGTCAACGAACTTCCCGACCATAATTCCGAAACGATTCGCCGTTCGCGTCGGCAAAAAGATGAGGATTGGGAATTTGTCGTTAAGATGACAATGATTCTCCGCGACCTGATGATTGGCAACGAAAAACTGGCGTCCATCGGCTTTACGGAGGAATCGCTGGGACATAACGCCATTGCAAGCGGCTTTCAGGGGCAACGTCAATGGACGGACTTTATGCCGAACGGCGATTTTTCGGAAGCGATTCTCAATTCATCCTTTGATTGGAACGGAATTCGCGCTCCGTTTGTTGTCGCGACGGAAAACGATCATCTGAACGGAATTTCGATGTTGTTCGGCAGATTGTTGACCAATACCGCGCAAATGTTCGCCGACGTGAGAACTTACTGGAGTCCGCAAGCCATTGAACGAGTCGCCGGTTGGAAGCCGGAAGGAATTTTATCCAACGGCGCGATTCATCTGATCAACTCCGGCTCCTGCACATTGGACGGAACGGGACGGCAAAGCAGAAACGGAGAGCCGGCGATGAAACCTTACTGGGAAATCACCGAAAAGGAAGTCGCCGACATGCTTGCCGCGACGCATTGGGGACCGTCTTCGCTGGAGTATTTTTGCGGCGGCGGTTATTCGTCCAAGTTTCTGACTCAAGCCGGAATGCCCGTTACAATGTGCCGTTTGAATCGAGTTAAAGGATTGGGACCGGTTCTTCAAATTGCCGAGGGCTGGACGGCGACGTTTCCCGAAAAGGTATTTGACGTCATTGATCAGCGGACGGATAAAACGTGGCCTTCGACATTTTTTGTCCCGCGAATCACCGGAAAGGGGCATTTTAAGAATGTTTATTCGGTGATGAATGGTTGGGGAGCCAATCACGGCGCCGTCGGTTACGGACATATCGGAGCCGATTTGACGTCGCTAGCTTCCATGTTGTCCATACCGGTTTGTATGCACAATGTGGACGAGGATTCCATTTTCCGTCCTTCGGCATGGGCGGCTTTCGGTTCGGACGGGGAATCGTCCGATTACAGAGCGTGCGCCGCCTACGGACCTGTGTACGGATAATTTCACTCATTTTTTTATTGCGAAATATTTTCGCTCTTCCCACTTGTCGGACGAAAAAGCGGGGGTATAATTTGATTTTTCTCTTGTTGAGCGAAATTTTCCGCAGTAATAAGATGAGTATTGCGGTTCGTAGAAAGAAAATAATTACCGAGAAGATTTGCGAGAAAGTTTATGTCGAGACCTCCGTTTCAAAAACGTGCAAAATTTGCCAGAAAAAGAGTTAAAGCGAAAATTCGTATTAAGAAAAAAGACCCGTTGCTGGTGGACGGCAAACGTCCTAAACCGCTCTATGTCGATTATAAAGACGTCGAGTTGTTAAGAAAATTGACAAGCCGTCAAGGAAAAATTCTCAGTCGCCGAAAGAACGGTTGCGCGGCGACCAGTCAACATGTTGTGGCGGAAGCTATTAAAAGATCGCGATTTATGGCGTTATTACCTTACGTCGGCGATTGATTTTCCCTATCGTTGCTCATTATTCTATGAGTAAATCAATGCCGTCGTCGTTTTCGGTAAAAAATGACGTTTTGTATTGCTTGAAACGAAAAGAATGAGGTACTTTTGTACCTCATTCTTCATTTGTGTTACTCAAAAATATTTTTGCGATACGGTTGAATTTTGTAATAAAATTTTGTTTTCTTCTTTTATTTAAAAGATTGTCTTTGTCCGTTTTTCTCTTTTTATCCATTTTTCAAGAAAGCAAGTCAAATGATTGTTGAGCAGGCGATGGAAAAAGCGGATATTTTAGTCGAAGCGCTGAAATGGATTCGACAATATCGCGGAAAAATTACCGTCATAAAACTCGGCGGCAGCATGATGGAAGAAGAAAATGCAATGATGCATCTTCTTATTGACTCGATATTTATGGAAAGCGTCGGCATGTTTCCCGTCATTGTTCACGGTGGCGGAAATGCGATCAGTCAGGCGATGAAAACCGCCGGAATTCAGCCCCGATTTGTTCAAGGACGGCGTTACACTGACCGTGATTCTCTGGAAATTGTGAAAAAGACGCTGGCGCACGATATTTGTCTTGATTTAGTGCGGCGTATCGAAATGTTGGGCGGACAAGCGAAATCGTTAAGCGTTTGCACTGGTAATCCCGTTTTGACCGGTAAAAAAATCTCTTTAACAGACGGTGAAGGAAATCCGATTGATCTTGGTTTTGTTGGCGAAATAACCCATGTGAATACGGCAAGAATTATCGAAACGCTTCATTCCGGTCGCATTCCGATTATCCCGTCGTTGGCGCAGACGGAAGACGGTCAGTTGCTGAATGTCAATGCGGACACGTCGGCGACGGCGGTAGCGCAACAACTTCAAGCGGCAAAACTGATATTTGTTAGCGAAGTAAACGGCGTGCGAACCGATCCGCAAGACCCAAATTCTATGATAGAATCCATTACGGCGGAAAAAGCTCGCGAACTTCTTTCATCGGGAGCGATTGTCGGCGGCATGATTCCGAAAATTCAAGCGTGTCTCGAAACATTGGAAAACGGAGTCCAAAAGATTCACATTATTAACGGTCGCCTACGTCATGCGTTACTTCTTGAAATATTCACCAGTCAAGGCGTTGGAACGGAAATTACCGAATAAAAAGGGATTCTAAAAATTTTCAGGACTCAAATTAGAATTTCGCGTCTTCTTTGAAATCGCGGAATGGATTCCGCCTTATTTGGAAATCTCTAAAAACATCTTTGAATTGCTTGCCGCGAAGGACGTTTTTATTTTTATCCGCAGGCTCTTGTAAAATTCCCCTCCGGTGGAGGGGCGCCCGTCAACGCAGCCGACCAACGGGGCGCTTCGTGGAAGTTAAAAGCGAAGGAAGTGAAAAATTAAGAGCTAAAAGTTTCGCAAGCGGAATTTTTTGTTCTGTGATTGAAATAATCATTTGTCCACTTTAAAAACACTTCGTGAAATCTTCGCGATTCTTCGTTCTTCGTGGTGAAAGATGAAAACGGAATGATAAAAAAATATGGTTCATCCCAAAAATATTTTCCTGAATTTTCAAAAAAATTTCAATTTTCCGACAATTCGTATTCACGTTGCCGATTATTTGCGCATAATAAAGATTAATACACTTTACTGAATTGACAAAATCAAAAGTGATTTTTGTCGTTTCAGTTTCAAAAAACAAAAAAATTTAAAAGGAGTTTCGACTATGAAAAAGTTGAACAAAGCGTTTGATTTTCTCGAATTTCGGCAGAATGTATCGGGAGGGGGTACGTAAAATGGCTAACAAGCCGTGTTTAACGTACTGCAACCCACTTTTTTGCTCGTATGATTGCGAGCGTTTCTGCCCGTT
>JAISZO010000344.1 GCA_031269105.1 Planctomycetaceae bacterium | reverse complement strand
CGCGTCATCTCCTTAATTCCAATATTGATTGGGGGCAAGACCTTTTTTACTTGGAACGTTGGTATCAGAAACATCCCGAAGCGAAAGAGATGAAAGTTGCTTATTGGGGAAGTTACCCGTTGGAATTGACCAAACTTCCGGCAAAAGAAATGCCGTCCGCGAATGATCCGCAGCCCGGCTGGTATGCATTGAGCGTCAATCATCTTTACGCCCGCGAGAAGCAGTACCGCTATTTTCTCAACTTTGAACCGGTTGACAAGATCGGTTACTCGATTTATATTTATTACATTGTGCCGGAAGACGCAAACCGCGTCCGCCGTAAAATGGGCTTGCCGGAAATTGAAGTAACGCCGTCGGAACAAAATTAAACAAACGGAACAGCGCCGTGAACGACAAGCATTGAAAAATTACGGTAATGCTTTTAAAATTTCAAGGTTCGTCAATGACGCGAAACAGGATTGTTCCTGTTACCTTCAAATGCGAGGAATGCTTAATCTCGCTTTGATGGGATTATTTGACTCGGAATGATGATAAGAACAATCTGTCATCTACCGTCTTTCATTTTTTGAAAAAATGAAAGACGGTAGATGATGTTTATAAGAATGTTCGCCGACATTTTTATTGATTGAACACTGCCGATTATTTTGCCTATTTTAATCGTAATTGAACATACAAGAAAAACTTAATCCATTGAGGAAAACAACCCATGAGTACGACATCAAGTCATAAGGCGGACGTCAAACGGTCGGGACATCCGGCGGGAATTTGGGTGCTTTGCACGACTGAAATGTGGGAGCGGTTCGCTTACTATGGGATGCGGGCGCTGTTGGTTTTGTATCTTGCCGGGCTTTCCACCAAAATCACCGGCGCCGGTTTCGGCTGGTCGAAAGCGGACGCGTTGGATTTATATGCGTGGTACACAAGTCTCGTTTATCTGCTTCCGCTTCTTGGCGGATGGATTGCCGACCGTTATTTAGGTCAGTTTCGTTCCGTGATTCTCGGCGGTTCGCTTATGGCGCTCGGACAATTTTGTTTGTCCGCAACGGAATTTGTACGAATCGGAATCGGAACAAATATTACTTGGGCAACCGATCCTACGGCGCTGATGATTTTTTACGCCGGTTTGGCGCTGATGATTATTGGAAACAGTTTCTTTAAGCCGTGTATTTCCGTTATGGTCGGGCAATTGTACAAACCGGAAGAATCGCAAAAACGCGACGTCGGTTTCTCTTATTTTTATATGGGAATCAATATTGGCGCTTTTTTCTCGCCGCTTGTTGCCGGTACAATCGGAGAAATCTATGGATTTCATCTCGGTTTTATGATTTCCGGTTTCGGAATGCTTTTCGGATTATGTACCTTTTTATTTTTCCGGCGGTATCTTAAAGGATTAGGACTTCCTCCCAAACGAGGAAAAGTTTCTACAAAAGAAATGACGGAACAAGAAAAAGCCGCCCATGAAAAACAACATTATGAACAAACTCGTCCGCTTGTTCGGAAAGATTACGATAGGATGTTTGTGATTATTGTTTTGACATTATTTGTCGTGGCGTTTTGGATGGCGTTTGAACAAGCGGGCGGATCGCTGACAATGTTTGCCAAAGACAATACGAACCGCGCCGTACCGCAAGCTGTTATCGGTATTCCGGGAGCCAAAAACGTTTTGATTGAAAACGAATTTCGCAACGATCTTGAAGCGGAAGTTTTAGCCGCAGAGCGTCTTGAAGGAAATATCGCCGACATTCTGGATTCAAACGAAAAAAAGATTTCCCGGCGGGAATCTTTTGGCGAACGGGTAACGCGGTTGTTTTCGTTCAAAGCGGAAAAGAAAGCGACGGTGGAAGATTTATTGGAACGTTCGTCGGACGAAAAACGTCCCGATTATTTTATCGGCGGCGAACTTGTCAATAACGCGGAAAAAACGGAGCGTTTAACGGAGAAACAACAAAAAGAACTCGGCGTTTTATTGAAAACTTATAAAGAGACGGCGAAACGCATGTCGGAACAAGCGGAAAAAACCGAAAAAATGTACAATCCTGAAGTTTCCGGTTTTACGTTTCCCGCAACGTGGTATCAGTCGGCAAATCCGTTGTTCGTTGTGATATTTGCGCCGTTGTTTATTCTCGTTTGGGGATTTTTGGCAAAACGCGGTATTGAACCAAGCACGCCGTTAAAATTTGCAATCGGCGTGTTGATGCTTTCCATCGGATTTTTCCTGATGATTCCCGCGGCGATTCAGGAACAACATTCCCCGATTCATTTGTCCGCTCCTTATTGGTTGCTTTGGTGTTATATTTTTTCGACATGGGGCGAACTTTGCCTTTCGCCGGTTGGGTTGTCGATGGTTTCCAAACTTGCGCCGGCGCGCTACGCTTCGTTGTTTATGGGCGTTTGGTTTCTTTCCAGTTTTGTCGGAAATTTCCTTGCGGGAAAACTTGCCGCGATATTTGAACGGGGCGGCGGAATACATATTCTTTTCGGAAAACAAGGCGGCATGGCGGACTTTTTCCTGATCATGGCGGTTATTCCGGCGATTATCGGTTTTGTCGCTTTATTGATGGTTCCGATGCTCAAAAAGAAAATGCACGGAATCAATTAAGTAAAAAGTTAAATATGAACACAGTAAAAATCATCGGCTATGAAAACGCTCAAGCGGTTCAACTACCGGAAGAATATTATTTTGATACGGATGAAGTTGGGTTTTCGCGTTTCGGCAATATGGCGCTATTGTTTCCGATAAAATCGGATTGGTCGTTATTTCTCGAAGCGATTGACGAATTTACGCCGGATTTTATGGAACATCGTAATCAACCGGAAACGTCGCAAGAACGTGAAAAAATATGTTGAAATATATGCTTGATACTAACGTATGTGTTGATATGATACGCGAGAAAAAAACTTTCCTCATAGATCAAATGACTCAACTCGTTGTTGGCGATGCGGGAATGTCAAGTATCACGTTAGCGGAATTGGAATACGGTGTTTGACGCACGTTTATTTTACTTTAACCTTTTCCTGAAATTATGACAGAAATTGCCGATCCGATAAAAAAACAAATTCCCGACGCCGAACAGACGGAAACGTTCAACGCCGGTTCGTTACGCAATCCGTTTTTGGCGGCGATTCTCGCGTGGCTTATACCGGGACTAGGACATTGGTATCAGAGACGCAGAGCGAAAGCGATTCTTTTTTTCTGCTGTATTACGAGCATTTTTGTATTCGGTTGTTACATGGGGAGCGACCGCGAATACGGCGCGGCGCGGGTGGTTTATATCTGCTGGAAAAAAGGAGAAACGCGACTTTTTTTCATTCCGCAGGCGTTTATCGGGTCGGCGGCGATTCCGGCGTGGTTGCAAAAAAACCGAGTCGAGCAAGGAAACCAACCGTTGTGGGGCGGATTCATGGCTCCTCCAAACACCGGCGGCGCGGAATTGCCGGAAGGAAACCCGACCTACAATGATATGCTGGCAAAGACGTCGCGCTATTACGAATTGGGAACGCTGTTCACCGTCATTGCCGGTTTTATGAATATCCTTGTGATTTTCGACGCGATTTCCGGTCCGGTCATCGAAGTTGAAACCGGCAAAGAAAAAGAGAAAAACAAAGAAATACCGGAGAAATAAAAAGATGACGTTTTTAGATCATATTCCGCAATTATTTTTTGCGATACCGCTTGTGATTGCGTTTTCGTTTGTGTATCAGGGAACGCGCAGCGAAAAGACGTCGATTATTATTCGCCGTTCTATCCGCACCATGATCAGTTTGACAATTCTCATGATTGTCATTCTTGCGTTCTTGAAATGGATGTCGCCGTAAAGTTTTGATTCGCAAAAAGACGCGAAATACTTTGGACCTTTTCCGAAAACCGCCCGACAATCGCGCTGTTACAATCTTTTATAACAACGGCGCGATAGCGGCGGTTAATTCTTCCGCCGTTATACCGATAATAAGAAATTTTTTTTGCCGTCCGGTTTCTCCTGATAATAATTGGATTTGCGAGACGCGAAGTTTCAAACTTTTGGCGAGTTGCTCTTGCACCGCTTTATTGGCTTTTCCTTTTTCGGGAACTTGCGTTACGGAAACCTTGAGCGAGCCGTTCTGTTCGCCGCGCACTTCATTTTTGCGAGAACCCGGCATAGCCCGCACCGGCAAAATCACGCCGCTTTCGATTGTTTCGAGAGAAATCATAAAAAGAGTTCGTCCGACAAGTTTGTATCTTGCGTTATGCAACGCAATGATTTTGAGTTTGACATATTTCGAATTGAAACAAACCGCGACGCATTAGATTCTTCCGCATGGGCAAATATTGCGTATCCGCTTAACTTTACTAACGTTGCGATATGATATTCTCCTCCCGAAAAAATTTATTCTAACATATTTGCTTCTTCTGAAAATGAGAGGTTGTCAGAGATTCTCTAATGGAGTTACCGTTGTTCGCTCGGCGGCGGCAAACGAGATCAATCTGACGATCTGATGAAAATAATAGACTTGTTTAATAATACCAAGTATGCTATAATAACAATGCAAAAAACAAGGAATATAGAGAGAAGCCGCAGAACGTCAAACGGTTTATTAAACAAGTCTGATAAAAACGCATGACGTTTGAATTTCAGTTTTATGAATTGTACTTTTATTGAAAACAAAAATTTACAGCGCCGCGAGTCTATCTCAATTCATTTGTTGCAAGCCGTTTCAAGAGTTAAATTGTTTGACGACGTTTTTGAATTGCCTAGTAAAACCGATAATTAAAATACTTATTTGATTCCAATTTCTTATGTCCGTATCTGATGAAAAAGTTTTAGTCGTTCCCGCGCCGATGTTTCAATCGCTGGGATATTTTCAAGGGTTTAACAAAGACGTTGCCCGATATTTTCCGGCGTTACTTGCGCCGGAAAACGTATCGTTCCGTCCGCGCGCGGAGGCGGAAAACGATACGGGATTCAAGCAATTGATTCCTTACATGATTTTTTCTTACGCAAACGTCAACGGCGAAATCTCTGTTTTTCAGTATGTTCGCGGCAAAGGAATGGGCGAAAACCGTTTGCACAGCAAACGAAGCGTCGGAGTCGGCGGACATATTTCTTCGCTTGATCTTGCGGATAGTCAAACGCAAGGAATCGATTTGTATCAACGCGGCATGTTGCGGGAACTTGAAGAAGAAGTCGATTTACGGTCGCCTTACGCGCAGCAATGCGTCGGACTGATTAACGACGACGAAACGGAAGTCGGGCGCGTTCATCTCGGCGTCGTGCATCACTTTCAATTGGAACGTCCTGATTTGACCTCGCGCGAAACCGATTTGATTGAGTCCGGTTTTCTGCCGATAAAAACCTTGCTTGACGATCTCGACAATTTTGAAACGTGGTCGTCAATTTCATTGAAAGCGTTGTTTGGAACGTTTTAAAATTTTGATTTTGAGAAGGTCTTGTTTTCTAATATCCCCAACAAAATTTTGGCAATTCCCGTCTTGTAAAATGATTCAGTATTTTGCCTCTTATTTTTATTCGCGAATCGCTTCGTATGAAAACTATTTTTTTTTGCAAAGCGTTTTTATATAAAAATCTCTGTATTTTTCTAAAACGCCGTTTTCCGCAAAATTTTTTTCGGCGAATTGTCGCGTTTGCGTTTTGAACTTGCGGCAAAGAGTTGGGGTATTTATTAAAAGAATGATTTTTTCCGCCAATTTTTCCGGCTCTTTCGGCGGAACAAGGAAACCGGTTTGATTGTCGGCGATCATTTCGCGCATTCCGCCGACGTCGGACGCGATGATCGGAAGACCGCTCGCCGCGTATTCCAATACCGAATTGGAAAAACTTTCCGAATAACTGGAAAGCGTCGCCAAATCCAATTCCGGCAACAAACGATACGGATTGTCAACGCTATCGTACCACGAAAGATGTTGCGCGACGTCGAGTTCTTCCGCCAACGATTTCAATTTTGTAAGATAGTTTGCGTCCGGTTGCTCGCCGACGCATAAAAAATGCGCGTTCTGACATTTTTTCAAAACGATTTTTGCCGCGTGCAAAAGCGTTTCGTGTCCTTTAATGGGACGAATCGTCGCGACGCATCCGATAAGAAAAACGTCGTCTTTAACGCCGAGTTCTTTTCGTGAAATTGGATTTGCAAAACCTTCCCGACGGCGCGTTTCGGAAATCGGATTGGGAATGATCGTGAAAAGTTCGCGCGAGATTTTTTCTTTTTCATGCGCCGCGTCCGCCGCCGCTTGACTGTTGGCGATATATTGTATTTCGCCGAGCTGTCGCGCCGCACGGCTCATTATGCGTAATTTGCGAGTCAAAGCGTAACCGAGATTACGGCGATGACCAACGATTCCGATTTTTTTCTTCGCAAAACGCGACGCACAAGCGGCAAGTAATTCGTCGTAAGGCGTAAACGCATGAATCAAATCAATTTCATGTTCGCGGATGAAACGCGCTAACATTTGAAAACGTTTCAGCAAAGACGATTTTTGGTTCCCGTATTTTTGTCCCAACGCCAACGGCGCGACAGAAAATCTATCCGGCGGGCAATTCAGCGACGAAAAGATAAGAAAATATTTTTCAAACAACGCGGAATCAAGATGGGTTTGCAGCCATTTCAAATGTTGTTCGCTTCCGCATCGGTCGGAATCCACAACGTCCATCATAAACAACAACCGCGTCGGAAAATCAACAGCGTTTGCCGAAAGAGAATTTTGATAAGAAGTCATTTGTCAAGACCAAGCATCGGTTGAATTTCTTTTACAAAATCGCGAGCTTCTTGAAATTCGAGATAAACGCTCGCAAAACGAATATAAGCCACCATGTCGATATTTCGCAATCGGGACATGACAAGCTGCCCGATTTCGCGGCTGGGAACTTCGGAATCGTATCGGGCGTCAATGTCGCCGGCAATGCTTGCAACGACATCGTTGAGTTGTTCGTCGCTGATCGGACGTTTCCAGCAAGCACGCTCAATTCCCTGACGAATTTTCTGAGGATCAAACGGAACGCGGGTTTGATCGCGTTTCACCACGCGAATCGTCGTCATTTCGACACGCTCGTAAGTTGTAAAACGTTTGTTGCAATGACAACATAATCTCCGCCGCCGCACCGTCGTTCCGTCGTCGCCGGATCGCGTGTTGATGACTTTATCATTATCTTTGTGACAAAACGGACATTTCATCGAAATTTACAAAAAAATTATGATCCATGAAAAACGCGAAGGAAACGCATAAGTTCCAAGTTAAAAACTAAAAGTTTCGCAAGCGGAATACGACATATCTGCGATTGAAATTGTTATTTACCCAACTTTTAGTTTTTAATTTTTAACTTATTAGAGTTTTCCTTTAAACTGACGGACAAGTTTGGAAAGATTCTGCCGCACGGATTCTAAATTGGGATTGACGTCCAACGCGAGTTCCAAGTATTCAATCGCCCGCGTAATGTTTCCTAAAAACAAATACGCGTGTCCGACTCCCAAAGCCGCCGCGTAATGATACGGATTCAATTTCAACGCTCTACAGCCGTCTTCAACGGAAAAGCGATATTGTTTGAGAGCAAAATGAGCGATTGCCCGTTGATTCCACGCTTCGGCGAATTGCGGAGCGTGTTCGATCAACTCGGACGTCTTGATCACCGCCTCTTCATATTGTTTCGCGGAAATCAAACGCATCGCGACACGCAACATCTGACGATTCGCGTCGCTTCCCGCCCGCGTCCAAAGCGCCCGGATTCCGTTTTCGGCAAGCATTCGCACCGTACGATCTTTGTCGCGCAACAACCGATAAAAGATCGCTTCCTCGCTTTGGTCGGCGAGAAAACCGAGCGCCAACGCGGCGCTTCGCCGGACTTCGTCGCGCTCGGAAAACGTAAGACGTTCAAGCGTTTCGATAGTATAAAACCGCGCAATATTACAGATAAAAGCCGCCGTATCGTTATTTTTTAAGTATTTTGTGTAAAATAAAACCAAACACGGTACGGTATTATGGTCGTCAGTCACTTGATAGTCTCCCGAAAAGGTTTGCGGTAAAGTCCGTTATTTTTGAAATCCTTACAAAATTTTGAAAAAATATCACTCATTTTGTGCAATTTGCGAATGCTTACTATCCTTATTATAACCACGTTTGATTGTAAATGACAACATTTTTGCATGTTTTTTGAAGAAAGACGCCAAAACGCAACTTCACTTTTTATATAAAGTACCTAAATCGCCGATTCAGAATATTTTAGTCATCATTAGAGCAATTTTTATACCAAAATATCAAGAGAATATTTCGATTTTTGTTTAGTTTTTAAAAATACAAAACGGAGCGCTTCCGTTATCAACCTTTTCCAGAATTTCGTACCCCCAAAAGTATTGGAAAATTTCTTACAACAGAAAGCGTAAAAAGCAAAACAATGAGAGACAATGTGAACCAACCAATAGGCGTGTCGTGTTCGGGACCAAAACAGCCGCAAGAAATATTCAATCCCCGTAAGAAAGCGGTTGATTGAACGACGACAAAAGTTGTCAACATAACAAACGCAGCAAGATGCGCGGCATTGAGAAAAACACGTCCGATCAGACAAACGGCGACAAGCAATTGCATCACGGGGAGAATAATGGCGATAATCTGCCCTAAACCAGGAGCAAGCATTTGATAAGCGTAAACAGAACCCAGGAAGAAATAGGGATTACCCAAATGAGGAACAGCGCTAAAAATCAGAGCCATTCCGATCATCCATGAAATTATTCCGTCAAAAAAACGCCATTGATTATTGTCGGGAGTTTTTAGGCGTTCGTCGGGTTTGTTGCCAATCACGATAACCTCCGCGATAAATGACAAGATTTTCATATCCGTTAAATTTCAAAAATTTTGCGATTTCATCAGCATAACCGCAACCAGAACTTTGACAATAAACAATGATTCGGCGCGATGGGGAAATGCCTTTCAAAACCTGACGCCGTTCTGGAAGCGAAGAATCCATCGGCATACTTACCGCTTGGGAAATTGCTCCATGTTGAAAATCAATACTTCTTCTCGCGTCAATCAAAAATGGAGTTTCCTTTTGCGATAATTCCTTTTCCATTTGTTCCAGCGATATTTCAGGAATATCCGCGAAATAATAGCGGCGCGTTACTTCGGCAAGAGCCGTCGGATTCTGCAAAAAACCAATGTGCGAAACAGTATGATAACCGATTCCAAGAACGCAAGCCAATAAAACGAGCGCCGCCGTTTGAAAAATTAGGCGCTTCGTTTTTATCTGAATGTTTTCCGGCATATTTTGCGTTTTTTCAAAGAAACGATGCAAAATGAAAGCAATAGCAAATAACGTTACAATGAGAATCAACAAATCCCTACGCGCTTCCCAAATAAAAGTATTTTGAACCGGTTTTTGAGAAACGACAATTCCTGTTCCGTCCCAATTGGCGAGTAGTTCTGCGGCGGAAATATTTTGCAACGGATCAAGAATCCTGACGCGTGAACCGTCAAAACCGAGAAACGCGACCCAGTGATTATAACCGCCATCCGCCCAATGACTGCGAATATGCAAAAGGATCGGTTGATTGATTCGCTTGAGTTCATGATAGGTTAAATGAGAAAATATTTCGGCGTGCGCGCCAAAATGTTCTGCGGCGGCTATCAATTCTTTTGCGCTACTTCCTTTGTGCGAACCGACATATTCCGGTTTCATGTAATCTTCAAGCCGAGTTATCAATCCGATGGAATCAAGAGAAAAATAGAGCGAGTAAATTCCGCAATACGGACCGCTGACACGCTGAGTTTTCAACTGCGGTAAAGAAGAATCGCCGTTCTGAATATCAATTTCTTCCGCCGCAAATAAATATTGCGAAAAAAGAAAGAGCGCAATCAAAATCAAGAGAAACCGTTTCCCAAACAACATGATTATCTCTCCGCTTTTTGCTTTCGGTATTCCCGTATTTTCAGAACGATTGACAAAATAATCATGGCTATACCAAGAGCCATGAGCCAAAATCTTGGTTCGTTGGGATAGGGAATGAACCGTTGACCGCGCAAAGCAAGAATGGCTTCGTC
>JAISZO010000335.1 GCA_031269105.1 Planctomycetaceae bacterium | reverse complement strand
GGCAGTGCGTTTGGGTTCAACATGAGAAAGTTATTAAATTTGCTGAAAGAGCGGGGGTTTTCCCGCGCGCTTTATTTTTACAAGGAGTTACTCGTACTTTACAAAGATTTATTGGTACTTTTGTCGATTGATCGCCGCTTTTCATCAACTCGCCGCCCTCGTTACCACCTTGCCAAACATTCCGATCGCCAAAAAAAATCGTAAAATAAACAAGGTCTTTTTTTCAGGGGCGACGAATTATCTTAATTTTTAATATCAGTTTTGTATCTATTCAGTAGTCTTTGGGGGTCGGATTAAATATCCGGCGGTTGCGCTCCACCGCCGGTTATGCATAATCTCACCGCTAACGCGGTTAATATTGAGGAAAGGACAACCCGGAAATTAAACTCTTTATAAACTACTGAATAGTCGCCTATTTTTTTGGAAAGGATATTTTTAAAAGTTTCCTAGACGTTCTCATTTTTCTTCCATAATCACGCGGAAACCAACGTTATGGACTTTTTGCCAAGGCGCGTAGTTGAGCCGAAAACCGGCGCGGCTTCGATAGGGACGATCGTTCCATGAACCGCCGCGCGCCGTTTTCATGGAAGAAGGATGCGCGGCATTGCGTCCGTCATTGGCGACGTAAGGATACGCTTTGTAATCGGAAAGCGTCCATTCCGCAACGCTGCCGTGCATGTCGTACAGCCCCCAAGCATTAGGAGCGTAAGCGCCGACGTCTTGTGCGATCATGTTTCCGTCGTTGACATTTTCAATATGCGGAATAAACGCGCGGTAGGGCTGATGTCCAACCGGTTGCGGATTCACTCCGGCGACAACAAACAAATGCACGCTGTGATCCGCCATATTTTCCAACTTGGAGAAATCCGCGTCCAACGCGCCGTACCACATCGGTTGATCCGTTCCCGCACGGCACGCCCATTCCCATTCCGCTTCGGTGGGAAGGCGAAACGTCTTGCCGGTTTTTTCGCTCAACCATTTACAAAAATCATTCGCTTCCTGCCAATTGACGCGAATGACCGGTTGATTCGGCTTGTTCGCCGGATAACCGGGCGTCGTGTGGTCTTTCCACCATTGATCGACAAACCGGCTATCATGCGTCGGAGCGTACAATTTGTAAAGCGAGTTTGTCACTTCGGTTGTCGTCATCCAAAACGGTTTTTGAATCGTCACAGGACGCCGCGGCAGTTCGTCAAGAGCGCCGTTTTCGTCGCCCATAATAAACGTTCCGGCGGGAATACGCACAAGATTGACGCTGTGTTCGTTATCCACCGCAACCGATTTTTCGACGCTCGAAACGCCTTGTTTTTGCAGTTCTATCGCTTGCTGCCGCGTTAGAGGCCAATTCGGAATCATGGGAGCGGAGAAGTTCGGTTTGAGCAATTCATTCGGCTTGACAAACGACACGTTTTTGTGTTCGCCGTAACCTGTGTACGCTCCGGTTTCAAAATCGAGATTCCGGTCGGCGTATAACATTTTCAATTCGTTGTGACGCGACGCCATTTTTGCCACGTTTTCTTGTTGATCTTTATTCTTGCGCGCGTCGGCAATTTCCGTCCACGTTCCAAAGTACGGCACATTCAGGTCCGCCCAACAATGAAGCAATTCCCAGGATTTCCGGTCGAGTTCAACGTTGTAATGTCCTTTTTCAAGAATTTGGAACAACTCGCTTGTACTTGTATGATATTCCAACGGCTGGAACATATACACATCGCTTTCCGGTCCGGGACGGCGCACGTAAGCCGCCAACGCATGATAAGCGTTGGAGAAAAGATCAAAGCTCTTATTCGTATCGGCAAAATTTGGAATATTTTTATCCGTACCATCGTGACAACCGACGCAATAACGACTCAAAACCGGTTGAATTTCTCCTTCAAACGAGAAAGGACGTTCCTTCCCGAAATACGGTTTCAACCGTTGAACCGGCGATTGCGACGCCATCGTCATTTTCGGCGGCGTCACGCTGTTTTGTTGTTCATGGCATCCGACGCACGAAACTTTTTCACCCGGCATTCCGACAAACCACGACCGCATCAGTTGCAAGGAACGTCCTTGTTCGTCCAACGGCTGAATCGCAATCGGAGTATTCGCCGGAATCGAAAAGACCGCCGATCCGTCTTCAAACACCGGAGCTTCGCCGAGAATCCGTCGTCCGTCCCAGCAGCTTTCCAAACCGAACACGTCATGTCCGCCGATACCGCGATAACCGTAACTGTAAGCGAAAACCCGTAATTTTTTGACCGTTCCGCGCGGCACATTTCGCAACCCCGGTCCTTCGTAAATGTCCGTAATAAAGACCGACGCCTGATCGGAAGTCGGGTCAAGACGCGACGCAATCACCGGCGGCTGTTCCCGTTTCAACACCGGAGTCGGTTCAAACAAACCGTAATCCGGTTCTTCCCGAATTTTGAGCATGTTATCCCATGTGTCCACAAGATAAATTGCCCAAGGCGACTCCGGCGTCATTTTGCACGAAACGACGTAATAATTTTCATCTAACGAAACGGGGAAAAGGAATTTGGGCCACGATCTGTCCACCAATTGATCGGCGATAATCGGTTCGACCGGTTTACCGTACCCGGGAATATGCTGCAACGCGCCGTCCGCTTCGCGCCGCCCTTTGACGGGATCAAAAACAACAAGCTCGCCCGCCCGCGCCGTTCCGTGATGCCCCGAAACAACTCCGACAAATTTCGTTTTATGACCTTCGACCGCTTTCGCGTAAAATAAACTGTTGGGCCAAAACGAACCGCTTCCGTAATGCTCCATTTGATTGGTTCCGTCGGGATTCATGCTGAACAAAATCCGCGTAAAATAGTGCGCCAAATCGACGTATTCCCAACGAAGATACATAATTCGTCCGTTGTGCAGCATCGTCGGACACCAGTCCTGATCTTGTTCAAACGTCAATTGGCGAATCGTTTTGCCGTCCGGTTCAAGCCGGTAGATGTTGCCTACCACGTCCGATCCGCCGACGCACGGCACGCCCATCATAGAAGCGGTGGAAATGAACGTCACGCCGCCGTCGGGCATGTAAATACCCTCGGTATTATCGACGTCTTGCGCGATAGACGGCGTCACCTGACGCAGTTGACCGTCGGCAAGATTAAGCTCGTGAATTTGCCAGGTTTTGTCGTTCGATAACGCCGTAACCAGCGCGCGTTTTGCGTCCCAGTTCAAACAAACGTCGCCGACAAAAGAACCGTTTGGATTTTCGATGATCGCGTTAAACGGACTGTTCGGATCGATAGGATTGACCGTTCCCAACGCGTTTCCGTAACCGCCTTTTCCGCGCTGACAATTGGAAACCCAGTTTGCCGTCAAACCGGCGTTTTGCGCGCGGCGCACCAAAAGTTTTTCAAACCGAATCAACGGATTTTTAAGCAACAATTCTCTGCGATATGTTTCGTATTCTTTAACAACGTTCAATGTCTGATTGACGCTTTCTTCGTTAAAGACGTCCGCGTTACGAATTGCGTCGTTTACTTTTTCGGAAAGTTGCGTCCACCTTGCCGTTTCCGCTTTGGTATCAATCGCGTCGGGATATTTCTTTTCCATATCGGCAAGAAAACGCGGAACGGCGTCGCGGTGTTCCAACGCAAAAAACGCGTCGTGTCCCAGCGTTTTCAATTTTTCGTCAAACGCGGCTTTTGCGCGTCCGTATAACCAATTTTTCTTTTCCTGTTCCGACGCGAAAAGTTCGGGATCGTTCAAATCGCCAATCGCTTGCAATTCAATATAAGACGACCAGCCGCGAGCCGCGTTTTGAGATTTGGCGGGAGTTCCCGCGTTCACGTTGTACGTTTGCCAGATTTTCAATTCAATCCAATCGAATTTTTGTCCTTCCAAAATCGGTTTGCCCGATTTTTCGGCGAAAAACGTTTCAAACGCGCCGCCGTTTGCGCCAAGGATAACGTCGCCGGAAGTCAACGTCGCTTCTTTTGGAAATTGCGGCGCTTGTCCGGGTTTTGTGGCGTTGTTCGCCAAACGGATTTCAAAATCCTGATTGCTCCGTTGATCGCCATTGGCGGAAAAAACGGAGATTTCCTGAATGGTTCGCGGCTTGCCAAGATAATAAACAACGGTTGACGGCGAACCGGAAACGACAACGCGACCGTTTCCGCCGAAATCGCCCGTTTTTCCATCGGTCAATTCTTTGGGATCGCTGATCTTGTCGGCTTTGACAAGTTTTGCGCCGGGAAACGTCAGCAAATTGACGTCGTGATTGCTTTTGATCTTTTGAGCAAATTGCGCAAATCCTTGCCCTGATCCGTAGTTTTTGATATTTCGTTCCGTTTGAGCGAAACTCGTTGAGCTGATCAGCGCTATCGCCGCGATCAACAAGGCGAAAGAAATTTTCCGCGACATGGTATCGTTGTCTCCTGAAAGAAAATTTTGAGGGTGGGAAGGTCATTAAAAAAATGCAAAGCGAGCGAACATTTTTTCAAACGAATTTTCAATCCATTGTAACCAAAACCTTGCCGGATTTCAATAGGAAAACAAACGAAACAAAATAAAATCGTCAATAAAGCCGATTTAACAAAACAAAATCAATCAATCTGGTAAAGTATGAGCTGCGAAATTTTCGCCGCAAAGTTGCAAAATGCCTCAAAACTCGAAAAGAAAAAAACGGCAGACGGAAACGTCTGCGAGGGAACAACCGTCGCGGACGCTTCAAATTAACAATCCCTGTTGATTATTTTTCGATAGGTTTCAAGACGGGACTGAATTCGGTTTTTCCTTTGACGGAAAGCGTCAAGTCGGTTGTTGCGGCGGAATCGTATTTTTTGTCAATGATCGGAACCGGCTTAAAATTCTTGTCAAGGTCGAATGTTCCCGAAAAAAACACTTTGTAATCGCCTTTTTTCAAGCCGCGCCCGCTAGCGTCGGTCGCAACCTGATAGGTTCCGTTCTTTGTGATGATATACTCCATTCGCCAACGATACGGCTATTTTGAACGATTGGAATTATAGGATTTAACAGCGACGCCAACTTGATAAGCGCTGCTTCGTTAGCGAAAAGAGTATACCACGCGCTTCGTATTCCCCGTTGTTGAAGTTGATAAACCCCTTTGTCACGGGCGTTCCGTCCTCAAGAGTTACCTTTCCGTTCACATGAACGGTATTGCTGCAACCGATTACGGTAAGACATAATGCCGAAATGAGAATAAGTTGTTTCATTAGTATTCATTTGTTTCGTTATGCCGTTTGAAACGGCGTTGTTAATAATAAAAAAGACAAGCCGCCCGCTCCCGCAAAAGCGGACGACCTGAACGAAAACATTACGGCAAACTGAGCGCTTCGCCGTCTTGTATTATTGAAATTGCCTGCCAAACGTCTAACGCGATTGTGAACGAAGCGAAACCGCCGCTGCCGTCTCCCTTAACAAGATTGACGCCGCCGGCATGATTCGAATTTGCCGATAATTTCTTTCCGTCATCATGGCAATAGGACATATCGTTTTTATCCGCCAGCGACGTCGCAACTGGCGGATTGATTGTAAGGAATCGCGGATTGGGATAACTGGTAACGAACGCGCAGTTTCTATTTCGGTCGTATCGATGTCCGCCGCAACCGCATGTTTTGCAGCTGGTTTTTCCTTCGGAAAACATCATTGTGTTCGACATTCCGTCCGGAACAATCAAATTGCCCGGTGTTAAGTTCGCATTGTTGGGTCCGGCTCCGATATCATTTCCGAAGTATCCGACGGCTATCGCACCGCCATTGTGCTCCTTTCCGCAACACATCAGGTAATTGGTGGGAGCAAGTCCCTCCGCGTCCGGCTGTTTCTGTTGTAAGGAAAAAGACGGGCAAAGGAAGGCGTCCATTGATCCGGTTTGGTTCAACGATTCCGAACCGTTACTTGTCGTCAGCGACTCGAAGACGGCGCTTTGCTCAAGGAACGGCAACAACGAAAGAAGCGAGTTCCGCCGCTATCGCCGCCGGCTGTTTTCAGTTCCTCATGAAAGGAATTGGGAAACGCCGTAATTTTCGCGGGGATTCTTTGCTTATAAGCATCCGCGTAGTTGTGAACGGCAAGCGGACAGTTGTTTGAGGTTATTGCTGCACTGCATTCTTCTTGCGGCTTCGCGCGCGGCTTGAACGGCTGGCAGCAATAACGCGATTAACATGCCGATAATCGCAATCACGACCAATAATTCGACCAGCGTAAACGCTCGGCGTACCGTGTTCGCGGGACACGGTTTCAAAATTTGGAAAGTGCGGACAGCAAATCGGGCAATCGCACGTAAAATATGGGCGATACGCCATGTTGCGTACCCACCCCCCCACGCTGGATTGACATTTGTCGCAAAGATCAAACGCCTTTTTTGACTTCTTTATTTTTTAATCCCTTTTACTTTTTAGGGTTTTGAATTGGAACGGCAAAAATCCCTATGATTTTTACCCTCATGTTTGTTGATTAATTTCTAGTGTACACAAAGATATTAAATCCAACAAGGGGAATGTGGGAAATTTCGGGATTTTCTCGAAAAATTCCTACGAGTGAAAGAATAATCATTATGAGTAAAATAAATAAAAAACTCTCGAAATTTCTTTACTCATCACGATGCGTCGCAGTAGAAAATGCAGGAGCGTATTGCAAATTTGGCAATTCACGGCAAAATATCAAGGAAAGATTGCGAATCGCTACGCGGCGTTTGCGGCGAAAAGTCCGAAACGTAATAAATATCGCGGCGGCTTGAGTTCAACCCATCGTTCCAATAACACAATAACGAAGAAGAAACAATGATTTTTCAACCACTCAAAAATTTACGTTCCGTCGTTTCGGCAATTTTAACGGCAATTTTGCTTTACGGAATTGGTACGACGCCGACGTCGGCTTGCACAAGTGTTCTTGTTACCAAAGGCGCGTCGGCGGACGGCTCGGTGACAATTACTTACACGGCGGATTCTGCGGGATTTTTCGCGTCGCTGACGCTCTTTCCGGCAAAAGATTACAAAACGGGAGAAGTCGTCGACGTCCCCGGCAAAGGAAGCATTCCGCAAGCGCCGCATACTTATCAGGTATTAGGAAGCGGCGGTCAGGGAATTATGAATGAATTTCAGCTTGCGATGACGGAAACGACGTTCGGCGGACGCGGAGAATTGCATAATCCCGACGGAATGATTAAATATCCGCTTTTGATGACGCTCGGATTGCAACGGGCAAAAACCGCGAGGGAAGCGATTCTTGTGATGACGCAACTTGCGGAAGAATACGGTTACGGCGATGAAGGCGAGTCGATTTCGATTGCCGACAAAGAAGAAGCGTGGGTGTTGGAAATTCTCGGACTCGGCAAAAATCGCAAAGGAGCAGTTTGGGTTGCAAAACGCGTTCCAGACGGAGAAATTTCATGTCATGCGAATCAAGCGCGTATCGGAGAAGTTCCGCTGGACGATCCGGCAAATTGTCTGTACTCGAAAAACGTCGTGGAATTTGCCATAGAAAAAGGATATTACAACCCGGATTCCGGCAAGCCGTTTCATTTTGCCGACGCCTACGCTCCGGCGGACGCGAAAGCGAAACGGGTTTGCGAATCCCGCGTTTGGAGCGTATTTCGTCGCGCCGCGCCGTCGTTAAATTTGCCGGCGGATTATCATCGCGGAGTCGCCAACGCGAAACCTTATCCTTGGTCGATTCGTCCCGACCGTAAATTGACGACGGCGGACGTGATGGCTCTCAAACGCGACCACTTTGAAGGAACGGAATTTGATATGACGCAAGGAATCGACGCGGGAGAATACGGTTTGCCGCGTCGTTGGCGTCCGCTTTATTGGAAACTTGATGAAAAAGACGGAAAAGAATATTCGTGGGAACGTCCGATTTCCACGCAGCAAACGGGATTTTCCGTCGTAACGCAATCGCGAAGTTGGTTGCCCGATCCAATCGGCGGCGTGGTTTGGTACGGCGTGGACGACTCGTATTTGACCTGTTATTTTCCGTTGTATTGCCGTATCGATCAACTTCCCGAATCGCACACGGTCGGTTCGATCCATCGTTTTTCGGAAGATTCCGCGTGGTGGGTGTTCAATCTCGTTTCCAATTACGCGAATCTCAAATACTCGTACATGGCGCCGGAAATCCGCGCGGTTCAGCGGGAGTTGGAAACAAATTTCTTCGCGTTGCAGCCGGCGGTCGAGAAAACCGCGTCGGAACTTTTCCAAACCAACCCGAACGCGATGCAAACGTATTTAACGGATTATTCGGTGATGCAGGCGGAAAAAGTTACGAAACGATGGCGCGAGCTGGCGAATCATCTCATTACAAAATACAACGACGGTTATGTGCGTGCGGACGACGGGAGTTATCCGAATATCGGTTATTCCAAAGAATGGCTGGAACGGGTTGTGCGGGAGCGTCCGAATCAATTTTTATTGCCCGACGAAAATCCGCAGCAAATTTCGCAACCCAATCCTCAGCAGAAATCGGTAGGAATAATGGTTGACGCGACGTCCGAAAAAGCGGCGGCGTATTTTCTAAAACCGGAAATCGTTATTTGGCGCACTCAAATTGCGGCGGCTTTGCAACGCTTTGAGTCGGCAAACAAACGTTTTCCAAATTCGTCGGAGGAATTTCATCAAAAGATTATTGTTGACAACAAAATCATTCTGCCGGAATTGAAAGACGGTTTTGTTTATACTTACGATACGGAAACGCGGCGGTTGTTTATTGTGTCGCAATGAAACTTTGTAATATTTCTTTCCGCCGAATTTTTCATTTTGAAAGAACTTGAAGCGCCCCGCTATTTTATGACAGGGTAACAAATGCCGATTCTCCTCCGTTGGAGAGGCGGCAGGCGGCGTCAGCCAACTGACGAGGCGGTTCATTTCATCATTTCTTTCCGTTCTCAAGAGCGAGGCAATTCAAAAACGCAATGTTTCACTGAAATATATTACGAAATTTTTATTCCGCTTTTATTATGACGCATTGGCAATACGGCATTTTATTTTTGATTTTGTCAGCCGCCGCTTTCGTTGGGGCGGCGATAACGCGATTGACCGGCGTTTGCGCGACGACTGTTTGGCTTGCGGTTTCTTGTTTTTGGACGGCGGCGGCGTTTTTTTTCCATTGTCCTGAAATGGTACTTGGCAAAAGACAAAACCGAATCTGTTTTCTTCCGTTTGCGATTGTCAATTTTCCGTTTCTTTTCGCATATTGGCTTGTTTGGATGTTTCGGCATCTTATTTTACGGCACGAACCGGTTCATGAAATTCCCGGAACGGGAATTTCTGTTTCCTGTTGGCCCGCGTTTCATGTCTCGCTTGAGAATTATGATTTTGTCGTTGACGTCTCTTCCGAGACGCCGAAACTTTATCGGACGCAAACGACGCCTACGACAAACGAGTCGCAAAATCAATCTTCATTGCCGAAATACATTTGCTTGCCAAATCTCGACGGCGTGCCGTTGGATCGTTTGGAATTGTCGGAGGAGATTCGGCGAGGAATGCGGATATTAGTTCATTGCGCTCAGGGACGCGGACGCAGCGCAGTGATGGCATGTTTATTGCTCGTGAAATTGGAATATGCCCGAACCGGCGAAGAAGCGTTTCAAACGCTTAAATCGTCGCGTCCTAAAGTTCATGTTTCCCGCTATCAAATGGAACAGATTAGAAAGTTCAAAGAAAAGTAAAAGTTTTGCAAGCGGAATTTTTAACTTTGTGATGAAAACAATCATTTGCCAAACTTTAAAAATGCTTCGTGAACCTCTTTGTGATTCTTCGTTTCTTCGTGGTGAAAAAGATTGCGGCTTCGTAGTGAAAAAAGAATAATAAAAAATATTTTCAAAAAAATTCAAAATTCCCGACAATTCGTATTGACGTTGCCGATTATTTTCGCATAATGAAGATTAATACACTTTAGAGTATTTCTGAAAAATCCGTTATATTCGCAATGTTAAACTTTAATTCGCAACTCGTTTACACTTTGTTTTACAGGAAAATACTCGATGAAAATTTCGTCTTTTTCGATTCTGATGATTTTGGTTTTGCTTTCGTCATGGACAAAAGCGCAGGAATCCGTACAGCCGATTGACTCGGAAACATTGAAAAAATGGAGCGAACCGTATCGCGGTTGGAAATATCATCCCGATCCGATCATTCCTTCGGATTACAAAATTCCGGGCTTGGAGAATTTTCACAATTACGATTGCCCCTGCGTTTACCAATTGAAAGACAAACTCGATCTTTGGTACATGGCGTTTATCGGGTTTAACGGCAAAGGTTACAACTCGTTTGTTGTCGAGAGCGAGGATTTACTTCATTGGAAAAATCCGCGTCTGGCAATGGGATTCGGCAAGGAAGGCGAATTTGATCACGGCGGATGCGTGATCGGCGCATTTCTCTATGAAGATTACGACATAAAATCGCCGCGAATTTTGAAAAAGAAAGACGACAAATATTGGACGCTTTACGGTTGTTATCCGCGACAGGGCGGTTATGAATTGCGACCGGGTTACGAAGGCGTGGCGATCGGCAACGACGGAATTACCTGGACGCGCGTTGGTACCGACCCGATTTTATCGGTGTTTCAAAGCGATAAAAAAGA
Source organism: Planctomycetaceae bacterium (assembly GCA_031269105.1). Lineage (GTDB taxonomy): Bacteria > Planctomycetota > Planctomycetia > Pirellulales > Thermoguttaceae > WRMR01. The sequence continues at coordinate 1,641 of JAISZO010000335.1, read as the reverse complement.
CTGGGAAAAAGATTGTATTTATCAACCTTGGCTCGTGGAACATCAAGGAACGTATTACAATTTTTACAACGCGGCGCAGGGCGGTCGGGAACGATTGGGGCTTGCGTTTTCCAACAATTTAACGCACTGGGTGCGGTATCCGTTTAATCCTGTGATCGAAAACCGAAAAGGCGGTTACGATGAATCTTTTGCGGCGGACGGTAAAGTTTTCCGCGACGGCGATCATTGGACAATGTTTTATTTTGGCGTTGGTAAAGGCGGAGCGCACATTATGATTGCGTTTTCCCGCGACCTGGTTCACTGGACGCCCGATCCCGAACCGCTTTACAAAGCCGGCGGTCATCCGGCGGGATTGGACAAACAATACGCGCATAAAATTTCGCTCGTTTACAATCCGGTCAATAAAACGTTTTACATGTTTTACTGCGCTACCGGAAACAAAGGACGAACAATCGGATTGCTGACAAGTCAATGACGACGTAGAAAAATTTCAAAACGACGATACGGCATTGACGGGAGAAACTTTTAGAAAAGAAAAATGTTTTTCATAAAATCAAGGTTTTTCAAGTTTTTATGAAAACGTTTAACATAACCAATTGTTCCCGCAATGCTCCGCAAAGAGCCAATAAGAATATTGCGTTCTTTGCGGGAAAAACGAAAAAACAAGAATGAATCGGATCGCGTTGTTGTTTGAATCCTTGATTTGGAACGTAATCAATACGAACTCTACGTTTTTAACTCGCTTCGGCAAGAATTTTTCCAAGTTCTTCTTTTAGCCGCGATTCGATCATTCCTTTGACCATCATTGCGGCAAGCGGCAAATTGACTTCGCCGCACACCTGATTAGGAAGCGATTTAAGAAGTCCGCTTATCGAAAAGCCCATGACCTTAAAAGCAAATTCCATTGTGTGATCATCCGCCCAGCGTTCCGTAAAATCCTTGACCACGCTGGAATTTTCCTGCAATGCGGCGGAAATTTTCGATTTGAGAAGCGACGTAACGGAATTTTGATTCAAGTTATGATTTTGAGAAACTGTAATTTTCGGCATACTTAATTTTTCTTGTTTCATGGCTGTCAAAATTAAAAACGATATTTTACCGCAAAATGCCGTTTGGGGAATATGAGACGTCCTGACATTGCGTTGCTCGATAATATGCCGCCGGAAACGTTACGCGGTCAAGGTCAAGGGTTCGCGGGACACTTTTTCTGATGAGTTTTGTCATTTGGCGTCCCGCGAAGGCTTGCCCTTTTAGTTTTGGTACGTCAATTATTTTTTTTATTTTTTAGAATTTTTAGTAGATTATATTTTGTTTTTTTTATGAATTGATGTTTCTTCCAATCCGACCGTCTCAATCAATAAAATCGAATGCCCCCTTTTGCCAGATCAACCTCAACACGTATCAGTTTATTGATCAAATTTTTATGTACAAAAAAATCTTTTTCCAACAAGGAAACATAACCAAGTGCGTCCGTTTTACGCAAATAAATAATCATGGCGTTAGTCAATTTCGGCAACACTTTCTGAATCTACCGTATTAGGTCTTAATCAAGCGAAGGCGGAACGGGGATTTTGGTAAAACGTTGCGAGTTGCCCGGCGCAGGGTCGAGCGTCGCGAAGGTTCGCGGTTGACTTTGATTTC
>JAISZO010000273.1 GCA_031269105.1 Planctomycetaceae bacterium | reverse complement strand
GCATGCGCGTAACGCGAATGCTTAACGGACGCTTTTTTTGCCTTGCGGGAGTAATGTTGTCGGATTTTAACGTCGTGTTGTTTGACATGCTTCGCCAATTGAATAATCGCTCGCGAAAGAAGTTTGGCGTCGGTCGGATACGTGATGTTTTTCTCTTGAACCATCGTATCGCCAACGGTCCTGGAGAGTTCTTTTGGGGAAACGAATGGATTCTCAAGCGTCAGGCGGATTGTTTCGGCGATAAGCGTTTTCATTTTTTCTTCGCCAATCCGATCACGCCGGTTACGAAACAATTCGTTTTGCCGCAGTTTTTTGAAAAACGCTGCTTTGCAAAAAACAACTTGCAAATTCTAACAAACAAAAAACGCTCGTCAACCCTATTTTTCAAGGGATATTCGCTTTTTCAGAGACGACTAAGTAGTGAAGAATCGCGTCTGGGGAATTTAACTGTTTTCCAAGTTCTGTTTGCTTTTCTCTGATTTCTTCCGGCAATCCCTTTTCGAGAATAACGAAAACAATGTCCTTTGCTCTTTCGCCAAAACAATCGCAAAGCGTCCGTCCGTAAATCCCTAAAAAGGCGGCGGCTTTGGGAAGCGACAACATCTGTTTTTTTGCAACAGTATCCAACAAGTCCGCAGACAATTTCGCTTGAGATTCTTTCTTTTGTTTTTGCGTTTTCTTCATTTTCTTTTTCTTATTTTCAGGATTTTTGTTTATTTTTTTGCGTTCAAAACGAAAGATGTTTTTATCTTGTAGAAATCCTTGTAGTAAAAAAAAGGATTCGACATAAAATATTATGCTTTATGGAGTTACAACGGCAGATTACACCAATGTTAACCAAGACCCGAATGTATCGTTTTGGGTTTTGATTTTGCCGTACATGGAGCAACAAGCGACTTACGATTTAATCAAAACAAAAACCAACAATTTCAACCTGCCAACCGGAATACACAACGCTTCGTTTTGGAACGTTCTTGGATCAACGGATGCGGAAACGATGTAACTCCAATCAAGCCGACGAAAGTCAACCGCATTGGGGAAGTAATCATACCGGAACAGTGAATTTTCTTATGGGCGACGGTTCGGTTCAGGCAATTTCTGTCACCGTTCCTGCCGGTTCCATTTCGTCGAACAGTAACACGATTCTCGGACGGCTCGGCAACGTCCGCGACGGAAACGCCGTATCGATTCCGTGATCGGATAATGAGGTCAAGTGCAAGCGAATTTGGCGCACTTGACCAAATAATAAGATGTAAACATACCGATGATCTCTTCATTTTCCTTACTCCGTAGGAGTTTCCTATAAATAACCCCCAGTGAAACTGGGGGTAGGAAATGCGCGAGAAGAAAAGAAACTCTATAGGAGTTTCCCATGAAAATTCCCCTCCGTTGGAGGGGCGTCGGTCAACACAGTTGACCGACGGGGTGGTTTGTGGAAGTTAAAAGCGAAGGAAATTAAAAGCTAAAAGTTTCGCAAGCGGAATTTTTTGTTCTGTGATTGAAATAATCATTTGTCCACTTTGAAAATCCTTCGTGAAAACTCCGCGGTTCTTCGCGGCGAAGTTTAACCCTCGCTTACGCTTCGTGTTGTCATTATTCCTTGCTTTTCCTTCTTAACTGAAATTATGCGTTGTGCGCGCAATCAGGTCGTTTTGTAAATCCGGCGATAAATCGACAAAATAAGCGCTATAACCGGCAATTCGAACAATCAGACCGCGATATTTTTCAGGGTCTTTTTGAGCGGCGAGAAGCGTTTCGCGGTTGACGACGTTAAACTGAATATGCCATAACTTCAGGTCGCAAAATGTGCGGATGAACGACATTAATTTTTGCGTTCCCGCATCTCCTTCCAACGATTTCGGCGCGAATTTGACGTTCAACATTCGTGCCGCGCGATCTCGATAGCCGCAATTTTTGCTCGCATAATTGGAAAGTAAAACCGCCGTCGGACCATTCACGTCTGCGCCGTGAGACGCGGACGTCCCGTCGGAAAGCGGCGTCCACGCGAATCGTCCGTTCGGCGTTGCCGAGACCACTTTGCCAAACGGAACATGCGATGTGAACGGCACGTAACGCACGTCGTTATGAATCCCAAGTTCCGCCGAATACTTTTTGCCAAACTCGACAGAAAGACGGTCAATATCGCGCGCAATCGCGTCGGCGTAAGAGTCGTTATTTCCATAACTCGGCGCGGATTGCAAAATCGCGCGCACGTCTTCTTTTCCTTCAAAATTGACGTCCAGCGCGTCAAGGACTTCGCGCATCGTCAGTTTTTTGTCCTCGAACACCGTCTTTTTGATTGCGGCAAGCGAATCCACAACCGTACCGTAACCGATATATTCAAAATAACCAAGATTGATTCCTTCGGGAATTTGCGGCGTGTGAAGATCAAGACAATATTTCATACAAAGATCGTGCATCGCCGACCCCATCGGCTGCGCGAAATGTTCCGCCCGCAATTTGATAATCAAATACTGTTGAAGAAACGCCGTGCGGAGAAACAACAAATGCTGAGTTTTATATGCTTCCCAAAACCGTTCCCACGTTTCAAATTTTGCCGCGTCGCCGGTGGGAACGCCGAGTTCCCGCGCGGGATATTTCCGCATTTGACCGTTATTAAGAGCCATTTCAAGAGCCGCCGCGAAATTGATATACGCTCCGCCGCTGGTATAAGTATCGCGGTTCGGCGTCCGCGCTTCCGTGCAACCGGAAACGGCGTAATCAAACGCCTCTTCAAACGTCGCTCCTTTGGAAACGTAAAGCGGCACAACTTCCTCGTCGTTAATCAGTTTTGGAAAACCTGAACCTTCCTTGATTGTTTCCGCGACTTCCCACAAAAAACGTTCAGGACTTCGCGAATGAATCCGCGCCGCAAGATCGGGATAGTGCATCGGAAATTCTCGTTTCGATTGCAAGAAAAGATAAGTCAAATCATTCGTCGCGTCGTAACCTTCGGGCGTTTGTCCGCCGATTGTCACCGCTTCCCAATGCGCGTAACCTTCGTTGAAGGCGCCGCCAGTCGGCGAAATGTATAAGTCAATAAACTGCGCCATGCCGACCCACATACATTCCAATAATTCAAGCGTCTGTTCGTCGGTCAAACGTCCTTTTTCCGCGTCTTTTTTGTAGAACGGATAAAAGTATTGATCCATGCGTCCGTTAGAAATAATCGTGCCGGTTTTTTGTTCAATCCGCGAAAACATTTGAACAAACCACTGCGATTGCACGGCTTCGTAAAAATTCCGCGCCGGTTCGGCGGGAACGCGTTCACAATGAGACGCAATTTGCAGAAGTTCCTTGCGGCGTTTCCAATCGTTTTCTTCCGCCGCAAGCCGCCGCGATAGTTCCGCGTGACGTTTCGCCCAAAGAATAATCGCGTCGGAAACAATAACAACCGCTTCCAGAAACGGCTTCTTCTCGCAGTTGTCTTTCGGGCTATTGACGTCAAGCGCGGCAAGTTTTTCTAACGCTTCGGCTTTAATTCCGTTGAATCCGCGTTTCAAAATTTTTTCGTAATCATGCACCCATTGAATCGACGAACGAAACGATGAAGTTTCATTAACAATAAAACGCGACTTCAAACCTTCCGCGTCGTCGTAAGTCAACTTGTGAACTTCCGGCGGCAGCGCGGCGTTTAACGCTTCGTGATACGTCTTTCCTTTCCAGTACGGCGCAATTTCTTCCGCAACGATTTTTGCATCTTCTTCGGAAATCGTAAACGGCGACTCGGCGCGGTAAGGCAATTCTTTGACCGCGACGTCGAGAAAATCGCCGTCCAATTCGGGATAAAGAATACCGTAACGCCCTTGCCGTCCGGCGCGTCCCGCCAAAAGCTGATGTTCGTCAATATAAACGGCGATATTCGCCGCGATATGATAAAGCGCTTTCGCCCAACGTAAAACGAGCGGCTGACCTTCCGTTTTCTGCATGGATTGCGTAAAATACAACGCGCGTTCAATATCAATTTGCGGACGACTTCCCTCGAAACTTTCCAGAATTTCAAACGCGCGGCGGTGTTTGCCGCGAAACCGGTTTTCTTTCCCTTCATTTTTTTCTTTGAGCCGTTGCTCGTGCGGCGACAAAATTTCACATGATTCGCCAAACGGCATGATCGTAGCGGACATAACGGAACTTTCTTAATTTTTTTTTGTTTGATTGATTATCGACAAGAAACGAATTAAAATTTATTCATTCAATTGTCGTGCCAAATTAAAGTTTTCTGCCTTGTTATTTTGAACAAAAAAGACGTCTTTTTGTTCAAAATGATTACAACAGATTCCAGTCATAATTTCCCGCCGTAATAACGACAAGACGTCGCTATTACATCATCAAGAGAGTCAAACGTCAATGGCTAAAAATGGAAAAGAACGAAAAAAGAAGCGCGTCTTGATTGTGATTGAGATGTCGCGCGGATTCGGACGTAAATTGATTGAAGGAATCGCGCAATACGCTACCGAACAAAAGAGATGGGATTTTTTTCTTTGCGATCACGACGCCGCGAATCAACATCTTCAACGGCTCGAAGCATGGAACGGCGACGGTTTGATCGCGCGTGTCAACAACAAAAATCTGAATCAGTTTTTTCATAAATTTCGCGGAGAAAAAATCAATCTTGCCGCCGACGACAAAGAGTTTCCGATTTATGTTCGTCTAAACAATGAAAGATGCGGAGTGTTGGCGGCGGAACATTTTTGGGAACGCGGCTATCGGAATTTTTCGTATTTTTCAATGGGACACACGTATTGGTCGCAGTTTCGATATTATTGTTTTGTTCATGCGCTGCAAAAGCACGAAAGCGTTTGTTTTCTTTGTCCGCAAGCCAATCGTAAAAATTCTTTAACGCTGCCGACGCTTTGGTGGAGCGGTTTAGACGATTCCGTTTTGAATTGGGTAAAATCGCTGCCGAAACCGATCGGCATTTTCTGCGCGAATGATAATCACGCTTTTTATCTCACGAATTTGTGCAGTTCTTACGACGTTGGTATTCCTGAAGAAGTCGCGATTCTCGGCACGGACAACGACGAAAGTTTATGCAAAACGACAACGCCGCCGATTTCAAGCATCAACCCGAACGCGAAAATTATCGGTTATCAATCCGCAAAAATTCTCGACTTGATGATGAACGGCGATCCGCTTCCTGAATTTCCTATTTTGGTTGATCCTGCGGGAATTGTTGTGCGGCAATCAACAGACAACATCGCCGTCAACGATCCGATCGTAGCGCACGCCTTACGATTTATCCGCACTGAAGTTGCGAGGAATCTTCGGGTAAGCGACGTTACGAAAGAAACCGGCGTGTCGCGAGGAACGCTTAATATGTTATTTCATCAGCACTTACGATGTTCGCCCATCGAAGAAATTATACGAATTCGGATGAAATGGGCGAAAGAATTATTACGCGACACGCCAATTTCTGTCGCTGAAATTTCGCAAATGTTAGGTTATCAAACGCCGGAATATTTCAGCCATGCGTTTACGCGGGTGGAAAATATCTCGCCCCGCAATTACCGCATTTTACATCAATCGACAAAAAAACGCGAATGAAATGTAGAAACATAATCATTTTCTATCTATCATATTTCACGGCGACAGATGTATAATTTCATGCCGCGTATTTCTTGGCTTTTGAAATGAAATTTTCGTGTTTACTTTTGTGTTGTTCCACCGTCTCGTCAATGAGATTTTCCCATTGATCCCAAATCTTTTTCGGCTCAAACTGTTTGACAAACTCATGACCATTTTTTCCCATCGCCGCGCGAAGCTGCGGATTGTCCATCAGAATTTTCAGCTTTGCGGCAAAATCCGATTCGTTGTTTTCTGAAAGAAAACCATTGTAGCCGTCAACGATCAATTCATTCACGGCGGACGCGGTTTTGAGACCGACGCAAGGCAAACCAACACTCATTGCCTCTGTTAAAGCAAGCGGAAAACCTTCAAAAGCCGTCGGAAACGCAAAGACGCCGCTTTCCCGAAGAACATCCAACGGTTGTTTCGTTGTTCCCATCAGAAAAACCTGATTTTCAAGACGATGTTTTTTTATCAGTTCAATAAGGAATTGAGAATAATTACGCGTACATTCTCCGCCGTAAAATTTCACTTTCCAATGGGGATAATCCCGTGCAATTTTGGAAAAAGAGCGAATCAAAAAATGTTGTTGTTTCTGTTTTGGATCAAGACGTGCCGCCATGACAATTGTATATTCATTCTTATGTCTGAATAAGTTTGCAACACAGTTATCAGCAACCGAAGAAACGATATTGGGAATTGTCGCGGTTTTTAACCAAGGTAAAATTTGATTGACTTGGTTTTCAAAACTCGGCAACAATAATTGAAGACAATCGCATTTTTTGAGAGATAGAATTTTATGGCGAGGTAGTTTTAATAAGTCCGTTTTAGGGCTGTTATGATGCATTAGCAATAATGGATATTGCTGATCTTTGATGGAATGAGTGATCGCATAATGATCTTCGACGAAATAAGAAATAATCACGTCCGGTTCGATACGCTCCATCGTTTCACGAATAGCAGGCGTCAATTCCTGAAGTTTGAGTTTTTCAATCGGATCGGAAAAAAACGGATATAAAAACGTTTTCCGCATAGGACGCGTGATTTCGCGGATAATTTTTTTGATTTGCGGATAGCGCTTGTTTTTGCCGATACCGCCGAGATTGATCAATTTTACTTCCGGCAGAAGCGGATAGAAAGGAAGACCTTGTTTGGTATCGTTACAAAGAATCGTAACGTGACTTCCGCGCAACGTCATTTCGTTTGCCATGTTGCATAAAACTTTTTCCGCGCCGCCGGCGGAATCAATAACGTTTCCATTTCCCATAAATAATAAGAGATTCATTTTTTGAATTCCTTTTCCATTGTGCTATATTACGGTTATTGTTTTTTTATAATTTTTCTGACGGCATGAACAATAGGTCTTATGACATAACGTTCTGGAAATTGTTGAATATATTTTTTTACGCTCTTAAAAAAAATATATCGATCACCTGTAAGTTTATAATAAAAATACAATGCTTCGGGAGCGCCATGTCGTCCTTTTCTTAAAAATTGAATATCATCATTGTCCAAAGAACCAATGAGCTTTTTAATATAATCTTCTTTATATTTTTTTTTGACGAGTTGATAAAAATGAAATAATGTATTGATCTTGTTACGAACAAACCAATCGCTGTACGATTGATAAACGCCTTTTTCTTTCAAAAAAGATTTCAATAATGTATAGCGTTGTATGTTATCCATCATGTTTTTTCCATAACCTGTTGTCAGAGAATTTTCTCTCGCTTGGTAATGATAAAGAACTTCAGGAACGATTGATATTTTTTCCGCCAAAACAAGATGTTGTTGATAAAACAGTGCGTCTTCTCCAAAATGTAAATTTTCATCAAATGTCAAATTATGTTTTTTTAAAAAATCAGAACGCCATAATTTTCCACATATACCGCAATAATTTAGCATTTGTTTTTTTTCTTTATGAGTTATTTTATCGTCCGACGTTATGTTTCGGAAATTTGGCGGAAGAAAGATATGTTTGGGTTCGTCATAAAAGAAAAAAACAAAATCCGCATTCGATTGTTCTGCTTTTGTATAAACCTTTTCACATAATCGCAAATCAACCGTATCGTCTGAATCGACAAAAAGAATGTATTCTCCCGCGACATAAGAAAACGCTGTATTCCGCGCCGCCGCAACGCCGCCGTTTTCTTTATTGATAACTAAAACTCGCGCATCCTTTGCGGCGTATTCCTCAAGAATCGCAGGCGAACCGTCCGTCGAACCGTCGTTGACGCAAATAATCTGTATTTCCCGCATCGTTTGATTGATAACGGAATCCAAACATTCGCGCAAATAAGGCTCAATATTGTAAACGGGAATAATGATACTAACGAGAGGCAACATTTTTTGAAGTCCATTTTCGTATTGTTTTTTTAATGAATCGGACAATAGGTCTGATGATATAACGTTCAGGAAATTGTTGAATATATTTTTTTATGCTCTTAAAAAGAATATATCGATCACCTGTAAGTTTGTAATAAAAATATAATGCTTCGGGACTGATATGTCGTCCTTTTCTTAAAAATTGAATTTCATCATTTCCGATAAAAATTTTTGTTTTTTTTATAAAATCCGGTTGAAATTTAATTTCTGTTCTCTTATACCAATGGAAAATCGTATTTAATTCATTCTCTAAAAAATCAGTTTTGAGCGACAAACAATATTTTCCTTTTTGAAGAAAAGATTTAAATTCAGCCCAAAGATCAAGAATTTCATAAGAACGTTTTCCGTAATATGACGCTACTGAATTTCCTTGTATATAATAATGATAAAGAGATTCAGGAACAACAGAAATTTTTTCCGCCAATACCAATCCCTCCCAAAAAAATAAAGCATCCTCCATACCATGAATTTTTTCATAAGATTTTAAATTATATTTTTTGAGAAAATCCGTTTTCCATAATTTACCCCATACAGTCCCAAAATTTAATATCGTCTTTTTTTCTTCCCATGCGACTTTATCATTGGGTGAAATCGACATATCGCAGATAAATTCATGTCCATTTGGCGTATCGTGAAAAAATAAGACAAAATCCGCATTCGATTGTTCTGCTTTTGTATAAACCTTTTCACATAATCGCAAATCAACCGTGTCGTCCGAATCGACAAAGAGAAGATATTTTCCCGTAACATAAGAAAACGCCGTATTCCGCGCAGACGCAACGCCGCCGTTTTCTTTATTGACAACTAAAATTCGCGTATCCTTTGCGGCGTATTCCTCAAGAATCGCAGGCGAACCGTCCGTCGAACCGTCGTTGACGCAAATAATCTGGATTTCACGCATCGTCTGATTGATAACCGAATCCAAACATTCACGCAAATAAGGTTCCGCATTGTAAACGGGAATGATGATAGAGATTTTTGGGAACATTTATATACTTGATTTAATATTGGTTAATAAACTCTTCAAAATTGTGAAATTTTTGAATTTTCGAACATTTTTTTTCAAACATTTGGCGGAAAACCCTTTTAATCTCTCTTGGAATTTTTTGTAACGGCGTTATTTTTGAAGAAAGTTCCGTCGTTATTTGCATATTGCGCATATTACTGGCAAATTCTTTTGTTTCTTTCATAATTTCTCGAATTTTTTGAGATGTTTTTTCATCCTCAATCGCATCTAATGCTTTAAAATAGACATTAATTTCCTGTGCCATATTCGTTCCATGAGACAAAGCAAACATGATTTCATGCCAGTTCATTATAAAATAATTGACGAGGTTTAGCTTTATTTCCTTTTCACTTCCAAACCAATGTGCAACTCTATAAAAATCATTGATAACACAATTCCAGCAACGCATGCATTTAATAGGAACATACTTATAAAAATAATCGTCTGACGCAATAAGATTGACTTCATCCATTGTCCATTTAGCTTTCAAAATGGACTGTTCTCCGAGTGAAAGAAAACGAAATGCTTGTGTTGCTACCGAAAAGGGTAATAATAAGTATTTATCAAACGTTAAAAGTAATTGATAACCGGAAGTAAAATCTGGAGCGCCTGGTATGAAAAATTTTCCTTCAGGATGAAACTTTGTGGCTTTCTGAATATTTTCTTTACTAACAATAACATTAAAACCTCTAGGAGCAATCGGCATATAATTCACAATATCGCAATTTAAAATATATGTCAAAGTATCTCTGGATTCTAACCATTTTATATTTTTGTTTTCAATATACGCAGGATAAAAAATATCTTTTTCATTATCAAAATAATCATATCTCCATACGGCAAAACTCGGCTTATCAGTTTCCATCGTTTGATAAAGCATTTCCAAAGCGTCTTGTTTCAGAAATGTTTTGTCTTCAATTACAAAAACATATTTTCCAGTTGTTTGCTCTAATCCGAATTGCCAATTATCAGGCATCCCTAAATTTCCAGTTCGAAAATATCTGAATCTGGAATCTTTTTTGTATTTTTCAACCACTTTTGCAGTTGATTCATCCAAATCGTTATCAACAAAAACCAATTCCCAGTCGGAAAAGGTTTGTTTCAAGACGCATTCTATCGTATAATATACGATCTGACTCCGTCGCCTTGTTGGTAAAATGATACTGAAATATGGTGTTGAACTCATCATTTCTATTTCACTCCTTTTGTTCTATATTCCGCTTGTTTTCGTTTCTTTTCCGCATAACCGGGAATTAAAGCTGACTTGATTGCACGACAAAAAATTTTCCATGGATAAAATACTTTACGCCGAACTCTTTTTAATTTATTCAGTAAATCAATCCTAAAATCACCACAGTAACCGTACCCATTTGAAAAATAAATTATTAATTTGTGATAAAAATTTTTTTTATCTTTTATTGCGACAGCGTCGTCTTCGAGATTACGAATACATTCCATAATATTTTTCACGAAAAATTTGTATCCTATAATATTTTTGTTACCCGAAATTCGTTTGCAATATTCTTCATATTGACCAGTATCTTTGTAGTTATTTCCTTGTTTTATAGAAATTAACATGTGTGCATCTCTGGAAAAAAACATAGCGTGAGGAGAGTGGATAAATTTTCCTTTTAATAAACAACGAAAGACCATTTCGGTATCCGGTTCAGGAGAAACGGCTATAGATGCAATTATAGGGAGAAGTTTTTGAGAAATGCAAAGTCCCCAAATCATAGTTGTAATATGATGTCGGAAAAAAAATTTTTCAACACGTATAAGAGGATTTGGATTTTCAAGATAAGGAGCAAGCATTTTTGAATCATTAAAAATAGCCGCTAAAAATGAATTAGTTTTTTCAAAATAATCTATTTCAGAGTAAGGATTATTAAATTCAAGCGGAAATAAATTTTTTCCTTCACAATCAATAAATTGCACATCTGAATACGCGCAAATTGCGTCGGGATTTTCTTTCAATGTCTTTTTGAGTTCTTCCACATAATTTGGCGGAACGAGATCATGTCCGCCAATATGAAACACAAATTCCGTTTCAACCTGCTTGTAACAAAAAACGCCGTTATAAGCTCCGCCGAAATTCTTTTCGTGTCGAAAGTATTTGACATGGGAATACTTTTCCGCAAACTCGCGGCAGATCGCTTCCGTGCCGTCTGTCGAGCAATTGTCGCCGAGAATCACGCAATCGACTTGTTCGACAACCGATTCCAACGCCTGCCGCAGAAAACGCTCCTCATTGTAAACAGGCATGACAACCGTGACTTTATCTTTAAGATATTCTTTTTTATTCATTTGTTTAGGGCGTCGTTTCCAAATTAGGCAAAGCAGTATTGACAAAAATCCTCCTTTTTGAGACAGTAACAGTATTGTTACCAAGAAGTTACGTTTTTCCCAAAAAGGATGCTCTCATGAACAAGGAAGCTATTATCGCTAAAATATTGACAAAAGTCAAGTCCGATTTGCAAAATTATGTGGGAGATTTCGACCAACCGCTCTCTCTTGCAAACGCAGAAATAATGACAAAGAATCTTGTCGCAATCGCCCAGATTTTTTGTGAGGAAGTCATGAAAATCTATTTGACGCAACATGATATACTTTTCACACTTTAAAATTCGTTTTTTAAATTTTTTTGAATAGGAAAATTTTCGGCGAGTAAAGTGCGCAGCGCCGCCTCGTGCTTTTTTATGTTTTTAAAAAAGTCTTTACTGGCTTGCGTGAAATCTGCGAACTTTTCGTAATATTTATTGTAGAATGTTGTCTTTTTAAAAAATCTCCAAAGCCGCTCGATCAAATTGAGATTAGGAGAGTAGGTCGGTAAAAAGAGAAATACAATGGCGCCTAAATCTTGTCGATACTCTTCTACTGCTTTACTAGGACAATATCTTGCGTTGTCCAGTATCATAGAAACAACGCCGTTTGGATGACCACGCGA
>JAISZO010000020.1 GCA_031269105.1 Planctomycetaceae bacterium | reverse complement strand
TTTTCGTGAAATTGGCGGTTAAACTCACTATCCCACGCTTCGTCAAGACGAATCTGTTGGTACAATTCTTTTTCGCCCAAATACGGTAACAGCAACACCCGCCAACTTTGTAATGGTTCACCATTGGCGTTGGTGGTGTACGTCGGCGGCAATTCACCGTGTTTCGTGTGATACAATAACATTGCCAACGTAATTTTTTGAAAATGACACAAACATTCTTTACGATTTTCCGCGTTTTGCGATGCTTCCAAACTGCTCAATAATAATTTCAATAACACATCAGCAAATGTCTCTGACCGTGTTTTGCGGCTCATAAACCAATAACCAATATAAGAAAATCCTTCCTTTGGCGAAAGGGGAAACGATTTCATTTCCAATTTTCCGTCCAGAAAATCGTCAAAATACCGGTTGAAACGACTGAAAACAATGTTCCAATCTTGTCCTATGGACATAAACCGTAGCCCCAACTCTTCTGAATCGTACAATTGATAGGTCATCATCATTTGCAAATTTCCTAAACAAAAATAACGCTCAGATCCCAGCATATTTTTGAACGTTAATGTTTCAGGAAGTTCATTTTTTAATTGTATCAAACGGAGAATTTGTTCCTCTGTTGGTTGAACGTTGAGATTTCCTGCAATTCCAGAACTTGCCGCAACTCCCTCAATCGCAACACCGACAAGATAATTGATCAGCACTCCCTGATTCACAACATGCCGTCCAAGTTGATGGATGGCGATTTTATCCTGAATTGCTCCGTCAATATCGCCAGTTCCCAAACGATAATTAAATCTTGCCTGCAATGCTCTTGCGTAATCCCGAAACTGTTGTGCGTGTTCTAGTTGAACTAATGATAGGAACATATCTGGTGGAGGAAATTTTATATTTTCAAAACGAGTTAACGGTGTACGAAAAACCGGTTTGGAAACCGCTTCAACAATCACCTCTAACGCCGGATTGTTTTGTTCCAACCATTCTCGCATCATCGGTAAGTCGTCCAATGTCCAACTTGTAGTGATTCTACGGGAAAATTCGTTTACTTTTTGATCTTCATCATCAGGAAATTGTTTTTTGACATAATCGGCAAGAAATGTGTGAGGACTTTGATAAGTTAAGATTGGTTTGGTGTTCGGATCAAGTCCGAGTTTTTCGTACGCCTGACAACGTAACATTTCCGAATTCTTGTTATACTCCGTTTGAGATGTTTCTTGATCGGTATTTGAGTTACGATAAGAATTGCCGGAAACCGGTATGCCGAAATTTTTTGCGATGAGCCGATAACCGTTGTCGTCGGTTTTCATTTCCGCCGGATAATATTTTTGTTCGAACGCGGCAAAATAATCAACCCATTTACCGTTAGCGGTTAACGGTTCGGTGATAAATGTTGTTTCAGGAGAAATCTGAAGCGGCACTCCCCGAAACGTCCAGATCGCCCAAGCTGTTACGATCAAAAATAAGAGAACAAAAATTTTCACCGCCCGTAAAAAACATCCTTTACGTTTCGTTTTCGTTTTCGGTTGCGTGTCTGAATTCTGATCCGAAACAGCAACTACTTGATCAACAACATCAATCGGTTCTTTCGGCATGATTGGCTCCTTGAGGGTTGAGAAAATGACGGGGAATATTTTTTGACGGAATGTTATGTGATAAGATTTTTCAGAATTTGCATTAAAATTTATAAATTTCCTGACAAAATCCTTTCAAATTGATTTATTTTACTACAAAAGAACGAAAAATCAATAAAATTTCACGAAGATTCTTCAAATTTCGGGATATTATCTCAAAAATCCGACCCGGCGTCTAAAGACATTGGAGCATTGTCTAAAGACTCTGGGTTATTTTTCTTTGAATAACCCCCGGTGAACTGGGGGTAGGAAAGTCCCGCAGGGACGAAATCATGCATAACCGTAGGTGAAGCACAACGCGAAACGCGCGAGAAGAAAAATTAGTCCCGCAGGGACTATTTTTACTATTGTCACTAGTCGCACCATTTTGCAATATCTCGTAATTTAAGGTGCTTCTGTTTTCCGTTGCGATTTTCTGCAAGCTATTTCCGACGTGTTCAGGTACGGATTTAGTACAAACGGTGTTTTTAGATTGATGTAAGTTATTGTCATATAATAAGATATTGCAAATGGAGTAAGTCCTACCCGACCTCCGGCGCGCACCATTCCTCGCTTTTAACTTCCGCAACCAATACGGATTTCTGGCGGCTGGCGTCTTACTTGGATTGCGGCGGAACAATCGCAACGCCGACGTTTAACGGCGGAATCTCCGCGCTGGTTTTATACGGCAAAACTAATGTTTCCGGGAATTTTTTCGCGAAAGGAAACCGCGTAAAAACGTAATCGGGAATTTTATTTTCTCCGTAATTTTTCGCGTTCCAAAGAATTAAACCGCCTCGTTGATTGACGTCGGCGTCCGTTGACCATGTTCCGGTCGGTTTCGCGTCGGGAGATTCGATTCCTTGCCAATAAAAATGAACGCTAGGACGGTTTTTCATCGCGTAAGCGGCGTTTCCGGCAAGATACCAATCGCCGGTTATATAAGGACACGGCGTTGAAAAACGAGAACTCCATATTTTATCGCACACCGTTCCTAATTCTCGCATCGGGAACTGATTCTTTCGCGGTTGATGATCCCGATAAGAAGAAACAAACGATTCGTAGAAAAACAACGCAACGAGAAAAATTTCTATCGCGACAAGAAATTTTATCGATAAACGAAATCTTTGCGGCGTTTCATCGACGGGAAAACGAAGTAATAACCATGTTCCCAAAAACAACCAAAACGCCGCTCCATACTCCACATGCAAGTTATCCCGAAAAACGCCGGCAATAAGAAGATGACAAACAAACGGAACGCCCCAGCAAACGCAAAGAAATTGCCCGCACATTTTTTTTGTTTCATTGTCCGAGTTGTTTTTCGTTTTTTGTTTTTCAGAACGCGAAAAAAATAAAACGGGAGAAAGAACGGCGACGGCGAAAATCAAAAATTGAATTTGATTCGCCGAAAATTTCAAGGGATACCAAAGATGAAAAATCCGGCTTGACGTATTGCAAACGGCGCGGTTTTGAATGTAAGTCAAAAGAGCAAAATCGTGTTGGTAGAGCCAAATCAGATTCGGTAAAAAAACAAGAAACGCAAAGAATGCGGTAAGATAAGGACAAATTCCTTTCCAAAAGACGCGGATTTTCGGATGAAATATCGTAAATAAAAGAATCGCCAAAATGAGAAAAATAGCCGTGTATTTGGCATGAAGAGCCAAACCAATCGTTATTCCCGCGCCGATTCCATAACGAATCCGACGGGTTTGGAACGCTTGAAAAACAAAAAAAATGGAAAGCGTCCAAAACGTAATTAAAACGTTGTTGTGATTAAATTTCGTAGAATGGAGCGTGAAAAACCAATACGGAACCGCCGAAAAAACGCCGAGAAGAGCAAGTTTTTCCGAAAGAACCTGCCGCCCTAAATTCCATATCGACCAAAGCGACAAAACGGCGCAAAGTTGAGCGGCAAGAAACGGCGCCGCAAACGTCCGATTCGTGAGAATATTGATCGTTTCGAGAATCCACGCGGGTAACATCGGAAGTTTTTGCGTGGCAATCGCCCATTCTTTGCCGACGATTTGTAATTCCATTACGTCGTCGCGGTAACTCCAATGAAACGACGTCGGCAAAAGAATCCAAATCCCGCAGAAAAAAAGAACGATCAACCAAAAATAAAGAGCGGCTCTCTTTGAAGAAAAATCTTGCGTTGCATTCATGGTTCGTTATTTTAATGAGGCGACAATTTTTATATTTCTCGCGGAAGCGCCAAGCGTTTGTTTGAGGAATCTTCCGCGTCTGCGAGAATCTTGTTTTATCACGCCGCTTTTTCTTGTTTTGATAAGTCGTATTCTCTTTGCGATTCAAAGCCGCGCGTTTCCTGAATGACGAAAAGCGGTCGGCGTTTGGTTTCTATATAAATTCGTCCGACATATTCGCCGATCACGCCGAGCGCCGTCAACTGCATTCCGCCAAGAAATAAAACGGCGACAAGCAATACTGTCCAACTGGACGTAACGATTCCCGTTGTAAAAACTTCATAGAAGAAAATGGCGACGGCGTAAAACAGAGCGCTGGCGGCGACAATCAACCCGCAATACGTAATCCAACGAAGCGGCGTCACGGAAAAACTGGCGATAGCGTCGAGCGCCAATCCAAGCAGTTTGAAAAAAGAAAATTTCGTCGTACCAGCAAATCGGGGACGCATCCGAAACGGCACGCCGATTTGACGAAAACCCAGCCAAGAAATCATCGCCCGCAAAAAACGGGAATTTTCTCCCATCTGATTGACGTAATCGACAATTTTTCGATCCAACAAACGAAAGTCGGAACTTCCTTCCGGCGACGAAAGCCGCGAACAATAATTTAACGTTTTTGCGAACAAGGAAGAAACGAACTTTTTGATTTTTCCCGTTTCTTTGCCGTAAGTTCTAATCGTATAAACGCTGTGATAACCTTTATATTTCCAAAGACGAAACATTTCAGGAATCAGTTCCGGCGGATATTGCAAATCGGAATCGATGATAACGACGCATTTTCCGCGCGAATATTTTAAACCGGCGGAAATCGCGGCTTGATTTCCAAAATTTCGGGAGAAACGTAAAAACTTGATCCGCTTGTCTTGAATACGCAACGTTTGTAAAATCTCCGGCGACTTATCCGTGCTGCCGTCGTCCGCAAAAATTATTTCCCATGAATCGGAAATTTTATCCAATATCGCCGTAATCGTATCGACAAAGGCGTTTAATCCGCCTTCTTCATTGAAAACCGGCGAAACGATTGAAATTTCAACGCCGTTTTCTTTTTCGGTTGAAACGAGAGACTTATCTTGATATTGCTCAATCGGAAATGGTTGCATGACGTTGAATTTTGGGAATGAAATTTCTAGAAAAGTGCGAAAAATTTCTTAAACTGGCGTTAGAATACGAAAAAATTTCATTTTATGCAAGAGCAATTCTGAAAAAATATTTTGTCGCCGCAATTGACGAACGAAAAGCGAGCCGCATTTTACATTCCGCGTTTTTTACGGATTATCCCGCTTGGCGTGTTCCATCAGGTTTTCAAGAAGCGATTCCGCCCGCGCCGTGTTTTGTCCCAACGCAACGGCGATCGTTTGTGCCATTTCAATTTGCTGTTCGAGAAGTTCACGCGCCTGCATTACCGTCTGCTCGCGGAGACGGTCAAGTTTTGTTTGATTCCACTGCGCCTTCGTAACGTCGACAAAAATACCAACGTACTGATGCTGCCCCTTCAATTCATACAGCAATTCATGGCAGACGATGTGATACGACGGATGTTCAATCACGTCGTCCAGTAAGTGCGACGGGTCTTGCACAAGCCGCTCAAACGGTTCCGGGTCCATCAAATACGAAATCGGACGACCAATCACCGCGTTAGAACATTGAAAGAAAGTTCGGAACGCGGGATTCATGCTGATAATCGTTAAGTTTTCGTCAAGAATGACGATTCCGTTCGGACTTGTTTCAATAATCAGGTCAATTCGCTGTTCCGCAAGCCGTTTGACGTAAGGAAGGCACATTTCCGGTTCGGCAATTCCTTCAAGGACGGCGACCGCTTTATCGCGGCACGAAGAATAACCGCATGCGCCGCAGTTCAGTTGATTTTCAGGATTCGATTTTCCCGTTTTTTCCAGCACCTCGCGGATCTGTTCCTCAGTGATCGGCTTGTGCGGAATCTCTTGCGGTTGATGTTTGACATAAAGCGTCGTCAGAAACTGCCGGTCGTCGTCCGTCAGTTTGTCGTCGGCAATTCTCGCGTCTTCGTCGCCGCGTTTCCGATTGCCGCACGCCTCGTTGTAGAGAATGACGTCAAACCGCGACTCGAATCCGCCGCTTTTGTGATCGGTTCCATTTGCCGGACCACACGCACACCCAAGCCGACAGAATAACGGCTCAATCACCTGACCGGAACGTGCTTCCTGAAACGCTTTTTCAATCACTTCGAACCCGCTTACCGCAAGAATTTTTGCATCAAGATGTTCCGTTGACCAACCCGCCGTCCGCACACAGCCGCCTTCCAACGGAAAGAGCCTCGCCGCACCGCGCGGCTGATCGTCAAAATCACTTTCCTCACAAGAAGAAATCTCAAGATTTTCCTGCGCGAGCCATTGATGAAATTCGTCAAACGTAATCACGCAATCAATCCGCCCGTCGTCCTGATACAATCCCGCTTCCGCTTTCTTTGCTGTACAAGGTCCGAGAAACACAACCCGCGTATCCGTTCCAAGTTTCCGTCGAAGATATTTTGCGTGGGCAATCATCGGCGAAACAACCGGAACCATGTATCGCACCCATTCGGGATGATACCGCTTAATTAATTCATTCGACGCGGGACATGATGTGCAGATACTCGGTTCGTGCGGATGTTTATAAATGTATTCAGCGGTTGCTTTGGCGGAAAAAAATGCTCCGATTGCCGTTTCGGAAACGTGTGAAAAGCCAAGTCGTCGCAACACCGACGGAATCCGCGTCTGTTGCCATGCGGGATATAATCCGGCAAATGACGGTGCGACACTGACCGCGACACGTTCTCCCGACCGTACGAGTTCCATTGCCGGATTCAGATCATTTCGGAATGTTTTTGCCTCTTGCGGACATTCGCGAACGCATGTTCCGCACGCCACGCAACGTTCCGCAATCACCTGTGCCTGCCCCGATTCCATACGGATTGCCTTCACCGGACAAACCCGCACGCATCGATAACAATCGCGGCAAAACGCTTTGTTGGTGTAAATCACTTGTTTGTCACGCGGAATAATCATAAAAGGTAAAAACTAAAAGTTAAATGTTGAGGAGGCAGATTTCATGTTCCAGTATTGATTTGTTATTATTTTCACATGATTGTAAGCTAAAATCAATATCTGGAACCTGATACTTTTTCATTTCCAGCTTTTTAGTTTTTCACTTCCTACTCTTCTTCGAACAATTGACTTACTGTGGAATACAACTTTGCGCCGCGCAATTCCGATGTGATAATCTTTCCGTCTTTGCCGACCAGAAAAATTGTCGGAATGCCGATCACGCCGTAATAATCGCCGAGTGTGCTTCCTTCAATTTTAGGACTCAACTCTTCGGAAATCATTGTCCAAGTAATTTTGTCTTCTTCAATTTGTTTCTTCAAATTTTCCGTCTTGT
>JAISZO010000351.1 GCA_031269105.1 Planctomycetaceae bacterium | reverse complement strand
TAACCAATATAAAAACGTCAAAAAAAATAAGCTCGCCGGAAAAACAAAAATTCCACTGATATATTATGTTTGTCCTTGTTTTACGTTCTTTGATTGGATCATTGACTTTTCTGTTTAGGGTTTAAGAATATTATTTAATCTCCGCATATTCGAGACCAAATAAATAATTGGTCGCTTTTTCGTTTTTACCGGCAATTTTCACGCTGAAAATATGTTCGCCTGCGGAAATGTCCAATTCACCGAGATCAATTTCACCCGTGCGAATTACGCCGTCGTTGAACAAGTCAATAACTTTACCGATATTTTTCCCGTCAAACGAAAATTGTACTTGACCATAATCAACGGCTTTCGTAAGCGAAACAACGATATGTTGTTTTCCTGATTTTTCCGCTTTGATTCGTAATTGCAATTCATCGCCCGGTTTTGCTTCTCTCCACCAAAGCTGCGAATCGTTTTTCCATTTATCTTGAAAACGCGACATGTTTTGAATCGACAAATCGCCTTTCGGTGTGTTGACAACATTGTATCCGGGCAAATAAACCGGCGTTTTGTAAGAAACTTTCGCTTTGGCTTCTTCAACAAAATTGTCCGGCTGATTAGTTGTTGCGTTGCCGAACGCATACCAATAAGTTGCGACGGCATAATCAATTTTTGTAATCTGCCAATGCCAAATTTCCATATCAAACCGAAAATCTTTAGTGAATGGAATCGCGTCAAGTGAACGGTAACGTGAATTGGTCGTGTTGCCGAAATTGTTTGGTCCTTCGGCACGCGGTTGAGTATGGAACGGGGCTTCAAAATATTCCGGCGTACACCAAGCGTAACCGTAATAATCTTCCGTACCGGTGCCGAAATGCGACGGGAATTTTTCGCCGTCCACATAAATTTTTTCATCGCCTTCGCCCCACCATCCTCTGTTATAATTCACAACGCTCAATGAATCGCCGACAAAAATGCCTTTGCCTTGAATCGTGATGTAATTCCAATCGCGTTTCGTTTTGGTGTTGATGTTTCGCTCTTGCCGCCAGTCGCAGTGAAAGTACATTGATTTTTCGTTCCATTGATACGGCATAAGTGTCGCGCAACTTATGTATTCCACTTTTTCATCGGAAAGATTTTGGAATTTGATTTCGCAACTTTTTTGAAACGGCATAAACCATTTGCTTACCATCCAGCCGTCTTTATCGAGAACCGAAGTGTACCAACTTGTATAAGGATTCACTCCAACACCGGAACCAAAGAAATCGCCGACCGGACATGTTACCGTTTCTTTTCCGTCAAACGAAATATGTAAAATCGTGCTGCGCAATGCTTGCGGAATATTTTCCGCTTTGAGTTTTATCACCAACGGCAGTAGAGCAACCCCTTTTTCATTTTTCAATTCCGCTTCATTTTCTTTTTGGAAATTATCTTCAACAACAGTTTCTCCGGGCAGAATTGTCTTGTATTTTATACTTTTCGCAATCTCTGTAAGCGACGTTTCGTCCTTTCCTTTCAATTGTTCCAGTTTTTTCTCAATCAAACCGCTCAATTTTTTCAAATTTTCCATCGAAAACGTTTCAACCCTTGTTTCCGGTTGATAAGTGCGGTAATTGATTTGATAATAGATTCTTTCCTGCGTCGGCATATCGTCAATGGTAATTTTAATATGTTTCGCGTAAGGAATCGGGAAATAAAGATTACGTCCCCTTGCGCTTGATTCCGAAAACGGTGTACCGGCAAGGAAATCGCCGCCGACCAAATCGTCGATTTTCGCTTCAATTCGCGGCGTTTTTTCGCCGTCAAAATAAATACGGAACGTCGTTTTATATTGCTTTGCGGTAATCCACCATCGGACAACCGCGCCGGGACCGTCTTCGTCCATCAGCACCCATTCTTTACGATTACCGAAATCGGCGTTTGTTTCTTCACGCACAAATTGCGTCGAGTCGCCGTTGGCAAACCAACCGGGCTGATCCGGCGATTTCGAGTTGCGGTCGTAACTGCTCGCCTGTTGGTTGGTATAAAACGGGTCGGGAAATTCCGCAACCGCCGCACGGTTCGTCATTTCGTTCAGCAAGGATTCCAGCGTAACATTTGCCGCGCGGACTTGTGAAAACATTTGTGAAACCAAAGTTGCCGTACAAATCGCGGCAAACAGGAACGTTAAATTTTTTGCGAGTTTCATTGTTTAAATCCTCATAAGTAAAGTTTGTTGAAAGTTAAAAAAATTTGACAGGAATTGATTTTATCTCACCTGAACATCAGGCGGAGCGATTCGTTTGACATTCCATCGTTCACGCAAACGGACGGAATCAATGCCGAGATCATTTCCACGCGATTCGCTTCGTTTGCCGAGACATTCAAAACGAATCGTGTATATTCCCGGTTTTAAAACAAGTTGACCAAGATTCAATTCTCGCGTTTTTACAGATTTGCCGTAAAAATCGACATACTCCCGCACGGTTTTTCCGTCAAGCAAAATGCGGTAAATGCCGTAATCGTTGGCTTCTGTCATACGCAAAGTCAATTGACGAAGTTCTTCCTTTTCCACAGGAAAACGACATTCCAAACTACCGCCGGTTTCAGTATCCGGCTTAAAGAAAATTTGTCCTTCTCCTGTCCATCCGTAACCTTTTTGAAGATGCACTGTGGAATGGTCTGATTTCACGGCGTTTTCAAGCAATGTTTTTCCTTCGATAATAAT
>JAISZO010000337.1 GCA_031269105.1 Planctomycetaceae bacterium | reverse complement strand
CAAACGTTGTTTTTATTACGCATGACAAATAACACGACGCCAAAAATTACTCAAAAAACTGTCCCACTTGTTGGTGAGACTTGGCTACTAAAAGTTAAAAGTGTCGCAAGCGAAATTTTTAACTCTGCGATTGAAATAATCCTTTGCCCAACTTTTAGCTTTTCATTTTTCGCTTTTAACTTTCTTCAATGGCATCCCGAAACGTAAGTAAGCCATGAACTGAAATTTAAAGTATGGAAAGTAATATCGTTTGTTATTCCGCCCAAATTTTGCGGATGCGTTCTAATTTGCGTTCAATCGTGCGACGCACGCAGCCGAGTTTCTCGGCGACGTCCGAAGGAGTCAAACCTTCTAACGTCATCACGGCAATTTCCCGCAAACGTTCTTCGCCCAACTTATCGAGCATCATTTGACACGTTTCAGCAACGCCCGCCGCAATTTCCGGCGTTGGTTCTTTTCCCAAAACTGCCGCGATTCCCTCGCCGAAATTGTCTTCGTTCCGATTACCGCGTTCAAAAAACGATTCGCCTTGCACGCGACCGCCGCCGCGTTTTTGAGCAAAATGTTTTCTCCGCGCGGCGCACGCTTTTCGCGCGGTCAGCGTGACTAATAATTTCCACAAATCTTCACGGTCGGTTACCCATTCAAATTTGCGTTCTTTCATGCCGCGATAGAAACTGTACATCGCAGAAACCGCTACGTCTTCTTCATCCGAAGAACGAAGCGTTACGCCTTCAAGTTTACGGCGAGCCAATTGGACAAGTTTACCAAAATACGATTCCCAAATCCTATTCGCCGCCTGAGAATCGCCGTTCCCAAGCCGTTGAATCCAACATGTAAGATCGCGTTCAACGGTCATTGTTTTCTCCAATCAAAAACTTTGCGTTGACCGGAAATTTTTCTCCGCGAAAAGCGTAAAAAATCACGAAATACTTGAATAACCGACGCCGCAAAATTTGGCGGAAAGACTTCTTCGCCAAATTCCGCGTAATCAGTCCAGTTGATTTTCGTAAATTCCAAAGATTTGCAGCGAGATTTATTTCGATTGAAGTTCCCGCAACGCTTCCCGACGGCTCAACTTAATCCGGTTTTGCTCGTCCACCGCCATCACTTTGACAAGCATTCTATCGCCGACTTTGCAAATCGCGTTGATATTTTCAATGTAATCGTCGGCAATGTCGCTGATGTGGCAGAGACCGTCGCGCCCCGGCAAAATCTCAATGAACGCGCCGTAAGTTTTGACGCTAATCACTTGTCCTTCGTAAATCTTGCCGATTTCTACCGACGCGGTTAAGCGGTTCACTTCGGTCAACGCCCGCGACGCGCTTTCTTCGCTGCTCGCCGAAATAAAGACCGTGCCGTCATTTTCAATGTCAATTGACGCGCCGGTCGCGTCCTGGATTCCGCGAATCGTTTTTCCACCGGGACCAATGAGCAAACCGATCTTTTCAGGATCGATCTGCGTTTTGAAAAGACGCGGCGCGGTTGCGGAAATATCGTCCGCCGGACGCGGAATCGCGGCAAGCATTTTCCGTAGAATATGAATACGCGCCTCGCGCGATTGTTTGATGGTCGCCATGATGATTTCGGGACTGATTCCGTCAATCTTCAGATCAAGTTGAATGCCGGTAATTCCGTTTTGCGTTCCGGCAATTTTGAAATCCATATCGCCGTAATGATCTTCGTCGCCCATGATGTCTGTCAGCAATATCCACTGGTCGTCCGATTCTTTGACCAAACCGACAGAAATTCCGGCAACGGGATTGCTGATCGGAACTCCCGCCGCCATCAATCCAAGCGTTGAACCGCAAACAGTCGCCATAGAACTGGAACCGTTTGATTCAAGAATGTCCGAAATCACGCGAATCGTATAAGGAAAATCTTCTGGGTCGGGCAGAACCGGTTTGACGCTTCGTTCCGCAAGCGCGCCGTGACCATATTCCCGTCGTCCGGGTCCGCGATTCGGACGACATTCGCCTACCGAATAGGACGGAAAATTGTAGTCGAGCATAAATTTTTTCGAGTATTCGTCAAAAATTCCATCGACTTTTTGTTCGTCGCGCGCCGTGCCGAGCGTTACCGTAACCAACGCTTGCGTTTCGCCGCGCTGGAATAATGCCGAACCATGCACGCAAGGCAAAATTCCGACGCGGCATTCAATATCGCGCACGTCTTTCGCGTTTCGACCGTCGGCGCGAGTTCCGGCGAGAATCTGATCCCGCACCACTCGTTCTTCAAATTCATGCCATGCAACTTCAAACAATCCCGCATCCAATATTACCGAAGACTCGCCGTTTTCAGATGCGGTATTTTCTTCGCTTTCTTCCAAATCAACCGGCGTGTCAACCGGACCGAGCAAAGCGGGCGTCGTTTCGCTTTCAGGAAAAAGTTCCGCACGGGCGCGATCTTTTACCGCCGCGCACGCTTCGTATCGGGCGAGCTTTCCTTCAGTACGTTTTGCTTGCCAAAATTCATCGTAATGCTTTTCTTTAAGCAAATTAAAAATATGTTCGTGCGAAATCGGCACAAATTCTATTTTTTTCGGCTGTGCCTTCTCCAATAATTCCAATTGCAGTTCGCAAATCTGTTTGATGTACTCGTGGGCTTTTATAATCGCCTGATACATTTTGCCTTCCGGCATTTCGCGGGCGAATCCTTCGAGCATCAAAATCGAATCCATATTGCCGGACACGATCAAATCAAGATTGCTATATTCCAATTGTTCAAAATCAGGAAAAACCACAAATTGCCCGTCGATATAAGCAAGACGCACGGACGCTAACGGTCCGCGAAACGGAAGAGGCGAAATTTGCGCGGCAAAAGACGAACCGTTCATCGCAATCGTATCGGGATCAATTGTTTTATCGCTTGCCAGAACCAGCGCGTTGACTTGCACTTCATTATAGAATTGCGGCGGAAATAACGGACGCATCGGGCGGTCGAGAAGCCGCGAGGTGAGAACTTCTTTAAGCGTCGGTTTTCCTTCCCGTTTCACAAATCCGCCGGGAAATTTTCCGACGGCGGCAACACGTTCCCGATAATCGCACGTGAGCGGAAAAAAATCTGTTCCCGGTCGAGCGGCGCCTGTCGTTACAGCGCAAAGAACAACCGTATTTCCATAACCAATAAGACAACTTCCCGCCGCCTGTTTTGCTAATTCTCCTGTTTCAACCCAAAGTACGCGACTTCCAATTTGACGTTCGACTCGAATTTTAGTCAATTTCCTACCTATTTTCTTTCCTTTAATAAATCAAATACAACGCTTCATTGTATTTGCAAATAACTGTAAATCTACAAGGCGCTGGCGTTATTTTCTCGCCAAAAAATAAGTTATAACACCGATTGATTTTAGTATTTACGGCAAATTCGTTTCCATAATTTTCTGAAAACGCTTTTAAGAGAAACCGGCTATTCGGCATTTTTCAGAATAAAATACGCAACTCAAGACGCCATATCATATAAAAAGACAACGGTTATGCAAATAACAGAAAGCGCCAATCTAAATATAAAAACTACACAAACAAAAATTATTCTACCAGCCATCATCCGCTTTTTATTGCAAGTTGAACCAATAGAATTGCTTATAATATTGGTTCATAAAATCTTGCAATGATTTTTACAATGTAAATCATCTTATTTACGAATACCAAGACTTTGAATTACGTTAACGTATTTTTGCGGAGCGGTTCGTTTCAGAAAATCCAACAAACGACGACGACGACTTACCATCATCAAAAGCCCGCGCCGTCCCGCGTGATCTTTTTTATTATCGCGAAGATGGTCCGTCAAAATATTAATTTTTTTGGTTAAAATTGAAACTTGAACTTCCGCAGAACCAGTGTCGTTTCCCGAACGCTGATATTGACTAATGATCGCCTGTTTTTCCTCTTTATTCAGTGTCATTCTAAAAACTCTATCCCCTATAAGTGATGTAAAATCTTTACCCTTATTTTTGCCAGACAACTGTTCTCACAGTGTTTGGCAACCGCGTTTCGTACATAATACCATGTAACAATCCATACAGTTTACCCGAAAATAGGATTCCGACAATAGGGGGGAAACGATTCCAGAATTATTTAATTATCACAATTTTTTGTTTTTTTGATAACAGCGTTTGTAATTTAATAAAGCGGAAATCCGGTATTCTCGTCTTATCATTTCGCGCGGATGGAACAACGAAGTAAGAATAATATACGGAAAATTCTTAATGAACGCAAAAAAAATTTTGTTCCGCAACTTCAATCGTTTCGTCAATCATTGCGTCGGTATGCGCGGTTGAAAGGAAAAACGCTTCAAATTGACTGCACGGCATATAAACGCCGTTATTTGCAAGCGACCAAAAATATTTGGCGAACAACGCCGTATCGCATTTCGACGCCGCGTCCCAATCCATCATTGCCGGAGCGTCCTGCGAACTTTTGAAAAAGAGCGTCATCATCGAACCGCAACGATTGACGACCGCCGGAACGTTATGTTTATTCGCGGCGTTGAGCAAACCGTCCGCAAGTCGCTGCGATTTTTGCTCTAATTTCGCGTAAAGATTCGTATTTTGCAAAACTTCGAGCGTCGCGATTCCCGCGGCGGTCGCAAGCGGGTTGCCGCTGAGCGTTCCCGCTTGAAACACTTTTCCGACAGGAAGAACATGCCGCATGATCTCGCGTTTGCCTCCGTACGCGCCGACCGGCAAGCCGCCGCCGATCACTTTGCCAAGCGTCGTTAAATCCGGCGCGATTCCGAACCGGCGCTGCGCTCCGCCGTAAGCGACGCGAAATCCGCTCATTACTTCGTCGAAAATTAACACGGTTCCATGTTTTTCCGTCTCACGCCGAAGCGTTCCGAGAAAATCCGGCGAGCCGACAACGCATCCCATATTTCCCGCGACCGGCTCCACAATGACCGCCGCAATTTCATCGCCGAAACGGTCAAACGTTTCCGCGACCGCTTGCGGATTGTTGTAAGGAAGAATTAATGTATCGGCGACGGTTCCCGGCGGCACGCCCGGCGAATTTGGGACGGAAAACGTCGCGGCGGCGCTTCCGGCGGCGACAAGCAAAGAGTCCGCGTGTCCGTGATAATTTCCGGCAAATTTGATAATGCGGTTGCGTCCGGTATAACCGCGAGCAAGGCGAATTGCGCTCATTGTCGCTTCCGTTCCCGAATTGACAAGCCGCACCATTTCCACCGACGGCACGGCTTCAACAACTAATTCCGCAAGCCGATTTTCATTTTGAGTCGGAGCGCCGAAACTTGTACCGATTCGCACCGCTTTTTGTAACGCTTCGACAACCGCCGGATGCGAATGTCCGAGAATCATTGGTCCCCACGACAAAACGTAATCAATGTATCGGTTGCCGTCCGCGTCGAAAAGATACGCTCCTTCGCCGCGCAACATGACAATCGGCGTTCCGCCCACCGCGCCAAACGCCCGCGCCGGACTATTAACTCCGCCGGGAATCAACGATTCCGCTTGTTCCATAAGAATTTTACTGTTCGGACGATACGATGTGTTTGTCATAAAATTTATGTAAAAAATTAACCTGATACGGATGGAGAATCCTTTTGAAAATTAAAAACCGTTTCTTCGTTTTTTGATTTGAAGATACGCCGCATAACTCATCATAGCAAGTCCCAAAACAGTGAGAATATAATTAGTTCGGTTCGGTTGTTCTTCCGGCATTTGGATTTTTGACGGATCAAAACCATAAAGCGGCTCTATCGTCGATTTGATCGGTTCGCCGTTGGCGTCTGTTTTGTAGGAGATATCGTTGATTGCGTCCGTGACGGCGGTATTTTCTGAAAATATTAATGTAATATCATTGGGAGTTACTTTACCGTATTCAATTTCATGAATATTGGCTTTTGAAATTGTAAAGACGTCGGGGACAATTGATGAACCTAAAATCCTCGTTAATTGAGTTGGCGTCCAAATATCATCTATTTTTACGCTTTTTTCAACAAGAAATTTTTCATTTCGCCAAAATTTATCATGATTGTTATTTTTCCAAACGGCATTCCAACGGATTTCCGACGATTCCGGCATAAATCCTTTTGTAAAATTAAGAATTACTTTTAATGTTCCATCATACGAACTAAAGTTAAAAGCGTAATCCGGCTCGAATTTTACTTCCAGACCAATTTGATTTTCTTTTTCCGTCGCAAAAAACTTCCAATCGTCTTTGTGTTCTAATAGATAGACAAAGATATGAGAATTTCTGTCTATTGAACTTTCTAGAAAAAAAGAATCCTGAAGCCAAAGAAGGTATATATCGTCAGTAGCGGCAACATCTTGGCGTGTGTCAATGAGACCAAATTTGTTGTTTTTCGTCAAAATACTATGAAATAATCCGCGACTTTCTCCTTTCTTTACATTATATGCGGAAGTTACCCATTCAATCGGTTGAGAAGCAATTCCCTTAAACATTTCCATGTCAACTTTATAAGATTTACCTAATTGCCGCCTCGCATAATTTCGTTTGCCAAAAAAATCAACCTGATTATCGGGGACGCCTTGTTTATTTTTTGACGTTCCTACCATCAAATCTAACTTGTAGTAAATATTTTCGGCTTTCTTCATTCGATCTTCAAAAGATTGAATGATTATTTTCTTTTTTTGAGTTTCTGAAAACTTTGAAAATTCCTCAAATCGCCGTGAATCGTCGTTGTCTTCCGCAACAATCAAACCGCGATCAAGAGTAAAAATCATCCAAGAAATAGCCAACAAAAGCAAAAACAACGAATTGTTTTTCATTAGGACTCCTGTATTTAGCAAAAAAATTGAAATGAATTTCTCATTATTTTTTGAGTGCGGCAACGACATAACCGACTCCTGAATAAAGCGTGAGGAACAGCGTTCCCCAAACGGAAATCGCCATGATCCAATAAAGCGCGAACGGTTGCGGCGTTAAACTTTTCGTATCGTGCGGCAAAATCACCCAAAGCAAACATGCGGAAATTGCCGTGCATTGCAGTCCCATCTTTAATTTTCCCGCCATTTTCGCGGAAAAATCGCGTCCCTGTTGTTCAAGAAACGCGCGAAGGGTTGTGATAAACAACTCGCGGGCGACAATGACGACGACAATAAGCCGCAAGCCGTAAAGTATTTTCGCAAGTTCAGGAAGAGACGCCAAATAAATAAACGCGCCGCAAACAACGAGTTTATCGGCAAACGGATCCATAATTCGCCCGAACACGGTAACTTGGCGGTATTTTCTCGCCCACCAGCCGTCGAGCCAATCGGTGACGGACGCAATCAAAAAAAGAATCAATCCGATTATGTAATATTCGCATTCCAAAAAGCCGAACATCGCCAACGCCAACGCGATTCGCGTCATTGTCAAAGCGTTGGGAACGTTCCAGTTGGATACGGAAATTTGCGGCGGAATTTTTGTTTCGGACATTTTTTTCCTGAATAAAAAATACTGAAGTTAGGAATTTGCGTTTTTTCAAATCAAAATTTAAGACAAACCGACGAATGAGAGAATCTCATTATAATAAATATTCGGGAAAAATACAAGAACGTCCTTGCCGTTTTTTGACAAACGTCGGAAAAACGGCTACGAACAATAGAATAACGATATTTTGTCGTTGCGACAAGAGATGATCGTTATTACTTCCGCGTATCCAACAACGCTAATTCCTCAAATTCATCAAGCCAATGTTCCGTATCGGCAAATAAATCCTCTTGATTCTTACGAAGACGCGTTTGCTCATCGGCAAGATACGCATAAAACGTTTCTAAAATCGGATCAATTTCTTGCGTCAACGCTTGAGTTAACGCGAATTTTTGCGATTGCGTTGTTGTTTGCGTCGCGTGCGGAAGAATAATTCTGTCGGGAGCAAAACCGTCTATTTGAAAACGAAATTTGTATTGCGCGAAATCCGCTTGATTATTATCAACAACCGCATTCTCCGACGTCTGATGAGAAATATTCTTCACTCCAAAAAGAGAAACGGCGTTATCCATGTTATTTTCAATATCACGATTGACGACAACGACATTTTCGCAACCGTAAATATGATACTGTTGGTTTTCCGCAATGCGCGACGCGCGGACGTTGCTGATTCCGAGCAATGTCTGCTTATCGTTTGCCGCGTAAATCGATATTGTATCGCGCCGTCCTTGCGCAATAACATTTAAACTATTGACGTTTACTATATCCGCTTTATAAATTCCGCCGTTCATATTGAAATGATTGTCTTCAAAAATGAAATCATGAGAGTATTCGTCGCTCGCAACAAAAGCGTCGTCATGTCCGCCTTTGCCGTCCAATGTGAAGTTGTAAAAAGCGTTGTTCGTGAAAATCGAAAGTTCATTGAATTGATTTTCCGTCCCATTGATTGTCGCGGTATCGTCGCCATCGGTACCGACAAGATGTAACATATTCCAATTTTCATCGCTTTTTCATCGCTTCCGTTGAACGCAATGCCGTTTTCCAACATAAACGCTCCGTAAGAAAAATCTATCGCGAGTTCGTGCGCAAGCGGTTCAGATGCGTCGATAACCAAACCGCTAACGGAAGAGAGCAATTTGTTATAGATCGTTTGATTTGTCGCGTCGATGATAACAAGATAATCTGCGTTGCGGCGTATTGTCCAGTAAGCGTCTGTTGTTTTCGGCGTTGGCAAGCGGTCTATTTGATTCTCAACGTCAATATTTTCTACGGTAACAATGGAAGTAACCGACGTAAAGCCGAACGCCGAAACCGTCACGTTGACTTGTTTATTACCATCGACAAGTCTGACGTCCCTTGAAATATTACTGTGTTTTGATTTGCCGGAATCGTGACTGTTTGCGGAACGGTCAATTCCGTTGTATCGCTTGACGCAAGATTTAACGTCAACGCTTGCGAAAGACCGCCGGTTCGCATCGCGGTAAATATAACGCCGTTTGCAATTCCTTCGTCAATATTCGTTTGATCGGCGGTAAGAGTTAAAGTTGGCGCTTCTTGAGTAAAAATAAATTCATACGCGCCAATATCGACCGCGTTTCCTTGAATCCGCGCGTTACCGGCAAGATCATAAACAAGGAGATTTCCTTCCGCGTCAACGGCAAGCGCGTCGTTTCCTCTGTCAATCGCCTGCGAATATTCGGCTAAATGATAATCGCCGTTTGCCGGATCGATAAATAACGGCTTGGAAGGATCGTAAATAATGTTATTACCGTAATCGCCATTCCAGACGAAAAAAGAAGTCAGGTTGTTGAAACTTTGAACGATTGAAGAACTGGCGCTGTTAATATCCAACGAAGTATTTTGAACAATGATGGAACTATTGATGGTCAAGTCGCCGTATTCACTATAAATCCCGCCGCCGTTTGAATCGCACTGCGTAATTTCGCGTCGTTTAACTGATCGGAGGTAATTTCAATCACATTATAACTACCGATATTTGCCGACAATTCCAAATCGGGATATTGCTGACGAATCGCGTCAAACTCGGCTGTCGAAACGCTCAACAACGCCCGGTCTTCCAGCGGTTCTAATCGCAACGAGCGAAAATTTTTCGGGCGAATCGGGGCTTGATTTTCTGTTTTGGCGGAACGGAAAATTTTTGAGAAAATACTCATTTTGATTTTCCTTTTGAGAAACACAATCAACAAGAAGATAAGAATGTCCGGTAAAAAGTTCTTTCTGAAATTTTATACTATTTATTAGGGTAGACGCAGTTTGAATCTTTTACAAGAGCCAAAAGAAAAATTTTGAGAAAATTATCAAAAAAATTCCCTTATTCACCACGAAGAACGAAGCAGCGCGAAGATTTCACGAAGGATTTTTAAAGTGGGCAAATGATTGTTTCAATTCCAGAGCGCCAACATTCCGCTTGCGAAACTTTTAGCTTTTCGTTTTTAACTTTTAACTTTCTCGAAGCGCACCGTCAGTCGGCTGCGCCGACGGGCGTCTCTCCATCGGAGGGAAATTTTACGCGAGCGTTTCACATTATCTCGCCCCTGCGGGGCTTGATTGTTTTCGCGCGTGTCGCTTTCCGGCGGTTGCGCTGCGATCCACCGCCGGTTATGCATCATGCCGTCGCGTGCGCGGCTTAATCTTCCGTCGCTGGCGCGGATACTCCAAGATTTTGTTTTCATCACAGAGTTAAAAAATCCGCTTGCGAAACTTTTAGCAGATATCAGATTCTAGGTACCAGGATTTTAGGGTTGGTTTTCAATACGCGAAAGTATTGCAAGCTAACACTCGTATCTGGAACCTGTAACCTCATACTAAAAACCATCTGTGTTATGGGAACTTCTCAAAACATTCAATAAATAAATTTTTCCGACAGGATTAACATGATTTACAGGAGAAATTGGAATAAAAAATCTTGTCAATTCTGTCGAAAAAATAAGTTTTTAGAAATACTATTTAGTCTTGTTTTAACTTTTTATCGAATCGTGGAATTGGTCGGAGCGGTTGCCGTTACCGGCGACGAGGAAACAGAATTCGCTTTATTCTGCGATTTTCCGGTGAGATAATTATCAATGCTCGACGACGCCATCAAATAATTCAGCGTTTGTTCCACTTCAATCGCGAGTTTCTTATCGAAAATGTTCTCGTGCAGCAAGTCTTTGATTGTCGGGTCTTGCGCGGAAATGATCGCCGGTTCCGTCCGTCCGAGACAGAACAAAATGATGTACCGTTTGCCGTTGACCGTGTCAAACGGAATGACTTCCGAAAGCTCGCCCGTTTTGAGCGCAAACGCCGCTTCCTCAATATTCGGCATTCCGCAGTAACGCGAAATCGGATCGATGGCGCCGCCGTTCGCTTTCGTTGCCGGCTCGACCGAGTGTTCAAACGCCAATTCCGAAAAGACTTTTTGAGCGTCTTCAAACAATTTGGTTTCCCCTTGTTTCCGGCGGGCGTCCGACCAAACGCTTAGCGCGTTATGTTCGTTGTCGAGAAAAATCGCCAGCACTTTCACACGCGCGCCGTAAGTCGCTTCGTAAGCTTTCAGCATATCTTCGTCGGTCACTTGCACTTTGGGCGACGCCATTTTTTTCAACGCAAGCATGGGCCAAACGACGTTGGAATAATAAATCGCCGGTTCAATTCCTTGTTCGCGGCATTGCATCGCCACAAGTCCGTTGACGTCGGGTTGATTATTCGAAGTCAGCGGCAAAATCTTTTTCGCAACGCTTGTCAGTTCGTTCATAATTTCTTCGTTGGAAACGGAAATATTCCGCTTTTGACATTCCTGCTCAATAACCCGTTTGACAATCATGCTTTGTAAAATATCGTCGCCCTGACGGACAACGCACATTTCGGCAAGCGTTTTCGTATAAATGGATTCGCCGTTGACTGTCGCAATGATTTCAGGATATTGTCCGGGAACGGCGGCGTTATTCGGCTGCGCGAAAAAGTTCGTAACTTTCGACGTCTGCATCAGTTTGGAGAAAATTCTTGCGGTTTCTTCGCGAATTTTCTGTTCCTGCACGATGAAAAACGTCTGCTGTTCCAACGCCTCGCGGTTGACGTTTTGCGCCGGAATATCCCGCTCGTAAAAGAAAATCACATAATAATTTTCAAACATCGTAATCACGCCGGACATATTGTCCTGCTTCAGATTATTCAAAATATAATTTTCAAGCTGCGGATTATCCGGCAACGAATAACGACGGAACGGCGCAATCAAACCGCCGGTCGCGGCGGAAACGTCGTCTTCCGATTTTTTCTTCACGGTAGAAATGAAATTTTCCCGCGTCGGATTGGTTCGTAATTCCTGCAACGCGGCTTCGGCTTTCGCTTTGTCGAAAAAGACAATCTGCCGAACCTGAACGCCCGGACCGTAAAGCGAATCGAGTTTGCGATTGATTTCATCGTGCGAAACATTGACGCTTTGTCCGGCGATTTTTTTCAACGCGATATATTGTTTCATATCCGCGGCATACTGACTGTAATCCAGCCCGCGTTCCGTTTTCATCAATTCAAGCCATTTTTCCACCGACATTTTAAATCGTTTCGCAAACGCTTCGATTTCCAAATCAATTTCCTGTTGCGTAATTTCGATTCCGAGACGGCGACATTCTTGCATCACCAACACGCGACCAATCATTGTGCGCTCCAGATAATCTCGCCCGTACATCCGCAACGCTTCGTTAGCGAGTTCTTGTTTCGTGATTTTCGAGCCGTTGATTTCCGCAACGACTTCGGGCATCGCCGCAAACGTCCGCATTTTCGTAACGTTGGACGCAGCGTTATTTCGAGCCGCCGGAGCGGGCTGCGATTTCGACGGAACTTGCGCCGTCGGATTTCGTTGCTGCAAAGAAGTTTGCGCCGTTGCAAAATGAACGGAAAAGATTACGGCAAGAACCGCCGCAAGTCCTCTTCGGGTTTGCAAGAAAGAAAAAATCCAATGTTTCATCGTCAACAATCCTTGTCTTAAATTTTTGTTTTCATCTCAAAAAATTAACGCCGCGCGGACGAAATCTTGCGTTTTCGCCCTGCGTTTCTGTTTTGTTTATTTTCGTTGTTGTAAGTCAAGCCGCCGCGAAACAATCGCGAGACGCCCAAACTCTTTGCGAAATATAGCGATTTTTCACAACCCGCGTCAAGGGCAATTTTGAAAAAAGACGAATCTATTTTTCTGCGAGATTTCCAGAGTCTCTCCCAAAATTTTTTCTGTTGCCTGCATTGCGTCAAGATTAAGCCTGAAGAAAGGAGTTAAAGAATGTTATAAGTCATTGCATTGAAAACCTTTCGTGAGTACCTTGCGGGACGCGCCCGCCCGGTAAGGTCTGACCAACCGCCGGAAGCGGGTTTTGCGTGGGGGCGAGTAATCGTCACTGCGAAGCGTAAACAGCCAGTCCGAAAGCCTCAGCATTGAGCTTCGAAAATCTGTTAATGTCA
>JAISZO010000210.1 GCA_031269105.1 Planctomycetaceae bacterium | reverse complement strand
TGAGAAAAATTTTTCAGCTAAATTTTCGCCAATCGCGTAGTTCTTTCTGCGAAAAAAATGGCGTTGTTTTTTTGATTCATGGAGGACGTTTTTTGACAACATCGACAAACGCCAAGACGACGTTTCTAAAATGAAATGGACTGTATAACTTGAAAGATAATCATTTTAATTGTAAAATATCTGGGGATAAAAATTCATCAATTGCAGAAAAATCATAAACATTGATTCATGGACAAATTCAAACAAATTGCCGACAATCTTTCTGCCGTGAAAGCGAAAATTTCCGACGCGGCTCTTCGGTCCGGGCGTGCGGCGGATTCTGTAACTCTCGTTGCCGTCAGCAAGTACCTAAAAAAAGACGACGATGCGATGCACGCTCTTCTTGCGGCGGAATGTTACGATTTAGGAGAAAGCCGCCCGCAAACGCTTCTTGAAAAAGCGGAGTATTTTTCAAAACAAAAGTCAAAAATTCGTTGGCATCAGATTGGTTCTTTGCAAAAAAATAAAGTCCGAAAGATTTTGCCGCACGTTTCGCTCGTTCATTCGATTGATTCGGCGGAGTTGCTGGAAACAATTGACCGAATTGTCGGCGAAGAGTCGTTGCCGCCGGCGCATGGTTTGCTTGAAATCAACATTTCCGGCGACGTAACTAAGCGAGGGTTTTCGCCTCGCGACATTATTTTTGTTTTGGAGACCATTTCAAAATTGCGTCATATTCGAATCGACGGATTGATGTGTATGTCGGGATTGTATTCCGCCAACAAGGAACGTCGCGAAGAATTTGCCGCAACGCGTCGATTGGCGGAAAAATTGACTCCACTTTGTCCGAACAATTGCCGAATGACGAAACTTTCGATGGGAATGAGCGACGATTTTCCGCTTGCCGTTCAAGAAGGCGCGACGATTGTGCGCGTGGGATCGCTGTTGTTCGACGGAATAAAATTCTAACGCGAAATAGACAAAAATTATGAACAATGAACAAACGCCGTCAAATTTTCGTTTTCCGAAAAAAATGCACTTGCGCAAACGTGCGGATTTTGACCGCGTGTTTGCCCGAAAGCGTTCGGCGGGAGATCGGATGTTGGTGATTTATTGTTGCGGCGGCGAGGAAAATTATTCGCGTTTAGGTTTGGTGGTATCCCGAAAAATCGGCAAGGCGCATTTTCGTAATCGATGGAAACGATTGATTCGGGAAGCGTTTCGACTCGAACAACACCTGTTTTCCGCGCCGGTTGACCTTGTCGTTCTTCCGCGACAAGGAGCAACGCCGGATATTGCATCGATTCGCAATTCGTTTTGTTCGTTGCTTAAACAATTGATAAAAGAATAACAAAATTTTCACTTTTAGTTTTTAACTTCCGCGAAGCGCCCCCCATTTTTGACGTTGTTGCCTCATTGACTATCCAACTATCCATAACTACTCTATGACCGTTTTGCCGGGAATCGCGTAAGGGTAACGACCGTTTGAGTCCGGTTCGACCGGCGGTTTCGTATCCCATGTGATTTCGTCAATTCCCGGAAAAAGCTTGGTTTGCAAATCATGCGCGGCTTGCGACTGAATCTGCCGCCCGGTCTCAAACGCCATGCGTCCCATGATTCCTGCAAGCGCGGCTTGCGCCGCGCGATACCCTTCATTATAAGGTTTGTCGTTGCGTATTGCGTCAATGAGCAATTGATGCTCCGCCTGATAAGGATTCGGCGTCGGTCCTTTGTACGCCCAAACCGTTTCATTCGAGGAATTAAACGAGCAGTTTTTCATAATTTTGAAACCGCCCAGAACAACCGCCATTCCTTTCGTACCGAGAATATAATCGGTATAAAAACAAGGCGTTCCCGCCATGTGACGCGCGTATCCGTTCAAGCTGATTCCATCTTTGAAAAAATACTCGACATGCTGATGATCGAATACCTGACCGGGAATATCGGCGGTTGTTCGTCCGCCCATGCCGATTGC
The DNA here is from genome assembly GCA_031269105.1 of Planctomycetaceae bacterium. Lineage (GTDB taxonomy): Bacteria > Planctomycetota > Planctomycetia > Pirellulales > Thermoguttaceae > WRMR01. The sequence goes on along the minus strand of JAISZO010000210.1, from coordinate 4,997 downwards.
GGATTCGGGCCAATCGTTTTTCGCCCAACAAAGAATATCGACGTTGTGAATACACCAATCAAGGAAAAAGCCGCCGTTTGTCCAGGTGAACGAGTGATAATTCCGAATCTGATGCGCCAGTTCATTTTCGCCGGAACGGCGTTGAATCAACCGAATCCCCGGTTCCATACGATAAGTTCTCATGTGCATAATTTCGCCGATCATGCCGTCCTGAACGCGCTTTATGGTTTCCGCGTGCGGCGGATTGTGCCGCCACATTAAACCGCAGGCGAGTTTGATATTTTTTTCATCGGCGAGTTTTGCCGCCGCTTCAATCCGTCTCAACCGGGCGCGTCCGTCGCAAACGATTTTTCCATAAACACGTTCACGCCCTTTTTTACAGCGTATTCCACGTGCGTCGGACGAAACGCCGGAGGCGTCGCCAATAAGATCAGGTCTTTTTGGGGTTCAAGAGAATCAATCGCGTTTTTATAAGCGTCGAATCCGGTAAACTGCCGTTCTTTAGGAACGGTTCCCAATTCGCCAAACGCCGCCGCGAAATTTTTGGCATATGCCGCGGTTTTATCTTCAAAGACGTCGGCAAGAGCGTGCAGTTGAATCGGTCCGCCCGCTTTCATCACGTCCATTACCGCTCCGCCGCCGCGTCCGCCGCAGCCGACCAAAGCCGCTTTGATCGTGTTGTTTTCTCCCGCGTGAACTTTGGGCGTTGACGAATTTAACGTCAATCCCGCTGTTGCGATTCCGGCGATTTTCATAAAATCACGCCGCGTTGGCGTCGTTTTTTTCATATTAAGTTCCTTTACGTTAAAGTTTGGAATGTTGTAAAAAGTTAAAAATCATTGACGTCTTTTTCAGTAAGCCGCTCTTCGAAGAACAACGGCGTTGATTTAATCCTTAATTATTTTTCTAATCCGCGAAGATATTGTAACGATTGACGATGCAGTTCGTCCATACGGTCGGGCGCGGGTTCGTGGTGCATGAACGGCGCGAACGCATGCGAATAACCAATTTCGTTCAACGCGGCAATCCAATCTTTCATATCAACCGTTCCGACGCCCGGCATTTGTTTCTCGTTCGGTTCATTCGACCAGACGTAAATGAAACGAAGTTGTTTGCCGCAAATTCGTATCGCTTCCGCAACCGATTCCTTGTTGATTAACACATGATAAGGCGCCAGCGCGATTCCGATTCGGTTGCTGGTATTGGCGTCGACAAACGCTTTGAGCGAATCCAGTTTATTGAGCAGCGCTTTCCCGCTGTGATTTTCAATCAGCAGATCGAAATGATATTTTTCGCAAAGTTCAAGCGCCGGTTTCAGTTCCTCCATGAATTTTTTCATATCCGCCAACAGCGAATCGGCGGAAGGAACGCGGCTTCCCTGAATGGAAATTCCGCCGCCGCATTGTCCGAGCAATTCGGCATATTTTGCGTAACCCGCCGCATAAACGCTGAAACCGCAGAGTTTCAAACGATATTTTTCCAGCAACTTTATCAATCCGTCCGCTTTGAGAACTTCCGCCGCATGTTTCAAATGCGAACATTGCAGCCATGTTGGAATAGAATCCCAAATGTCGAGCGCCTCGTAGCCGAGATCGGAAATTCTCCGGCACGCTTCCTCAAGCGAAAGCGACGCATAATTGACCGACGAACATGTATAACGATAACGAGGCGTCGATAACTTCTTCTCGTCTCCCCAAACAAACGGCGACGCCGACGCCGTCAACGCGACGCCCGTTGCGTTTTTCAGGAATTGACGGCGCGAACAATAGAGCAAAGGATTGTTTGTCATAAGATTTATTTCTTTTCCCATAAAGATTCTTCGTAAGGTTGTATGACGACGAAACCGTCGCCTTCAAATTTCATTTGCAAGGATTCTCCGCTGCCGCGTCCGAAAAAGGTTTTGAGTTGGACGTCCGTTTTGAATTGAGGTTGCAGATTTCCCGACCATGCGACGGTTGCGTTCGGATCGGAAAACACCGGATTGCCGGGCTTCACTCTTAACGTCAACGGATCGTAATGCGTCGTAATGGCGACAAGTCCCGTGCCGCTTAAAACAATATTAAACAATCCGCCCGCCAACATTCCAACGATTTTCCGCATCAGTTTGATCTCGTTTTTCAAGGTCGGTTCAAACGCTAAAATATCGTTGGCGTTGACGCAAATGGATTGATTTTTCAATTGAAGTATTGTTATTTTTTTACCGGAATCGGCGGCGTATAATTTGCCGGTTCCTTCAACTTTGGTTAATCTTGCTCCTTCGGACGAAATCATTTTTTTGAGAAGGTTCGAGATTCCTTGTTCAAAAATTCCTTCGCGTGTAAATTTCAGATCGCCGCGATAAGCGACCATCGCTCCGAGTTTTGTCCAAACCATTTCGTTGTTCAGATTGACTTCGAGCATGCGATCGCTCTCAAGTTCAAACACTCCCTCGTTGAGTTCCTTTTGTTCCGAAGCCGCAACAAAACCGTCCAGATCGTAACGTTCCGCCATTTTTATTTTCCTTATTATTTTAAGGTTACTCGAAATTTCATCGAATCAAACTCCCATCGAATTTGATCTTTCCGCAAACGCGAAAACCGCATCGGCAAAATTTGCCGAAACAGAATAAAATATATTGTATAAAACCAAAATCGCAACGTCAACGAGTTGTCGGAAAACCTCTTTATTGTTTGCCGCAAAACGCTTGCATTCGTCTCTACGGAGCGCTTCATGGGAGTTAAAAGTGAAAAGATAAAAACTAAAAAGGGCAAAGGATTGTTTCAATTCCAGAGCGACAAATTCCGCTTGCGAAACTTTTAACTCTTAACTTTTAGCTTCTCCAAAGTCCCTCTTATTTTCCCGACTCCAGCGGAAAGTCGCGCACGATTGAGCCGCTTGCCGGAACTTCCGCCGTTAAGCCGGACTTTTCCGCGATTTCATATTTTTGCGGAACGTGATAGACGTACTTCGGATTTTTCATTCCCTTCCCCGACAACGACATCTCGTAATTGATTCTTTCTTCAATGGTCATCGAAGACGTCTCTTTTTTCGGCGGTCTGTCTTCTTCCTTTTTAATAATGGAAACGACATACGAACCGGGCGCCGCTCCCTTGAGCGCTTTATCTCCGCCGCGAAACGTTACGAGCGAGTAATTTCCGTCGGCGTCCGTCGTTCCGATTGCCATGACGGACGGGTTTCCTACTTGAGAAAACATCAACGCCGCGCCTTCAACCGGTTGATCGTCCAGCGTCACCTTTCCGGCGACTTTCGTCAAACCGCCGCCGCAACCGGAGAGACATAACGTCAAAATTGCAGCGAAAAAAATATTCAGGAATTTGTTTGTCATAAAAATCTCCTTTATTTCAACGATAACGTTGTTTTGAAACTTGCCTGGGACGTCGGGAACAATCAGGACGATTAAGACATGACGTCTTGCGTTCCTAAAATCCCAGGCAAACTTTATCTCCGTTCTAAAGAGCGGAGCGCTTTAAATCAACTTTCAACTTTCAACTTTTTACGGAATCGACGCCATATCGTTTGCCTGCGCGGAGCCAAGCGATCCCCAGACGCCGTAAATGGATAAACCTTTATAATGTTGCGTTTGATCGCTGACAGCGCCGTGATAACCGTAAACTCCGCTCGGCAACTGATCCAGATGTTGCGTTTGAATCGTTTCCGAAACGAAGTGAACCGAACCGTCCGCAAGAAGGCAGTTCACGCCGCCCGTGTGATTGCTCGACGCGCTCAAAATCGCCTGATTCCAAACATTAGGACCGCCGCTGGGACTGTTCGGCGGAAGAATCGTATTGAAAACTGCCAATGCCGCCGTGCCGTCCATCCAAACTTTGCCCGACATGTATTGTTCTTCCACCGCTCCGGTCAAATTACCATTCGCGTCGCGTTTCGCCAAAAGCTCGCCGGGCGGACTCCTGTAACCGTCGTGCGTTTTAGAAAAACCGCCTTTGGAGCGTCTCGGATTGTCGCCGGAATAAACCGCTTCGGAAAACGCGATCGTGTTGGACAAACCGTCCGTGATTGTCGCCACCGTGACTTCTCCGCCTCCCGCTTTGACGTCGGTGTGAGCGATATACTTTGTTCCAGAAGTTCCGAAACCGCGCGTTCCCGAATAATCCCATTCATAAAATGGAATATCGCCGCGCGACATACGATAACTCAACGGTCCCGGTTCCGAAGTATTTCCGGTCGGCGCACCGGAGGAAGGACAGACGTAAGCGGAAATCGTCGTCCAATAAACGGAATGCGCCGGATTGAGAGTGTTTCCAGTGTAATAAAACGCGGGAAACGGATACGGATAACCGCCTGCCGCCGCACCGTCTTCTCTGACGGCGTTACTCCTGATCGCCTCGTAAAGAGCGGTTTGTTCCATGAACGGAAGAATAATCACCGTCCATGCGCATCGTCCGGGCGACGCATAGGTTTTTCCGTTTGCCGTTCCGTAAGCACGCGCAACGCCTCCACGAAAATTGGCGCGCGATACGCCAATAAACTGAGACGCAATTTCGTCGTGCAGATTGACTGCCGGAAATTTTTGCAGCGCGTCGTGGTGAACTTGCGCCGCAAGCCCGATTTGCTTGAGATTGTTTGAACACTGCATTCGGCGTGCGGCTTCGCGCGCGGCTTGAACTGCGGGCAAAAGCAGCGCGATCAAAACTCCGATGATCGCAATCACAACTAATAGTTCGACAAGCGTAAACGCCCGCGATACATGATGCTGTAACGCAAGTCGCCATAACGTATGACGTCGCAATACGGAACTTTTGTTGAAACGTTTTCGGACAAAACGTCCGAACAAACCGTTTCCGAATTGGGCGGAAATGTTTCCCAAACAGACAAAACTCTTTCCGAATTGAGCGGAATTGTTTTTTAAGCGGACAGAACTGTTTCCGAATCGGGCAAAACTCTTTCCTAAACGGATGGAAATGTTTTCCAAACGGGCAAAAACGCTCGAACAGGCAGAAATGCACGCAATTATACGAGCAAAAAGACTCGTAATAACG
>JAISZO010000179.1 GCA_031269105.1 Planctomycetaceae bacterium | reverse complement strand
TCGGGATTATTCGTGTTGCTCCAAGTCCTTGACTACCTGGATTCATGGGCAACGACCTGAACCAAATCGCAAAACTTCGCGCTCCTCAAAAAATCCCTGCCAAACTTTATAAAAGATGGGGAGATACTTTTGGTGAAACTGGGGGTTGCGAATCCCCTCAATAATTTCCAACTCCGTAGGAGTTTCTTTTCTTTTCGCGCGGCGCTTTCCGGCGGTTGTACCGCCGGTTACGCATGATTTCGCGGCTTTGCGGTAAAAAAAATATAGCGTGACCTTTCGCGGAAATCTGTTTTGTGGTATCATAAAGAAAAGCTTTAAGACGTTGCACAATCCTACGCTTTTATTTTGCGATATTACGACTCCATTGACGTTTTAGAACGACTCAATTTTGTAAATCTTTAACCAATCAGGAGAAAACTCATGGAAAAATGGTCTGTCGGCGTATTTGCCAGCATTGACGCCGGTTTGGGCGTTTCGCTTGAAGTCGCGCGTGAACTCGGCGTGAAAACCGTTCAGCTTCACACGCCGCATAAAAATTCGCGCACGCCGGAAAAGGCGAAAGAATTTCTTGCCAAACTCGCGGATTACGGAATTGCGATTACAGCCGTGTTTTGCGGTTTTGAAGGCGAAAGTTACGAATCAATTAAAATTACCGCCGAAACGGTGGGACTTGTTCCGCCGTCCACTCGCGCTGCGCGGCTTGCCGAAGCGAAAGAAATCGCCGATTTTGCAAAACTTCTCGGCGTGGACGCGATTGGTTCGCATATCGGTTTTGTCCCGCACGATACTCATTCCGCCGATTATAAAGACGTCGTTTTGGTCGTGCGCGAATTATGCGAACATCTAAAAAAGAACGGTCAACGTCTGCATCTCGAAACCGGACAGGAAAGCGTGGAAGGGCTGCTCGATTTTATTCAAATCGTCGCCGCCGACAATCTTTTTATCAATTTTGACCCCGCAAATCTGATACTTTACGGAATCGGCGACCCGCTCGGCGCGTTGAAAAAGGTGGGAAAATATGTCCGAAGCGTTCACTGCAAAGACGCGACCGCGACAAAAGGAACGCCGGGAATCGATTGGGGCGCGGAGGTTCCGTTTGGTAAGGGGGAAGTGAACGCCGAAGCGTTTTTACAAACGCTGAAAGACATCGGATACGAAGGTCCGCTTACGATTGAACGGGAAATCCCGCAGGAACCGTCGCGTCAAAAAACGGAAATCGGTCAGGCGGTGAATTTGATTCGCTCGATTCAAGAAAAATTGGAGTCAACTTGATTCGTTATTTTGATCTTTTTGTATGCGGCTGTTCTGGGAAATTGTTCCGTAATGGATGGAACAACCATTGCCGCAACTTTTTTGCCGTCTTTGAGCGATTATAAAATGCCGACAAGTTCGGAACGTCTTATGATTGTACGAAAAAGACAGGCACGAAAACATTTTTCGCGAAAAATGTTTTATAACGAATAAAAAAGCTTGGAATATTTGTTTTTGATAGAAAATTTTTGCAATAAATAAAAATCGATGTTTTATGACAGGATTGAAGTATATGGATATATTCAAACGTTTATTCGGAAAAAAAGAGTCTCCTGACAAACGACAAAAGATTTTAAACAAGAATGACATAATTATCACGACAGACCAAGAGCATTTTTATAAAAGAGGAATAGATGTTTCGAAAGACTTGTCTAATAAAATTGACGCATCAACTTTACAATTATGCATTTCTCAACTTTATATGCATTATTTGTCAGGTAATTTATTAGAAGAGAATCTCGAAGACCAACATTGGGAAAATCAAACAGTATTTTTTAGCGTGACGAGGAAACTTTTCCTAAAAAATCACTTCCGCCTGTTTTCCAAACTTATGCGCAAAAATTTATCGTCTTTATAAATAATGACGATAATATCAGTTTGAATTACGGTGAAGTCATACCGTGGTTTGGTATGCCTGGAAGAGGATTGAAATATTATTGTAGTATCGGCAATGATTATGTGAAAATTTCCGATTTAAAAGCGAAAAATTTAATTCAATACATTCAACCAATTGAACTTAATGAAGATAACAGCGATATTTTGACTGATAGAAAAAATTATTTAATTTTGGTCGATGAAAGATTTGTAAAATTTGAAAATAATAATTTTACTCTTGACGGTAAAGTCATACCATTACATATCGCTTATCAAATAGGCGGCGTACATATTGTAAAAAAATATAATGGGAACTTCTAAAAACTTTATTTTTAAAAAATCTCGTCCTTGAAAAATAAGGAGTTGTGAATATTTTGACGACATGTTTTCTCATTTGGAAAATATGAAAAGCGTATTAAAACTCGGCGCAAAACTCAATTACATTGTCGGTAATTCATCCTTTAGCGAATAAATCATGAAATTTTTCGATTTTTTATAGAAAGAAAAATTGCAACCGTTCGCGGATATTTTTAAAAATTGATCTCGTTTTTGTTATTATTACGTATGGGATTACGAATTGTTGCAAGGGAGCAATTGGGCGTGGGACAAACTTGTCGGATGAACCGCATTCTTATTCTTTTTCCAACTCGTATCGTTTAATTTTTCTATCGAGAGTCGTTCTTTCGATACCAAGAATCCGGGCGACGGCGCTTTTATTCCATTCGCAGAATTGCAGCGTCGCTTCGATATGTTGTTTTTCCCATTGTTCTAACGTCATCGGCGTATATTTTTTCGTGCCGTCGCGACCTTCCAATTCTTCGTCCGCTCCTTGCAGCGGATCGGAAACCCAAACATCCTCATTTCGCGGCGGCATGGAAGAAAGATTAGAAATATTCGTGTCGCCGGTCGTTCGCAACGAAGAAAGCATGACGTCTGATTCCTGAATCAGAGATTCGGTTCCCAGTAACATTGCCCGTTCAATTACATTTTTCAATTCGCGAACGTTTCCGGGCCATCGGTATTTCAGCAAAAGCCGTTTCGCGGCTTCTGAAAATCCTTCCACTTTTCTTCCCGTTTCATTACGAAAACGTTCTAAAAAATGACGAGCAAGCGTCATAATATCTTCTTTGCGTTTTCGGAGCGGCGGCACGATAATTTCCAGCACGCGAAGACGAAAAAACAGATCATGCCGAAAACGTCCTTCGGTCACTTCTTTTTCGAGATCGCGATTCGTTGCCGCAACAACGCGCACATCGACGGTAATCGGCGTATTGCCGCCGACTCTTTCAAACGGATGACCTTCCAACACCCGTAAAAATTTTGCTTGCAGCGCGGGACTCATTTCTCCGATTTCATCGAGAAACAACGTTCCGTGATTCGCCGCTTCAAATTTTCCGATTTTACGTTCCGTCGCGCCGGTGAACGATCCTTTTTCATGTCCGAACAACTCGCTTGCAAGAAGACTTTCGGAAACCGCCGCGCAATTCAGACAGACAAACGGTTTGGCTTTTCGCGAACCGGCAAAATGCGCCGCCCGCGCAATCAATTCTTTTCCCGTTCCGCTTTCGCCGCGAACAAGAAGCGTCGCTTTTCCTTCGCTGGCTCGCTCAATCAAATATCCAATATGCCGCATTGCCGGACTGACGCCGATTATTTCCGTGTCTTTACTGAGCGCTTCCCGCAAAATGACGTTTTCTTGTTTCGTTTCATTGAGATACGCGCTCAATTCTTTTTCGCGCGTCAGATGAGCAAGAACCGCTCCGAGCGTGTCGGCGACCGCTAATGCGTATTCGAGGTCTTCCGGCGTAAAAAATCGTTCCGCATGATTGTATAAATGAATCAATCCCAACACGCGATTCTGAAACCGAATCGGAGCCGCTAACGTATTGCGTGCAGACAACGTATTTGGCGAAACCGTATTCGATACAAAGCCGGACGCTTTTTCTTTAAGACCGCAAGCGAGTTTTGCGGAAGAGTCTCCGCCGTTATTCATAAGAAGCGCTTCGCGGCTCTCAATAACGGTTTTCGCCAACGCTTCGGAAATATGCGAATATTCCTGATTTTCCGGCTTAACGCTCGTAACCAGCCGAAGTTGAGAAACGCGAAACGCCGACTTCACTTCTTGAGGCAACAGCCAAAGCGCCGCAGCGTCGGCGTCGGTTGCTTGCAGAAGTCCTTCTAACGCCGTTTGCGCCGCATCGTTAAGAGACGCGGCTTTTCCCAATCGAAACGCAAGCCGACATAAATTGGACGAATCATGTCCCGCTTGAGTGGCATGAAGAGCGACCGTTCCTTTACCGACATTCAAAAAAGAAGTCTGCGTCCGCCGCTCGGTGATCGCTTGCGGATCAAACGACGAACGGCTCGGCGCAACGCCGTACGCTTCAGAAACTCCAAAAATTCCCGTACCGCCCAAAACTTGATCGCGGGACTCGCCTTTTTCTGTATCGTTTGTATCCGTTTCTGAATTTTCCGGCGCCGCGTCTGCAAGTTGAAAACGAATTTCGCAATGTCCAATCCAAATAACGTCTCCATCTTCAAGCGAAGCGTGATCTTTGAGAACTTGATTGCCGTGAATGATTCCATTTCGGCTTTTCAAATCGCGGACTCGCCATTTTCCTTGTTGAAAATAAATGGCGGCGTGTTTTCGGCTTGCGCGCTCGTCTTCAAGAAAGATCGTACATTCAGAGGAACGTCCCAACGTTGTTTCCGATGCGGGAGAAAGGAGATATTCCCGCATTTTTTGTCCTTCCACATTAACAGTTAAAACCGCTCGCCGCATATTTGATTATCAGAAAAATTTTGAATATCATTCTTTTCAAATTTTCGATTATACAGAAATGGTCAAAGAAATCAATGGAAATAAAAAGAGTAGAAATTTTTAAAATGAATTTTTGCAACAATTCCATCGATTATATATTTTTGAATTTCTAACAAATAATGTCGTTTTATTTTTTCAAAAATTAAAAACGAAAAGTTTTGCAAGCGGAATTTTTAACTTTGTGATGAAAACAATCATTTGCCAAACTTTAAAAATCCTTCGTGAAATCTTCGCGCTTCTTTGTTCTTCGTGGCGAAAAATATTGCGGCTTCGTAGTGAAAAAAGAAGAATAAAAAATTTTTCAAGAAAATTTCAATTTTCCGACAATTCGTATTGACGTCGCGGATTATACCGTTGTTACCTTAAAAATCGATTTCCATTTTTTGTTTTCCCCATAATTTATGGTATTTTTCCATTTCCAAAAGCCGAAATTTAAAGTAGCTTTAGTATATTTGTTCATAATAAAGGTTAATACACTTTAATTGATTGACAAAATCACAGTGATTTTTGTCATTTCAATTTCAAAAAACAAAAAAGTTTAGAAGGAGTTTCGACTATGAAAAGTTGAACAAAGCGTTTGATTTTCTTGGACTTCGGCAGAATGTATCGGGGGGTGGGGGTACGTAATATGGCTAATAAGCTGTGTTTTACGTACTGTAACGTTCTTTATTGTTCGCGTTATTACGAGTATTTTCGCTCGTATGATTGCGAGCGTTTCTGTCCTTTTGTGCGTTTTTGCCCGTTTGGGAAAACAATCTTTGATTCGCCGGGCGTTTACGCTGGTCGAATTGCTTGTCGTGATTGCGATTATCGGAGTTTTGATCGCGCTGCTTTTGCCTGCGGTTCAAGCCGCCCGTGAAGCGGCGCGAAGAATGCAATGCACGAACCATCTCAAGCAGATCGGTCTTGCGCTTCACAATTACCACGACACGATTAAAGAATTGCCATTTTCTGCCGCTAACAGAGGTACCTATCGCTACCGTTCGTGGGCTGTTGCAATTTATCCTCTCTTGCAACCACAACTGCCGGAAAATATCTTTTTGCCGATATGACATTTCAGCTTGGTGAACGTGTCATGGCAAAAGTTGTTCAAACCTCCGCTGGACAAGCATTCTTAAAAGCGTATGCTAAAGTATACAGTTCAAAGTTTAATCCTGCTATCATTGGAGAAAAGGATCCAAGAATACTGGCGTTGGCTGCTCCTACTGCAGCTGTTGAAAAACAAGTTGCAAGTGCTGTTCAAAACACGGTTGCTGCAGAAACTGATTTGGCAACAGCTGAAGCTACAAAATTAGCAAAAACATTGGCTAACGACAGGAAATGCTTGAAATATATTGATCCTAACAGTTATCGCCCACCAAAATGTGCTGCAGGTGTCGAAATAGGCACAAAAAAAACTGTTGAGGGATTTACAGGTGAGATTCTTGATCGCCCACTTAAACAAGAACTGAAGGATCTATGTGATTCAGTGCCGGAAAAATTGAGAGAAGCATGGCTGCCAGAAAATTGCGCTGAGATCAAATTGATTAATAAAGCCATGTACGAAGGAATTGATCTTAAAAAATTAAAAATTGTTACAGTAGACACAAATAAGGGAATTATTGTTTCGCCATGCAAAAGTTGTCTGTATATTATGCAAAAATTAGGAATTCCATTACCATGAAAATAAAAGTTAACTATGGAAAACGCTTTAGAGAGTGGTTACTCTTATACAATGGAATAGGATAATTGTTATGTTGTTTTATTACAAGTATTTTCATAACAACTGTTTTGGAAAATTCGACACTGCAAATTACGAAATACAAAATTCAAAAAGGAGTTATGAAACTGCTTGTACTTCAAATTTACCCATCCGTCCTGCCAAAAAGCGTTGCCTGAAGGTAGGTGAGGGTTTTGGGGACAACAAAAGTGATTTTCCTAGGTAACGTGTTTTGAAAAATCTATTATTGGGATACGCTTGTATATTTAATGAATCTTATTAGGAGAAAAAATGTATCGAATATCGGATGCTGCAAGGAAAGGCTTGTTAGATGCCGGATGGTCACCAAATCGTTCGCTTGATATATCACTATATGAAACATATTTTTTGAAAAATAACTATGTCCTAAATGACACAATACGTTTTTATCTAAAAAATTTTGGCGAATTAATCCTTGATATTCCATCGTTCGGTTGTGATACAATAAGAGATACTGCACATTTCAATGCCATTGAGGCGGAGCAGGCTATTTCACGGCATAATATTACTATCTTGGAACGATATGCAAAAGAATCGCTGGTTCCCATTGGTGAAGTGTATGGAAACTATATAACAATCATGATGTCGTTATCGGGAAAAGTCTATGGTGCCTACTCAGAATTTTGGCAATTTGGTGAGAATATGTATGATTATATTAATGGCCTTTACCAACGAAGAAATGGTAAAAAAATAAATGTACCTGAAATGAAAAACATATCGTAGCTACTGAGGTATATTACACATCTCAACAATTTTTTAACGTTAGCTAAGCGTTGCATGCGGATTTTCGTGCCAAAATATCAGAAATAAGTTTTATCAAAACAATGGCAAAGTTATCAAAAGCTGCTGAAAAAGGTTTATGTGAAGCAGGGTGGACACATAATCGCTCCATCGATATTTCAGAATATGAAGAATGGTTGACACAAAATGGATATGTCATCAATGATTTAATTCGTACGGTCCTTGCAGAGTTTGGCGGATTACATCTATCTATTCCTTGTTTTGGCGATGATACGGTGATAATGCACAATTTTGGTGAAAGCGCATTGAAAGATACTGCAGACTTTGACGTCATCGAAGCGGAAAAATCTACTTTTATCGAAAATATCAAAATACTTGAAAAATATATATCTGGTGATATGTTGATCCCTATTGGACACTCTTATCAAAAACACATTACAAACATGGTATCACATTCAGGAAAAATTTATGGAACTTATGTAGAATTTCATTTATGTGGAGAAGATATTTACGACTATATTAATGGGTTATATCAAAAAAGACCAGGAAAAAAAATACATGTTCCAGAAATGGAAGAAGCAGGGTAATACCTTTCTCAGGATTTGGTGATTGAAAACAAGAAATGTACGAATTTTCAAATGCGACGAAAATTGCTTTATACTTAATCCGTTCATAAATTGACCTTTTACGAAAGATCGAAATATATTATAATGTCTCCGGGATCATTTGAAGGCGCTGTTCACGGAGGAAACGATGTATACAATCAAATTGACG
>JAISZO010000209.1 GCA_031269105.1 Planctomycetaceae bacterium | reverse complement strand
GACGTAAATTCATTACCGGAGAGCAAGCGGGTAATCTGGTCATGCAATAAATAACCGTCAAGCAGGCGGGATAAACCGGTCGCCGTCGTACGACCAACACTGCTCAATAAATAAATCCGTGTACAAATCCAATCGGTCATCCATGATAAAAAATTTTTACTCCTGTTTTGGGGTTCTTAAATTTCGGGAAAACGTACCAACGGGAATGCGTAGCTTACCAAATTAGGAACAATTCAGCAATAAAATCTTAAAGAGGACAAACCAATACTTTCCTAATGGAAGACAACTACTGCGTAACATGAGTTAAATAACTACTTCGCGAATCCTTCGTGGAGCTTCGTTCTTCGTGGCGAATAGTGAAAAAGAAAGAAAGGAAAACGTCATGCCGTTGCCGCATATTCCCGGACAAACGCCTTCGACTTCATTTGAAGAAATGCCGACAATGAACGGCGAAACCGCAGGAGAATACGGAGAATTGCCGTCGATACTCGAAAGACTCGAAAGCGGCGTGCATACCGACATGCCTTACACGGCAAAAAGCGTTGTTGTCGCTAATGGAATTGGACTTGTTGTTTCGTCAAATTGGGGAGTGATTCAGGATGCCGGAAAATACGCGAATCAGCGCAACTAACGGGTGTACGATTTACGGCGTAGAAAAGCTGTTCAGCGATTCGGAAATTAAAGTTTCCGATATTGCTTTGGTGAAATACACGGTGTACGAAACCGAACACCCGGACTCCAACACGCAAACGCCGGTCGAATATTACGCCGACGTAGAAGTTCCCGCAGTTTCGTGTTTTATGGAGGAAACGCAAACGACGACGGTTTACGAAGACGTCGGCGGCGTCGGCGTGTTCGGACGGAAGATTGAATTTAATTTCCGGCTGGTTATCCCCGTAAAAAAAGCGAGTACGCCGGAAGGCGTGCAGATGGTTTATCCGTTCCCGCAACGCGGCATGTATTACCGCGTTGTGATTACGATAGAGTTTGAAAATCCCGACGTCGCGGATTACACCAAAGAAGAAGTGATTTTCGCAATTTAGCAAGGATTAGGTTTCAGGTTCCAGATTACAGCAACCTAAAAAATGAGCGTTCAAGACCTTATAAAACAATCGGCAAAAACGGCGATAAACCGATTCAAGACGGAAGGCGGATTTTTTTTGCAACCGTCCAAAGAATCGGGACAAAAATATCATTTTGACGCGATTTTTTTGACGGTGGACTATACCCTAACCGACGACGACGGCGTGAGAACGCTGGCGACCGGCGTAGGATTTGAAATTGATCATGAAACGTTTGAGCGGTTGTATTACGCTTGCGATAAAGATTTTTCGGAATCGTTTATTGTGCAGCATCGCGATGGACGCCGAAAAATGTGGAAAATCCTCGCGGAACAACCTTACGAAGAACTGGCGGCAGGAGTTCTGTACCGGCTCAACACCGTCGAATGGAACGAAGAAAAAGGTTAAATGAAACAAAGCGAACTCCTAAAAAAAATCAGAGATTATCTCGCGGAAAATATTCCTCCAAGCTGGCGGACAATCGTTGGTCAGGTTGCGGAATCTTATTCCGTTTTTATCCGGTTTGAAAATCTCGGCGAATCCATTTCGGTCGCGATTTTACCTGCTTCGCTCGAATGGGAGCGATTGCGCGGCGAAAAACCGATAACCGTTCACGAAATTGACGTAGTGATTTTCGGCAAGGAAAAGAATTTTGAAACGTTTGTAACGCTCATGGACGGACTGGAAGAACTCGCTGAAGTATTTATGAACGACGGCGGTCCTTTTAACGAAACGGAATGCGTCGGCGTGAAAACAATTGACGCGGCGAAAGCCGGCTACGATAAATCAAAAATTCATCGCACCGGCGAACCGTTTGTCGGCGGGATACGATTAACGTTTCGCGCCTAAAATCAAGAGCGGGAAGCGTCAGCGAGCGAAAAATGGCAAATGACAAATAAAACCCCTTTGTGACTTCGTGCCTTTGTGTGAGAAATAAACAGGTTCCAGTGTTGGTTTTCAACACGTGAAAGTATTGCAAGCTAACGCTGTTACCTAAATAAAAAACAATGAAAGAAAAAAATCATGGGCTATCGTTCCGGATTTAAAGCCAAAATGTACATGGGAACTACGCTTGTCAAAGGCGTACTCGATATTACATTGCCGTTTTCACGAAACGAGATTCAGGTGAAAAGCCGCGAATCCGTTTGGGTGAAATACCTCAAAGGACTTATCGACGTTCCCATTGATTTTACGATTCACTACGACCCCGCCGACGCCAGTTTTCAGGCGTTACAAGCGGCGTTTTTAAGCGACGCGGACGATTCGTATGTGAATATCGAGTTTACGGACAACGTAAAAACCGCCGCGACATGGCGCGGAATCAAAGCCGACTGGGAAGTGACGAAATTTGAGAAAGCCGACCCGATGGAAGACGTTTCGGACTACAATGTGTCGATTCGTTTGTCTGCGGCGGCGGGTACCGAACCGACGGTCACTCAAAATGAATCTTCTGATTAACGAAAAGCTAAACAAAGTTTTTACCACGAAGAACAAAGAAGCGCGAAGGAATCACGAAGGATTTTTAAAGTGGGACAAATAATTGTTTTCATCACAGAGATAAAAATTCCTTCGTGCCTTTGCGTCTTTGTGTGAGAAAAAGCGCCTTTGTTAAGAAAGAAAGGAAAAAATGATTTCAAGAACATTTACCGATACGAAAAACCGGACGTGGACGCCGGAAATTAACTTATTTACCGCGGCGCGGTTGAAACGGAATATCAATGTGGATATTGATAATCCCGAAAACTTGAGCGCGGCGTTTATCGACCTGCAAACGCTGGCGGATTTCCTGTTTATTTCCGTTGAAGACCAAGCCGTTAAAGCGGGCGTGAGTTCGGAAGACTTTGGGCGCTCGCTTTCCGGCGACGTTTTGGAGAGGGCAAAAGACGCTCTTGTTATCGCGGTGAGCGATTTTTTCGGGGAGACGCCGAAACGAACCGCGTTTATGGAGATGCTGACGGCGCTGAAAGAGGAAACGAGCAAGAACCTCAATTACGTGTTCCCGAAAATCAAGAATTACATCTCGAAAATGGGGGAAACGTATCGGAAGGAGTTCGACCTGGAACTGGAGAACCAAACGCAGAAGATTGCGAAGAAAAAAGAAGCAAAAAAGAAGATTTCTGGAAAAACGTTTGGCGATACGCCGGAATCGTTGGAATCAATCCCGTCCGAGAACGATTAACGTGGTTCCAGCTGGAAACAATGGCGATTGAGCGGCTCAATCAGACATGGAGGCAGACCGCCGCGATTCGTTCCGATATCTGGAACGCTTCGCGGGAAGCGGCGAGGACGTCCGGCGGCGCGTTCGGGGCGAAATTCCGCCCGATTCCGCCGGTCAAGCCGGAAGATTTACGACCGCTTTTTGGAAAAGAAGCGAAACCGGACTACCTTGATTTCGGGTATTTGATGAACTTCATAATGAAGGACGGAAACAACTACGTATCGCGGTAAAAATAAAATATGCGTTGGAAAGATAAAAGCGAGTACGGGAAAAAGCGGTTTGGAACGCGGGGATTAGGAACGCCGGACAAACGCGGCAAGCGCCGACCGCTCCACTACTTTTATACGGTGGAACAATGGGAGAAAGCGAAACGTTCGCCGAAATTTTTAGCGTGGTCAGAACGGCAAAAACCGCCGCCGGTCAAGAAAATTTCGATAACGATTGAATCGCGACCGGCGATGCGACCCGCTCAAGAAACCATTAACGAAAAGATACCGGAGTTATGGCAAAAAGCGGAACGGTATGCGGAACGCGGCGGAACGGCGTGGAATGCGAAAAATTACCGGAGAGTGAGAGGAAAAGGATAAATGATTTTTGGGCGCGTTCAATCGGATTTTGACGTCAGTATCCTTGAGAATCATTCCTCCGGCGTTGTGCGGCAATTCCTGAAAATGTACGGACAGGACGTACAGCGCGAAGCCAAACGAAGAATTAAAAAGGGAAAGGCGAATCCGACGCCCGCCGACCGGAGCAAACCGGGCGAACCGCCTCATTCGCCAACGGGAACGATTAAAGGCAAAGCGTTTGGAATTGATTTCGGCGTTGCCGACGACAAAAAAAACGTGTCGGTCGGTTATAAACAAGGCAAAGGCGGAATCACGCAAGGGGCGAAAGCGCTGGAATACGGCGGAAAAACAACGCTGAAATTTCGCGGTTTTAATCAGCCGACGTCGGTAAAGAAAACGAAAGTCAAAAGCAAGGTCAAAAAGGTCAAAGGGAAAACCTAGCTCACATGTTGGCGATAATCATTGTAAGAATTGCCAGAATGAAAAGGGTAATCAGTCCGCAACCAGCGCCTTCAAAGAGTTCTTTCATTTTCGTTTCCTTTCAATAACAAACATTCAATAACTTTATTATCCTACAAACCGGCAAAAAAATCAAGGAAAAAAATTATGGCGACTACGGCGGGACAAATCAGAGCGGGACAAGCGTTTATTTCGCTCTTTGCCGACGATTCCGCGCTAAAAAAAGGACTGAAAGCCGCCGGCGAGCAGGTCAGGAATTTTGCGTCAAAAACGTCCGGTTTTCTCAAGAATTTCAGCGGCAAATTGGGGAGTTTCGGGACGGGTATTATGAAATTTGGAGCGTCGTCGGCAATCTCCATCGCGTCAAGTATCGGCTCTTTTGCCGTCGGGCTGAAAACTCTGGTCAGCGTCGGTAAATCGGCAAAATCCGGCGTTTCCCAAAGCGCCGCTGCGTCCGTTCAAAAATCCGACGTTGCGTCCGCGTTAAAGGAAACGTTTTCCCATCTGGAAATCGACCTGATTGAACGCTCCGGCTACTCGAAATCTCTTTCGGCGTCGAAAAACGCGGCGCTGGCGGGCGGGAACGGAAGCGGCGGAACGGCGGCGTTATCCAAGAGCGAAGCGTTGAACGCCGGAGAAAGCGGTTTTTCGGAAAAAATCTGGACAGACAAAGCGGCGTTTGACGCGACCGCAAAAAAACTCGCCGGATTATTCCGTCAGAATTTTGCCAAATATGAAGACGTTGCCGATGAGAAAATCAAAAACGCCGGACCAAAGTAATCCGAAACGCAAGAGAAAAATTCCAAAGAGATTTTCTATAAAAAGAAACGGGACGGTTTCAGACCATTCCGTTTCTTTTTTAGGGCGGTTCTAATAACCTCCTCTTCTTCTTTACAAGATTGAGAGCGTCCTTTATGATTATCTTTTAGAGTTTTTAGTCCGTCCGTTCCTTTTATTACCTCATGTTACGCACCATCGGCGAGTTTTATTTTCCCCAGCTCGATCCATGCGGCTTTGGACGCCGCCAAGTAGATTTTCGCTTTGAGTGCAAAATGATTGAGTTTGTGGGCGAACTTTAGCTTCTCCAATTTAACATATGCCACCAGCGAAGCAAATAAATGATTACTTTGCGTGGTCAC